>DATJXV010000045.1:0-5605 GCA_035499955.1 Casimicrobiaceae bacterium
GCCGGCGCCCGCTCCTTGCCGCGGATCTCGCTTTCGAGCTGCACGGCGTCGCTGAGAAGCGCCTGCACGTCGGCGAAGATACGCTTGCCGAGCTCCGAGAGCTCGAGGCCCCGGCCCGTACGCACGAAGAGCCGCCCGTCGCACTCGCGCTCGAGCGCGTTGAGCTGGCGGCTCAGGACGGGCTGAGCGCGATCGAGGAAGAGCGCCGCGCGCGTGAGGCTGCCGAGCTCGGCGATGGCGACGAAGGCCCGCCATTTCTGGAGGTCCCCCATCAGCTCGAGCTTGATTCCCGTCGGCTTGCGAGTCGCCATGGTCCGTGCCGGCCCGGTGAGGCGCGGGCGCGGTCATTCTATGCGAGTTGGCGCGGGCGGCAAGCCAGCTATGCACGGAAACGCGCAGACGGCCTGCGCGGGGCGCCTTACACTCTCGCAGGAATCGCGGAGGAAGCGCAATGGCGAGGCTCGGCAGGGTGCTGGTCACGGCGGGATCGGTCAAAGGCTCGCCGGCGGCGATCGAATACCTGAAGGCGGCCGGCTGCGACGTCGAGCTTACGGCGACACCGCTGCCGGTCGACGAGTCGTGGCTCATCGACAAGGCGCGCGACGTCGACGGGCTCGTCTTTGCCATGGAGCCCGTGTCGAGCCGGTTGCTCGACGCCGCGCAGCGCTTGCGCATCATCGCTCGTCCCGGCGTCGGCTACGACACCGTCGACGTGGCCGCCGCGACGCGCAAGGGCATCGCGGTCACCATCGCCGCCGGCGCCAACGATCAGAGTGTCGCCGACTTCACCTTCGCGCTCCTCCTGCTCGCGGCGCGCGGGATCATAACGTCCGAGCAGAGCGTCCAGCAAGGCCGCTGGGATCGCGTGACGGGAACCGAAGCCTGGAGCAAGACGCTGGCGATCGTCGGGCTCGGCCGCATCGGCAAAGGGGTCGCCAAGCGGGCGCTAGGCTTCGACATGCGCGTGCTGGCGGTGAGCCGGCAGGAAGACCGCGAATTCGCGGGCGCGCACGGCGTCACCTTCGTCACGCTAGATGACGCGCTTCGAGACGCCGACTTCGTTTCTCTGCACGTCCCGTTAACGGCGGACACCGAGAACATGATCGACGCGCGCGCGATCGCACGAATGAAGCGCGGCGCGTACCTCGTCAACACCTCGCGCGGCGGGCTGGTCGACGAGCACGCGCTGGCCGACGCCGTGCGTAGCGGCCACCTCGCCGGCGCTGCGGTCGACGTTCTGCGCGTGCAGGGCGCGAGCAGCCCGAGCCCGCTCATCGGCGTGCCGGGGATCATCGTCACGCCGCACATGGCGACGTTCTCGCGCGAGTCGATGGATCGGGTGGCGATGTCGGTCGCGAAGAGCGTGGTCGCGGCGCTGCGGGGCGAGCGGCCTCCCGGGCTTGTCAATCCCGAGGTGTATCCATAGGCCCGCCATGGCGATCACATACGAGCTCGTGAAGGACGTCACCGCCAAGCTGTACGACCGCTCGCTTCGCGGCATCCCGGCCGATACGAAAGCCGCGCTCGAAGCTGCCGATGCGCGCGAGTCGAACGAGACGGCACGCCACACGCTGCGCATCATGCTGCAAAGCGCGCGCGCAGCGGCGGGCAAGCAGACGTTCATCTGTTCCGACGCCGGGGTGCCCGTCTACTTCGTCAAGCTCGGCACGCAAGCGCAGTTCATCGGCAACGTCCGGCAGGCGATTCGCGACGGCTTTGCCGAGCTCGTCGAGTCGATCGACCCGCCGCTTCTGCCGCACGTGACCCACCCGCTGACGCTCGAGCGCGGCTACCGGGGCAAGGACATGCCCATCGTCACGTTCGACCTGGTCGACGGCGCCGATCACATCGACATCACCTGCTCGCCGAAAGCGCTGGGTTCCGGCCGCTGGGCCGCGCTCCAGATCTTCAGCTTTCCCGATCTCGCGACGATCGAGCAATTCGTGCTGGAAACGGTGATCAAGGCGGGCTCGCAGCCCTGTCCGCCCGTCGTCATCGGCGTCGGGATCGGCGGCACGTTCGACTACGCCGCGAAGATGGCGAAGGAAGCTACGCTTCGGCCCATCGGCGAGGCGCATCCGGAAAAGATGGTCGCGGACATGGAGGATCGCCTCGTCGCCGCCATCAACAAGACGGGCTTTGGCCCGATGGGCACGGGAGGCGACAGCACGGCGTTGGCCGTGCACGCCAACTACGCCGCGGGGCACGGCTTCACGCCGGTGGCGGTCGCGTTCAACTGCTGGATCAATCGCCGCACCCGGGCGCGTATCTACAACTCCGGGCGCGTGGAAGTCGTGGAGTGAACATGGCGATCCGCACCCACCGATTGCCGTTCCCCCTTTGCGCGGCCGACGCCCGCGCGCTGCACGCCGGCGACCAGGTGATCATCGATGGCGAAATCATCGCCACGGCGGGCTTGCCAACGCACGAGCGCCTCGTGCGCTGCCTCGACGGAGGCGAGCCGCTGCCACTTGCCTTGCACGGCGCATCGCTCTTCCATCTCGGAAGCTACAGCCGCGACGCCGGCGACGGCCTCGATCTCCTGTACATCAATCCCACGACGAGCACGCGCTTCAACCCGTTCATGCCGCGGCTGATCGAGGGCTTCGGGTTCCACGCCGTCGGCGGCAAAGGCGGGCTCGACGGCAATTGCGTACGCGCAATGCAGGCCACAGGCTGCGTGTACCTGTCGTTCCTCGGCGGCGGGGCGACGTTGCACACGCAGGCCATCCGCGAAGTGATCGAGGTGGGCTGGCCCGATATGCTGATGCATTACCGGCTCGTGCGGCTGCGCGTCGAGGGCCTGGGTCCTGTCACCGTCGGCATCGACGCGCACGGCCGCAGCCTCTACCAGGAGGAGCAGGCGAGCGCGAGCGCGCGCCTGCCGCAAATTCTCGCCGACCTAGCCGCGGACCGTGACCGCGCGCGCTCCGCGGCGACCGGCAAGCCCTTGGGCAACGTCGACGAATAGACCCCGGAACCGAAGCCATGGACGATCTCACACAGCTCAAACTCGAAATCCGCGACCACATCGCCACGCTCACCCTCGACAACCCGCCCGTCAATGCGCTGTCGCGTGTGCTGAACGACGAGCTCACGCTGGCGCTCGACCGCATCAGCGAGCTCGACGACGTCCGCGTCGTGGTGCTCACCGGCGCCGGCAAGGTGTTCTGCGCGGGTGCCGACTTGAAGGGCCGCGGCGAGATGATCAAGCGCCCGGGCGACCTGCCGGCGCATTCGCGCCGCACGCGCGAGTGCTTTCATGCCATCCGCGAATGCGCGAAGCCCGTGGTCGTGGCGATCAACGGCGCCGCCCTCGGCTCCGGCCTGGCGATGGTCGCCTCCTCCGACGTGCTCGTTGCCTCCGAGAAGGCGTCGCTCGGATTGCCGGAGGTCGACGTCGGCCTCCTCGGCGGCTGCCGCCATGCGATGCGTCTTTTCAGCCACTCGCGCCTGCGCCGGATGATGCTGACCGGCATGCGCGTGCCGGGCGAGGAGCTCTATCGCCTCGGCATCGTCGAGGCGTGCGTAGCGCCGGAGGCGCTCATGCCCGCGGCCTTGGAGATCGCGAGCGTCATCGCGTCGAAGAGCCCGGTGTCGACGCGCATGGGCAAGCACACGCTGAACGTCATCGAGGACATGAGCCTGCGCGACGGCTACCGCTACGAGCAGGACATGACGGCGGCGATCGCCAAGACCGAGGACGCGAAGGAAGCGCAGGCCGCGTTCCGCGAGAAGCGCGCCCCGGTGTTCAAGGGGCGCTAGCCGGCAGGGATTCCATTTCGACACGGCGGCCGTTCCCATCGAGAGAACACGCATCGTGGGAATCGCTCTAGACTCAGGTCCGTCGCTGGGTCCTCTCGACCCAGGCGCTTTACGGCGAAGAGAACCCATGAGCGGCGGCACCCCGCGGTTTCCCGAGCGCGCCATCGTCCGCGAAGTCGGACTGCGCGACGGCTTGCAAAGTATTTCCACCATTCTCCCGACGGCGCGCAAGATCGAGTGGATCGAGGCGGCGTACGCGGCCGGGCAGCGCGAGATCGAAGTCGGCTCGTACGTCCCCGCACGGCTGTTGCCGCAGCTCGCCGACACGGCGGAGCTCGTCGAATTCGCCAAGACGCTGCCGGGTCTCACCGTCTCCGTGCTCGTGCCGAACCTGAAAGGCGGCGAAAAGGCGATCGAGACCGGCGCGCATCTGCTCCTCGTGCCGTTGTCCGCGAGCCACGCGCACAGCCTCGCCAACCTGCGCAAGGCGCCCGACGAGGTCGTGGCCGAAGTGGGCCGCATTCGCGCCGCGCGAGACGCTGCGGGATCGAAAACGCTCATCGAAGGCGGCGTAGGCACGGCGTTCGGCTGCACGATCCAGGGCCGCGTGGAGCCTTCCGAAGTGCTGCGCCTGATGCAAGCGCTGCTCGACGCTGGTGCGGATCGCGTGAGCCTCGCCGACACTGTGGGCTACGCCGACCCGCGCATGGTGCGGGAGCTCTTCGAGCAGGCGCTGCGCGTGGCCGGCGACCGCTTCTGCTGCGGCCACTTCCACGACACGCGCGGCCTCGCCATGGCCAACGTCTACGCCGCGCTCGAGCTCGGCGTCAGCCGCTTCGACGCGTCGCTCGCGGGCATCGGCGGCTGCCCGCACGCGCCGGGCGCGAGCGGAAACGCGTCCACGGAAGACCTCGCGTACATGCTGGGCAGCATGAGCATCGACACCGGCCTCGACATGAAACGGTTGCTCGACCTTCGCGCGCAAGTCGCCGAGTGGCTACCCGGCGAGGCACTCCATGGCACGCTGTGGCGCGCGGGCCTTCCCAAGACGTTCGGCGCCGCCGAGCACGCGGCCGCCTGAGGACGAATGAAGATGGCAAAGGAGACAATGAACGGATCGCTCCCTCTCGACGGCGTGCGCGTCGTCGAGTTCACGCACATGGTCATGGGGCCGACGTGCGGCATGATCCTCGCCGACCTGGGCGCCGAGGTCATCAAGATCGAGCCGCCCGGCGGGGACAAGACGCGCAACCTTCCCGGCCTCGGCATCGGCTTTTTCCGCTCGTTCAACCGCAACAAGAAGAGCGTGGTGCTCGACATCAACACGCCGGCGGGGCATGCCGCGGCGCTCGACCTCATCGGCCAGTGCGACGTCATGCTCGAGAACTTCCGCCCGGGTCTCATGGCCAAGCTCGGCCTCGACTACGAGACGCTCTCGAAGAGCTTCCCGCGGTTGATCTACGTGTCGCACAAGGGCTTCCTGCCCGGACCCTACGAGAAGCGGCTCGCGCTCGATGAGGTGGTGCAGATGATGGGCGGCCTCTCCTACATGACCGGGCCGCCCGGCCGGCCCCTGCGCGCCGGCACCTCGGTCAACGACATCATGGGCGGCATGTTCGGCGCGATCGGCGTCCTCGCGGCGCTGCGCGAGCGCGACCGCACCGGCAAGGGCCAGGAGATCCAGAGCGCGCTGTTCGAGAACTGCGTCTTCCTCTCCGCGCAGCACATGCAGCAGTTCATGATGACCGGCGACCCGCCCGCGCCTATGCCCGCGCGAATCTCGGCGTGGAGCGTTTACGACGTGTTCACGCTCGAAGGCGGCGAGCAGCTCTTCATCGGG
>DATJXV010000046.1:0-4865 GCA_035499955.1 Casimicrobiaceae bacterium
CGTACTCGCTGCGCAGGCTCTTGGTGAGGCGCAGCGAGCGCAGCACCCGGGCCTGCCAGGCGGAATACGGCTTCGCCTGCGGCAGGTAGCGCCGGGCCACGTCCTGGAACGGCTCGCCGATGCGCCAGACCCGCGGCTCGCCCTGCGGGTTGACGTTGGTGAACACGCGCAGGATCCGCTCCCCGCGGTTGGGCCGCGACGGGAATGCATCGATGTGAAGACGCGAGTCGTCCTTGCGCCACGACACGTCGCGCCCCACCGCCGGCTGCGGGCGAAAGCTCGTGCGCGCGCGCTTGACGTACGGCGCGTAGCGCGGGAACAGCGTGGTGACCAGGCTCGCCGCACTATCGGCGAAGCGCGCGACCATCGCGGCGAGGTCGGCCAGGTCGCCCGCATCGCCCCGCGCGCCCTTGAGCCTCGCGCCATCGAGGCTCACGTTCTTGGCGCGGCCGTCGGACCACGCGGCGGAGAGGAATCGCTGCTCTCGCTCGGTCAGTGCGAACGTCGCGTTCGGCAGGACCACCACGCCACCACCTTCGATCGCGCGGACGACGCGGTCCTGGATATCGGGCGTGAGCGGCGGACGGAAGCCCTCGAGGTCAAGGGTCAGGATTTCTGTCATCCCGGGAATTTTACCGCGGGAGCGCCGACGACCCGGTCAGGAATTCATCGACGGCGCGCGCGGCCTGGCGGCCCTCCCGGATCGCCCAGACGACGAGCGACTGGCCCCGGCGCATGTCGCCGGCGGCGAAGACCTTCGGCACCGACGTGCGGTAGCTCTCGGTGTCGGCCTTGACGTTGCTGCGCGCGTCGCGCTCCACGCCGAATTCGTCGAGCAGGCCCTTCTGCACCGGGCCGAGGAATCCCATCGCGAACAACACGAGGTCGGCAGGAATCTCGAATTCGCTGCCCGGCATCTCCACCATCTTTGGCGGCCCGCTGCCGTCGCGCCGCCACTCCACACGCGCGGCGACGAGCTTCTCGACCTTGCCGTCGCGGCCCTCGAATCGCTTCGTCGTCACCGACCAGTCGCGGCTCACGCCTTCTTCGTGCGAGGTCGACGTGCGCAGCTTGATGGGCCAGTTCGGCCAAACCAGCGGCTTGTCCTCTTCGACCGGCGGCTGCGGCAGGAGCTCGAACTGCGTGATCGACGCGGCGCCGTGGCGATTCGAGGTGCCCACGCAGTCGGAGCCCGTGTCGCCACCGCCGATGATCACGACGCGCTTGCCGGTCGCCTTGATCTGGTCTTCGACCGCATCACCGGCGACGACCTTGTTCTGTTGCGGCAGGAATTCCATCGCGAAGTGGATGCCATCGAGCTCGCGGCCGGGGACGGTGAGATCGCGCGGCGCTTCCGCGCCTCCCGTCAGGACGATGGCGTCGTACTCCTCGAGAAGCGCCTGCGCGGGGATGTCGACACCGACGTGCGAGTTGGGCCGGAACTCGACACCCTCTTCCGCCATCTGCGCCATGCGGCGGTCGATGAGGTGCTTCTCCATCTTGAAGTCGGGGATGCCGTAGCGCAGGAGGCCGCCGATGCGGTCGGCCTTCTCGTACAGCACGACGTCGTGGCCGGCGCGCGCGAGTTGCTGCGCGCACGCCATGCCCGCCGGGCCCGATCCGACGACCGCGACCCGTTTGCCCGTCTTGCGCGCCGGGATCCGCGGGGCGACCCAGCCTTCCTCCCACCCCTTGTCGATGATGAAGTGCTCGATCGACTTGATGCCGACGGGGTCGTTGTTGATGTTGAGCGTGCACGACGCCTCGCAAGGCGCCGGGCACACGCGGCCGGTGAACTCGGGGAAGTTGTTCGTCGTGTGCAGGACCTCGAGCGCGTCGCGCCACTGGTGCCGGTACACGAGGTCGTTCCAGTCGGGAATGATGTTGTGCACCGGGCACCCCGACTGGCAGAACGGGATGCCGCAGTCCATGCAGCGCGCGCCCTGCTTGCTCGCCTCGTCGTCCGCAAGAGCGAGGATGAACTCGCGGTAATGGTGGACGCGCTCAGCGACAGGCTGCGCGACCTCTTGGATCCTCTCGAGCTCGAGGAATCCGGTGATCTTTCCCATGGCTTACGCGGCAGCTCGCTGCTTGGCCGCCGCCGGCTTGCCGGTCGCTCGCTTCGCGTGCATCTCCGTGAGCGCCCGACGGTACTCGTGCGGGAACACCTTGACGAATTTGCTGCGCGACGCATCCCAGTCGTCGAGCAACGCGAGCGCGAGCGTGCTGCCCGTGAAGCGCAGGTGGCGCTCGACCAGCTCGCGCACGATCGCATCGTCGGCGCGATCCAGGTGGCGCGTGCGTCCCTTGCCGGACGCCGCGAGCTCCTTTTCCGCCGCGGCCTGCTGGCCTTCCGTCAGGAGCGGCTCGAGCGCGACCATCGACGTGTTGCAGCGCTGCGCGAACGTGCCGTCGGCGTCGAACACGTAGGCGATGCCGCCGCTCATGCCGGCGGCGAAGTTGCGGCCCGTGCGGCCCAGCACCACGACCGTGCCGCCGGTCATGTACTCGCAGCCGTGATCGCCCGTGCCCTCGACGACCGCACTCGCGCCCGAATTGCGCACGCAGAAGCGCTCTCCGGCCACGCCGCGGTAATACGCCTCGCCCTCGATGGCGCCGTACATCACGGTGTTGCCGATGACGATGTTCTCCTCGGGCTTGGCCGGGCACGTCGGGTCGGGGTAGACGACGATGCGGCCGCCCGACAGCCCCTTGCCCACGTAGTCGTTGGTCGCGCCCTGCAGCTCGAACGTGACGCCGCGCGCCAGGAATGCCCCGAAGCTCTGGCCCGCGATGCCCTCGAACGCGACGTGGATCGTGTCCTCGGGCAGGCCCTCGTGGCCGTACTTGCGCGCAATCGCGCCGGAGAGCATCGCACCCACGGAGCGGTTCGCGTTGCGTATGCGATGCGCGAGGCGCACCGCCTGCCTCTTCACGATTGCCGGCTGCGCGCCCTCGATCAACTGGTGGTCGAGCGCGCGGGCGAGCCCGTGATCCTGCTCTTCCTTGCGCGAGCGCGCGACTTCGGGGGGCATCTTCGGCTGGTGGAACACGCGCGTGAAGTCGAGTCCGCGCGCCTTCCAGTGCGCAAGGCCCGCGCGCATATCGAGGAGGTCGGCGCGCCCGATCATCTCCTCGAACGTGCGGAAGCCCAGCTGCGCCATGATCTCGCGAACTTCTTCGGCGACGAAGAAGAAGTAGTTAACCACGTGCTCGGGCTGGCCCGTGAACTTGCGGCGCAGGACCGGGTCCTGGGTCGCCACACCCACCGGGCAGGTGTTCAGATGACACTTGCGCATCATGATGCAGCCCGCGACGACGAGCGGGGCGGTGGCGAAGCCAAACTCGTCGGCGCCGAGCATCGCGCCGACCACGACGTCGCGCCCGGTCTTCATCTGCCCGTCGACCTGCACCGCGATGCGGCCGCGCAGGCGATTGAGCACGAGCGTCTGCTGCGTCTCGGCGAGCCCAAGCTCCCACGGCGTGCCGGCATGCTTGATCGACGACACGGGCGAGGCGCCGGTGCCGCCGTCGTGGCCGGCGATGGTGACGTGATCGGACTTCGCTTTCGCGACCCCCGCGGCGACGGTGCCCACGCCGACCTCGGAGACGAGCTTCACCGAGATGGACGCCTTCGGGTTGGCGTTCTTCAAATCATGGATCAGCTGCGCGAGATCCTCGATCGAATAGATGTCGTGATGCGGCGGCGGCGAGATGAGACCGACGCCGGGCACCGAGAAGCGCAGCTTCGCGATGTATTCGGAGACCTTGTGCCCCGGAAGCTGCCCGCCTTCGCCGGGCTTGGCGCCCTGCGCCATCTTGATCTGGATCTGGTCGGCGGACGACAGGTATTCGGCCGTCACGCCGAAGCGCCCCGACGCCACCTGCTTGATCTTGCTGCGCAGGCTGTCCCCTGGCGCCAGCGGCACGTCGGCCTCGACGCGGTCGTGGCCGAGCACGCTCGCGAGCGTGTCCCCCTTGCCCACGGGGCTCTTGCCGGTGCGCAGCTCGACGCGATAGCGCGCGTCGTCCTCGCCGCCCTCGCCGGTGTTGGACTTGCCGCCGATGCGGTTCATCGCCACCGCGAGCGTGGTGTGCGCCTCGGTCGAGATCGAGCCCAGACTCATTGCGCCCGTCGCGAAGCGCTTCACGATCTCCTTCGCCGGCTCGACCTCCTCGATCGGCACCGGCATGCGCTCGGCGGCCTTGAATTCGAACATGCCGCGGAACGTCTTCAGCTCGCGGCTCTGGTCGTTGATGAGCTTGGCGTAGTCGCGGTAGGTCGAGTGGCTGTTCGCGCGCGTGGCGTGCTGCAGCTTCGCGATCGACTCCGGCGTCCACAGGTGCGCCTCGCCGCGCACGCGATACATGTACTCGCCGCCGGCGTCGAGCATGTCGCGCAGGAGCGGGTCGTCGCCGAAGGCCCGCGCGTGCAGGCGCACGGCCTCCTCGGCAACCTCGAACACGCCGATGCCCTCGACGTTGCTTGCGGTACCGGTGAAGTACTTGTCGACGAACGCCTTCTGCAGCCCCACGGCCTCGAAGATCTGCGCGCCGCAGTAGGACTGGTAGGTGGAGATGCCCATCTTGGACATCACCTTGTTCAGGCCCTTGCAGATCGCCTTGATGAAGCGCTTGTGCGATTCCTTGGGATCGATCCCCGGCACCGATTGCGCGAGTTGCGCGAGCGTCTCGAGCGCGAGGTACGGATGGATCGCCTCCGCGCCGTAGCCCGCGAGCAGCGCGGGTATCGGCAGGCGCTCCGCCGACACGCTGCGGTCCGAGAGGATCAGGATGTTGTAGCCGAGATGGATCGCGTCCTCGGCTCCGGCGCAAAGCGACGCGATCGCCGCTTCCATCCCGTT
>DATJXV010000047.1:0-5556 GCA_035499955.1 Casimicrobiaceae bacterium
CATCGCGGGCATCGGCGCAGCGCGCGATGGCACAAGGCCGGCGGTCGATGGCCGCGTTCCAGACGCGACGCAGTCGGTCGTATTCATCGGCGTCGGCGCCGAGCACGCTGCCACGCAAAAGCGGGCGTAGAACATCAGCGACTTTGCTTTTGCAAGGCATCGTGAAGCGAGTCCCGTATCGGATTGCGTGACGTGAGGGCGCGGGAGACCCCCCGTGCACGATATGCCCAGCGAGGCGCCGCCCCGGGCCTCCGCCCCGGCGACGGCGCCGGATTGCCGATCAGTTGACCGTGAAGCGCATTCCGTTGACCGTGCCGCTGAGGTGTACCAGCACCGCGCTCGCGTCGGCGTTGTACTGATCCAGCGTGAAGCTGCCCTGGTATTTGGCTCGCGACTTGTCGAGCTTGATGACCTGCTCGATGATGGCCGGCCCCAGGAATTGCGCGGGCGAGGGCCCCGGCCCGCCCATGGACGGAGGCGTGTCGCTGCTGACCCAGGCGAGAGCGATGTGCTTGAGCTTATAGGTAAAGGGCCCCACCTGTCTCCAAGTCCCCATGCAAACGTTGCCCGTGCTTGGCGGACGGCCGCCGGAGATCATCAGCTCGGTGCCGTCGTCATGCCACTGCACCGTGCCGAAATCGGTCGTGACGCCTGCGGGCACCGGGTTGGGAGAGACGCCGTCGGAGACAAACGTAACCTGCCACGTCCCGACGATGCCGCTGTCCGCCAGACTTGTGTCGTATCCGACGTGAATGAAGGCCTCTGAGCCTGGGCGATAGACCGCCGGCGTAAGTCTTGCATCGTCCTGCTCCGGCACGACCCAGTGAGCAGGCGGCACGACCGAGTCATACATGCTGCAGCCTCCTGCCGACGGATGGGCGGTCGTCGACGCAAGTGTCGTCGATGCGAGGGTCGCAAGGCCGGCTGCCAGCAAACACTTGCCGGGCAAGCCTTGCCAGTTTGGAATGAGCTTCATGATGGGATCTCCCATGGGATTGGACGCGGGCCACGGCTCTTGGTCCCTTTGTTGCCCGGGACGGATCCGCGGCCTGGACCCAATCTAGGCTGCGGTCAGCGGATTTGCTACGCTGGTTTGGTGAGGTTTTTGTGAGGGACGCCCGCGAGCCGGCGCAGCACGACCATTGCGCGCCGAGCTAGCGCCAAGCTGCCCCGAACACGTGGGTCCATAGCGCCTCGACCGCGGCGCGGCGCGCCGCGTGAGGCGCCGGATCCACGCGGGCGTGCGACGCGCCGGTGAGGCGCACCTTGTGCTGCAGGCTGCGGTAGTCGCGATACGCGTCCGCCACGTCGCGCGCGAGCCGCTCCGGCACGAGCCCGAGCTCGCCGGCCATGCGCAGCAGCGCGATGTTGCCGAGGTTGCGCGTCAGCATCTCGTGGCGAGGCGCGTGCGCGAGCACGATGCATTGCACCGTGAACTCGATGTCGACCATGCCGCCCGGGTCGTGCTTGAGGTCGAAGAGCTGCGTGGGATTCGGATGGCCGGCGTGCATCTTGCGCCGCATGGCGACGATCTCGTCGAGGAGCTTCGCTCGATCGCGCGGCATCGTGAGGATCGCGAAGCGCTCCGCCTCGAATGCCGCGCCGACGTCTGCGTCACCTGCGACGAAGCGCGCGCGCGTAAGCGCCTGGTGCTCCCACACCCATGCCTGCTCACGCTGGTAGCGGACGAACCCGCGCACGCTGGAGGCGATGAGGCCCTTCGCGCCGTCCGGCCGCAGCCGCAGGTCAGTGTCGTAGAGCGGCCCCGCGGCCGTCGTGCTGGTGAGCCAGGTGTTGAGGCGCTGCGCGAGCCGCGTGTACGCGAACTCGCGCGCGTGGGCGTCGGGCTCGTCGTCGGGAATGTCGAACAGGAACACGAGGTCGAGGTCCGATACGTAGCCCAGCTCCTTTCCGCCGAGCTTCCCGTAGCCCACGATCGCGAAGCGCGGCGGCGCGGCGTCGCGGCCGGCAAGCTGCGTCCAGCACGCGGCGAGCGCGCCTTCGAGCACGACGTCGGCGAGCGCGGAAAGGTGATCGGCGAGGCGCTCGACCGTGAGGCGCCCCGACAGGTCCTGCGCGAGCAGGCGGAACGTCTGCGCGTGGCGGAAATGGCGCAACGCGTCCATTTGATGCTCGGCGTCGTCGGGACGCTGCGCGAGCAGGCGCGCAAGCTCGGTGCGCCACGCTTCCCAGTCCGGCTCGGCGAGCAGCACGCGCGCGTCGAGAAGCTCGTCGAGCAGGAGCGGGTGCTGCGTGAGGTAGTCCGCGGCCCACGCCGATGCGCTGATGAGGTTGGCGAGCCGCGGCAGGAGCGGCGGATGCTCGATGAGGAGCGCCAAATACGCGCTTCGCCGCGCCACCGCCTCGAGCAGCGCGAGAAGCCGCTCGAAGACCACCTGCGCGCCGGACAGGCCCGGGTGCGCGGATGCCGCGGCGAGCAGCTGCGGCAGCAGCGCGTCGAAGCGTTGCCGCGAGGCCGCGGGGAGCTGCTGGTAGCGCCCCGAGTTGCGCACGCGCGCGAGTGTCGCCACGAGCGCACCGGGATCGTCGTAACCGGCGGCACGAAGCCATGCCTCGTCCCCAGCGGACAGCGCGGGCTCCTCCCAGAGATCGGCGTAGCTCGTGTCCTGGACTTCGGCGCCGCGTCCGGTGTCGCCGAACGTCTCCGCGAACGTGAACGAGACCGCGCCGCGATGGTGCGCCAGCGCGCGATCGAGGCCGTCCGTGTCGGTATCGAGCGCCTCGGCGAGCCAGCGGCGCTCGTCGGGGTCGTCGGGCAGGCGATGCGTCTGCTCGTCGTCTCGGTACTGCAGGCGGTGCTCGACGTTGCGCAGGAACACGTAGGCATCGCGCAGCGCGCCGACCGACGAAGGCGGCAGCAGCTCCCGTTCGCCCAGTACCGCGAGCGCGGGCAGCGTCCCGCGCACGCGCAGGTCGGGCTCTCGCCCGCCGCGCACGATCTGCACCGCCTGTGCGATGAACTCGATCTCGCGGATGCCGCCGTCGCCGATCTTGACGTTGGAAAGCGCGTCGCGCCGCGCGCCCTGCTCGCGGATCTGGCGGTGCACGTCCCGCAATCCTTCGTAGGCGTCGTAATCCAGGTACTTGCGGAACACGAACGGCGTGACGAGCGACGCGAGCTCGTCGTGGCGCTCCCCCGTGATGGGGCGCGCCTTGAGCCACGCATAGCGCTCCCAGGCGCGGCCCTGTGTGAGGAGGTACTGCTCGAGCCCGGCGAAGGACGTGGTGAGCGCGTGGCTCTCGCTGTAAGGCCGAAGGCGCATGTCCACGCGGAACACGTAGCCGTCGGGCGTGATGTCGTTGAGGGCCCCCACGATGCGCCGGCCCAGGCGGTCGAAGTATTCGCGATTGGCGATGACGCGTGGGCCCGCGGTGTCGCCCTCCTCGGGATACACGAAGACGAGGTCGATGTCGGAGGACACGTTGAGCTCGCCGCCGCCCAACTTGCCCATGCCGATGACGGTGAGCTTCTGCGGCCGACCGCTGTCCGCGCCGAGCGGCGCGCCGTGCACGGCATCGAGCGACGCCGAGTGCACGCGCAGCGCCTGCGTCAGCGCGAGGTCGGCGAGCGCGGTCATCGCTGCGCACACCTCGGTCAATCCCGCGCGTCCCGTGAGGTCGCGCAGCAGCGTGTGCAGGAACACCCGCTTGCGCAGCTTGCGCAGGCGCGACGCAAGCGCGGCCTCGTCGTCCCCAGCGAAAACGCCGGGCGCGGGCCATGCAAAGCGCGCTTCCAGGCTTTCCCGTACCTCGGAGGCCAGGTCCGGCTCGGCCGCGAACATGCGTGTGGCGTAGCGGCTGAACTCGAGCGCGCGTTGGAGGTCCATGAGGCGGTGACGGCCAGGCGGGCGGATCGGCGGCGGCGACCGTGCAACGGCTCGGCGCGAGGGTCGGCTACAATCCAAACGTTCTGGGCAGGCCGCTCATTATGCCTGCGGGGGGCGCTCCCGCAGGAAACGCGAAAGCCTGTTAGGCGCCGATAGCCTCCCTTGGCCCCACTGCTCGCCGTTCGACTGCTGCGCTTGGCCGGGAACGTCATCGTCACGGCGGTGATCGCGTTCCTGGTGCTGCTGCTTGCGGTGCGCTATCTCGTCTTCCCGAACCTCGACGACTACCGCGGGCCGATCGCCGACAAGCTGACCGCCGAGCTCGGGCATCCCGTTGCCATCGAATCGCTTCGCGGCGGATGGGACGGGTGGAATCCGCGCCTGACCATCACCGGCCTCGCCATCCGGGATCGCGCCCAGCCCGCCGGCGCGCCGGTGCTCCTGCTCCCGCACGTCGACCTCGTCGTGGCCTGGACCTCGCTCTTCTCGCTCGACCTGCGGCTGAAGGAGCTGTCGATCGACGGCCCGCAGCTCGCGATCCGCCGCGACAAGGCCGGCCGCCTTCACATCGCAGGCTTCGAGATCGACCCGCAGGCACAAAGCGACGACACCCGGCTCACCGACTGGCTGCTTCGCCAACGCGCGATCAACGTGCGCGACGCGCTCGTGATGTGGGACGACGAGCTGCGCGGAGCGCCCCAGCTCGTGCTCGACCACGTCGCGTTCAAGCTCGACCAATCCTTCGGCCGCGTGCGCTTCGGCGTGGTCGGCTCGCCGCCGGCCGCGATGGCGTCACCCCTCGACTTGCGCGGCGAGATCAGCGCGTCGTCGTTTCGGGACTGGCGCCAGGCGAAAGGCAGCTTCTACGTGCGCCTCGATTACGCCGACGTCGCGCTCTGGCGCGAGTGGCTGACGGTGCTGAATCCAGTGGAAGGCGGCGAGGGCGCGCTTCGCGTCTGGTTCGATTTCGCCGGCGGGCGGGCGACGGCGGTCGTCGCCGACCTCGAGCTCACCGGCGTGCGCGCGCGCATCGCGCCGAGCCTGCCGCTGCTCGACCTCACCCGTCTCGGCGGGCGTCTCACGTGGCGCAACGAAGGCGGCAAGCGCGAGCTCGCCACCCGCGATCTCGCGTTTCGCACGCGCGATGGACAGGAACTCGCGCCGGTCGCCTTGACGGTGTCGATGAACGAAGGCAGCGACGGCGGCATCACGGGCGGCCAGCTCGCGTTCGACCGGCTCGAGGTGGCGCCGCTGTCCACGCTGGCCGAGCACCTGCCGCTGCCCGAGCGCTGGCGCCACGATCTGGCCGCGCTCGCGCTGCGCGGCAGCGTCTCGGCCGGCAAGTTCGCGTGGACCGGGCCGCCCGATGCGCCGACCAAGTTCTCCGGCAGCGGATCCTTCGCCCGCTTCGGCATCGCGGCCAGCGAGGCGCTTCCCGGCGCGGCGAGCGTGTCGGGCAACTTCACCTTCGACGAGACGCGCGGCGACCTGAAGCTCGACAGCCGCGATATGCGCGTGACGCTGCCGCGCGTCTTCGGCGACCCGCTCGTGTTCGACAACGCGTCGGGACGCGTCGGATGGACGCGCAACGACGAGGAGCTGCGGGTGACGATCGACGACGTCCGCTTCGCCACGCCTCACACGTCGGGCACCGCGAGCGGCAGCTGGCGCTCCACGCCGAAGGGTCCCGGTATCATCGAGCTCAAAG
>DATJXV010000048.1:0-37993 GCA_035499955.1 Casimicrobiaceae bacterium
CCCGCACGCTGACGTGGAGCGCGTTCGCCGCATCGCTCGTGCCCGGGCTGCTCATCATGTCGCTGGCCGTGGTCAACGCCATTCCGGACTACCACCAGGACCTGCTGGTCGGCAAGCGCAACCTCGTCGTGCGGCTCGGCCGCGAGCGCGGCGTGACGCTCTACGTCGCGCTCGCCGCCGCGGGCCTCGCCATAGCCTTCGCCGGCACGCTCGCGCGCGTCTTCCCGTGGCCTTGCCTTGCCAGCGTGCTCGCCGTGCCGCTGCTCGTGGCGAGCGCACGCCGCGCGCGAACGACCTTCACCGCGCCGCGCCGGTTCGTGCCCGCCGTCCGCAACGTCGTGGCCTGCTACATGGTCGGCGTCACGCTGTTCGCCGCGGGCGTTTGGGTGCACGGCCTGATGCGATGACGCTTTCGATCGACCGTTTCGGCGCGCCGCTCTTCGTGTCGTGGCAGCTCACGCGCGACTGCGACCTCGCGTGTCTGCACTGCTGCACCGAATCGGCCCCGGGCAAGCGGCTGCGCGACGAGCTCGACGAGGGCGAGGCGCTGCGCGTCGCCGCGGACATCGTCGACAGCGGCGTCCCCTACGTGATGCTCTGCGGCGGCGAGCCGACGCTCGTGCCGCACTTCTTCGCCGTCGCCGAGGCGCTGGGCAATGCCGGCGTGAACCTCAAGGTCGAGACCAACGGGCAGCGCTTCGAGGCCGCCGCGGCCAAGCGTCTCGCGCGGCTGCCCATCCGCTCGATCCAGGTGAGCCTCGACGGCGACACGCAGGCGGTGTACGAACGCCAGCGCCCGGGCGCCTCGCTCGCGAAGGCGCACGCGGCCTGCCGCGCGGTCCGCGACGCGGGATTGCCGCTCGAGATTACGTTCGCGCCGACGCGCCTCAACCTGCACGAAGCCGCGGCCGTGATCGAGCGCGCACGTGCCCTGGGTGCATTCCGTTTCAACTCCGGCAGGCTCATGCGCCTCGGGACGGCCGCGCGGCTTTGGCACAAGCTCGCGCCGAGCGATGCGCAGTATCGCGAATACCGCGAGGTGCTCGCGCGCGCCGGCGATGTCCTTGAACCCCCCATGGAATTGTGCTACGTTCCCTGGAGCATCGAAGACGGGCTTCGCGCAGCGCTGTCCGACCCACCCGCAACATTGCTCGTGCTTCCGAACGGCTGGGTGAAGGTGGCAGCGCCGCTTCCCGAGATTTGCGCCGATCTGCGGCGCACGACGCTCGCCGGCGCCTGGCAGTCGTATCGCGAGGCGTGGCGGAACGACGCAACGAGGTCAGCAGTGAAGCGCGCGATCGACGACGAGTCGTGTCACGCGGAAGCGAACACCTGGCGGATGACGCCAGTGGCCCACGTCTAGTTCTGAAAGGGAACAGGATGAGCGAATCGATCGTCACCAGCCAGACCCAGCAGGCCGCACCTCAAGCCGCCAAGCCTGCGAAGCCCGTCGCCAAGCCGGCGTGGGAAAAGCCCAAGCTAGAGGACGTTTCCGAGCAGGTGATGGCCCAGCCGTACATCCGCTTCACCTGATATACCGCATTCCGCAATGCTGGGGCGCTCGGTCGAGGAATACCGGGCGCCCCTTTTCATTGCCTGGCAGCTCACCAACCGCTGCAGCGCCCGCTGTGTCGCCTGCTGCGAGGAATCCGGCCCCGACAGGGCCTGGGCCGACGAGCTGACCCGCGACGAGGCGCTTCGCCTCGCCGACCGCATCGGGCAAGCGGGCATTCCCTACGTCGCGTTCGGCGGCGGGGAGCCGCTGGGTGTCGCGCACTGCTGGGAGATCTTCGACCGCCTCGCGGCCGCCGGCTGCGCGCTCAAGCTCGAGACCGACGGCAGCCGCATCGACGACGCCGCGGCGGACCGCATCGCGGCGCTTCGCATGCAATGCGTGCAGATCTCGGTCGACGGCGCCACGGCCGCGACCCACGAGCGGGTGCGTCCGGGGTCGAGCTTCAAAGCCACCCTCGCGGCCATCGAGCGCCTCGTCGCGCGCGGACGCCCGCCGCAGATGGTGTTCGTGCCCACGCGCTTCAACCTGGCCGAGATGGCCCACGCGTTCGACCTCGCCGTCGCGCTCGGCTGCGAGGCCTTCGTGACGGGACCGATGATGCGCATCGGCCGCGCCGCCTCGGCCTGGAGCGCCCTCGCAGCGAGCGACGACGACTGGCGGCGCGCCGCCTCGCGCCTGCGCGAGCACGCGCGCGATGCCGCGATCGACCTTTCGGTCTATCCCTGGGACATCGTGACCGAGATCGAGACGCGCGTGGAGAGCCCCCAGGCGATGCTCCTCGTGGTGCCGAACGGAAAGGTGAAGCTCCTGAACGCGCTGCCGTTCGCGCCCGCGGACCTGCGCCGCGACTCGCTCCCGGAGGCCTGGCAGGCGTACCGCGACGCCTGGCGCACACCGGAGGTCCGCGCGTTCGCGCGCCGCTGCCGGGACGAGCCCGCCCTCCTGCGCCACGCCAACGAGACGTGGCCGGTGTCGCGCAGCCCGCACGCAACGGCCTGAAATTCGGGCGGCAAGGGGTTGCTTGACCCCGATCAAGGGGTGAGCCCGGGAAGCGCCCCACTATAGACGCATGAACGATGGCGCCGTCGCCCGGGGCGCGCAACCGACCGTCCTTGCCGCGCAGTCGCGCATGGCCGAGGCGCTTCGGCGCAGGCTCGAGGCGGCAAGCGGCGAACCCGCGCAGCTCCTGGAGACGCACATTTCGTTCGTTCTCCTGACCGGCCGTTACGCCTACAAAGTCAAGAAGGCGGTCGACTTGGGCTTCCTCGACTTCCGCACGCTGCCGTCGCGGCGCCACTACTGCGAGGAGGAGCTGCGCCTGAACCGCCGCTTCGCGCCCGAGCTGTACCTCGAAGTCGTGCCGGTCACCGGGACGACCGAGGCGCCCGTCCTCGGCGGCACCGGGCCCGCGATCGAGTACGCCGTGAAGATGCGCGAGTTCGCTCAGGACGCGCTCGCAAGCCGCCTCGTCTCGCGCGGGTCGATCACGCCGGCGTTCGTCGACGAGCTCGCCTTGCGCGTGGCCGCCGCGCACGGTGCGGCGCGCATCGACGCCGGCGGCGGCGATCCGCGCGTCGTCCTCCGCTACGCGCTGCGCAACTTCGAGCGCCTGCGCGCCGGGCTCGGCGACCCGTCCGACGTCGCGGCGCTGGACGCACTGGAAGCATGGACGCGCCGCGAGCACGACACCATCGCGCCGCTGCAGGACCAGCGCCGTGAGCGCGGCCGCGTTCGCGAATGCCACGGCGATCTCCATCTCGGCAACATCGCGGAGGTCGACGGGCAGCCGCTCATCTTCGACTGCATCGAGTTCAGCGAGGACCTTCGCACGATCGACGTCATGAGCGACGTCGCGTTCCTCGACATGGACTTCCGCGACCGCGGGCGCCCCGATCTCGCCAACCGCTTCCGCAACGCCTACCTCGAGGCGACCGGCGACTACGAAGGCCTGCGCGTGCTGCGCTTCTACGTGGTCTATCGGGCGATGGTGCGTGCGATGGTCGCCTGCGAGCGCGCGCGGCAGATGGGGCCCGGCGCCGGCGCGGACGCCGCACTTGCCGAGTCGCGCGAATACCTGGTGCTCGCGCAAGATTGCGCGGCGGAGCGCGAACCTGCCATCGTCGTCACGCACGGCTTTGCGGGCTGCGGCAAGACCGTGTCGAGCATGGGCTTCGTCCAGCGGGTCGGCGCGGTCCGCATCCGCACCGACGTCGAGCGCAAGCGGATGCACAACCTGCGGCCCACCGACCGCGATCCCGCCGGGCTCGCCTCCTCCATGTACTCCGACGACGTGACGCGTTGGGTGTACCTGCGGGTACATGCGCTGACGCGCGGCATCGTCGGCGCCGGCTACCCCGTCATCGTCGACGGCGCGTTCCTCAAGCGGTGGCAGCGGCGACTGTTCCACGATCTCGCGGCCGAGCTGCGCGTCCCGTTCGCGATCGTGAGCTTCGACGTGCCGCAAGCGACGCTGCGGGCGCGCCTCGCGGCGCGCATGGCGCACGGCCGCGACGCCTCCGACGCCGACGTCTCGGTGCTCGACGTTCAGCTGTCGTCGTACGATCCGCTCGACTGCGAGGAAAGGCTGTCCGCGGTGCGCATGGACAACGACACCTCGCTCGCCGCCGCGCAATCGCCCGAGCGGTGGGCCGGCGTGGGCGAGCGGCTCGCCTGCCAGCGCGGCGAGGGCGTTGCCGCGGGCGCGCGGCACGCCGGATAGCGCAGCCACCCCGCGCAGTCGCGGCGCAGCATCGCCTTGGGCCCCTACGCCATCACGCTCCTCATGGCCGCGGCGTTCGCGGCGTTCGCGGCGCTTGCCTGGCGCAAGCTTGCGATCCTGCGCCACCTCGCCCCGGAGATGCGCTGGGACCGTCCCGCGGCGCGGGCCAAGGCGGTTCTCGTCGACGGCTTCCTCCAATCGCGCATGATTCGAGGCGAGCGCAAGGCCGGCATCATGCACGCGATCATTTTCGCGGGCTTCATGACGCTGCTCGTGCGCAAGCTGAACCTCATCGCGATCGGCTACGACGAGTCGGCGACACTCCCGGGCCTGGCCGGCGGGCTCTTCGCCGCGCTGAAGGACGCGGTCGAGCTCGCCGTGCTCGCCGCCTGTGGCTACGCCTTGTACCGGCGGCTGGTGCAGAAGCCGCCGCGGCTGGAGCGCAACCGCGAAGCGCTCGTGATCCTGTCGCTCATCGTCGCGATCATGATCACCGATTACGGCTTCGACGCCTTCCGCTTCGCGCTGCGCTCGGCGACCGATCCTGCGCTCGCGCACGAGCGCGCCTTCGCGCTCGTCGGCAGCGCCCTCGCCTCCGCCGTGCAGCCGCTCGCGCCGGCCGTACAGCACGCAGGCTACGTGGCCTTCTACTGGCTGCAGCTGCTGCTCGTGTTCTCCTTCCTCGTCATTCTGCCGCTGGGCGAGCACTTCCACATCGTCACCGCGCTGCCCACGCTCTTCTTCCGCCGCGGCCGGCCGGCGAACGCCGTTCCCTACGTCGACATCGACAAGGCGATGGGCGAGGAAGGCGAGGTGAAGCTCGGCGTGCGCAGCGCGCGCGACCTCACGTGGAAGGAAGGGCTCGACGCCTTCACCTGCACCGAGTGCGGCCGCTGCAAGACGTCGTGCCCGACGTTCCTCACCGGCAAGCCGCTGTCGATGAAGTGGGTCAACGACAGCCTGAAGCGGCATCTTCTCGCCGAGCGCGCTGTGATCGCCGACAGCGCGGCGGAGGAGGCGCTTCCCGCCTTGGTCCCCGACGTGATCCGCGACGAGACGCTATGGGCCTGCACGACCTGCGGCTACTGCGAGGCGGCATGCCCGATCGAGCTCGAGCACCTGCCGCGCTTCTTCCGCATGCGCCAGCACCGGGTCATGATGGACGGCGAGTTTCCGCGCGAGCTTCGCGCCGTGTTCAGCGCGTACGAGGTTCAGAGCAACCCGTGGGGGCTCCCCGCCGACACGCGCGGCGACTGGGCGAAAGGCGCCGGCGTTGCGATCCTGCGCGACGCCGGACATGCGAAGGAATTCGACTATCTCTTCTACGTCGGCTCGGCGGAATCCTTCGACGTGCAGGGGCAGAAGATCGCGGCCGCGTTCGCCAAGGCGATGCACGCCGCCGGCGTGCGCATCGCGATCCTCGGCGCGCGCGAGACCTCCACCGGCGAGTGCGTGCGCCGCGCGGGCAACGAGATGCTGTTCCAGCAGCTCGCCACCGCGCTCATTGCGACGTTCGCGCAGTTCGGCGTCCGCCGCATCGTGACCTGCGACCCGCACGCGTACAACACGCTGCGCAACGAATACCCCGCGCTCGGCGGGCACTACGAAGTCGTCCATCACACGCAGCTCCTTGCCCGGCTCCTCGCCGAGGGGCGCCTTCGCGTGCGCGCGGGCTTCGACCGCGTGATCTACCACGAGCCGTGCTACCTCGGCCGCCACAACGGCGAGTACGAGGCGCCGCGCGCGATCCTGCGTGCGGTCACGCGCGACACGCCGCTCGAGTTCGCGCTCCGCCGCGAGAAAGCCATGTGCTGCGGCGCGGGCGGCGGCCGCATGTGGATGGAGGACGGCGGCAAGCGCATCAACATCGCGCGCGTGGAGCAGGCGATGCCCCTCGCGCCCAAGACCATCGCCACCGCGTGCCCCTACTGCGCCGTGATGATGTCCGACGGCGTCAAGGCGCTGCCGAACGAAACCGGCATCGTCACGCGCGAGATCGCCGAGCTCGTGGCCGAGTCGCTCGTCGAGTAGGCGCCCTTTTCAGGCCTCGCCGCAGTCGTGCAGGAACGCGAGCACGGCGTCGCCCCAGGCCTGCGGATCGGAGAAGAACCCGCCGTGACCCTGCGCGGGATTGCCGGGGTCGCCATGCGGCGGGAACACGGTATGGCGGCTCGGCGGCCCCTTGGCGTCGACGCGCGGTCCGAGCACTTCGCTCGGTCCGAGGCTGTAATCGTTGCGCGCCTGCGCGAGGAAGATCGGCGCCCGCGCCGCGTCGATCGCAGTCGTCAGGCGGCCTGCCCAGTTCGGGTTCTCCCACGACTGCGCGGCCGGGGCCATCGCGACGAAGCACTTCACGCCCAGGCGGTCGCGGCCGTCGCGCTCCGCGGTCAGCAGGGTCTGGATGCCGCCATACGACCCGCCGGCGACGACGATGCGCCTCGCGTCGACGTACGGCTGCGCGGCGATCCAGCGATAAGCCGCGACCACGTCGTCGTTGGCGCGCTCGTGCAATGCGACCAGGCGCGCGAAGCCCGCCGCCGACTTCGGATCGCCCACGTGCCTCTGCTCGTCGCCGATGTACGCGCCCGGGTTGGGTGCGTGGCCCGAGCGCAGCGGCGCGAACAGCACGAAGCCGTGCGGCACCCAGAACGCCGCGAGCACCGCACCCGGCTTGGGATCGTGCTCGCTGCCGTGATTCCAGATGTAGACCGGGAACGGTCCGTCGCCGGCCGGCTTGTACACGTAGCCGACGAGGCTCAGCCCCTGGCTGTCGTAGCGGATCGTCTCGGCCCTCGGCGCGTCGCCTTCGGCCGGCGCGGGATCCGCGGCCGAGCGCCGAGGCGACGCCTCCCCCGGCGCCGCGTTCACGTTACGGAAGAACTCGGCGGTCAGCTCGGCGGCCCGCGGCGGATAGACGTGGCCGCCGGGGTGCCAGACGACCCGCACCGGCGCTCTACCGCGGTAGTCCGTGCATCCGTTCCCGCATGCGTGGCCCGGCCCGTCCGCGCCGTCGGCGCGCCGCTCCTCGGCGATCGTGGGCTCGACCTTCTGCGGCGTGACCAGCGGATCGTGCTCGCCCGCGACGTGCAGCACCGGCTTCGCGACGGGCAAGTGCTGCGAAGGGTCGAGCGCGCCCGCGACGATCGCGACACCCGCAACCTCGCGGCCGCGCTCGATCCAGAGCAAGAGCGAGAAGAAGGCGCCGTTCGAAAAGCCCGTTGCGAAGACGCGCCGGTCGTCGACGCGATAGCGCTGGCGCAAGGTGGCGAGCATCGCGTCGAACAGCTTGAGGTCTCGGTCGCCGTCGTCGCCGGCAAAGCGCTGCCAGCCCGGCTTCTTGCCATGCGGGTCGAGATGGCTCGTCGTCGGCAGGCCTTGAGGCACGACGACGATCGCTTCGGGCCAATACTGCTGGATCGCGGCGGCGCGCGAGAACCCTTCCATGTTGCCGCCGTGACCGTGGAACGCGAACACGAGCGGGTGTGCCTGCTGTGGCGTGCGCTGCTCCGGCGCGAACACGAGCGCTTCGCGAGGCTGTCCGTCCACGTTCCAGCGCATGACCGCAGGCGGCGCTGCGGCCACCCCCGTGGCCACGGCGAAGACCAGCATCGGCACGAAGTGTCGAAGGCACATGAGCGGCTCCGTTGGGACGCTCGTTACTACCATCGGGAACAGCCCCGGGCCAACCCGGGCTTCCCCGCGAAACGCTAACGGGATTCGGCCGTCGCGCGCCGCGGCACCACCAGCTTCGCCACCAGCACCTGCACGATCTCGCCGCGCTGGTTGCGCGTCTCGCAGCGAAGCGAGGCCGTGCCGCGGTCGGGCCGCGAGCGCGAAGGTGTCGCCGCCAGCACTTCGCATTCGACGCAAAGCACGTCGCCCGGCCGCGTCGGCTGCGGCCAGCCGATCTCCCCGCCCGCGCCGACGATGCCGCCGGCGATGCGCGTGCCGCCCTCGACCATGAGCCGCATCGTGATGGCGGCCGTGTGCCAGCCGCTCGCGGCGAGCCCGCCGAACAGCGTGTGCTTCGCGGCCTCGTCGTCGAGGTGGAACGGCTGCGGGTCGAATTGCGCGGCGAACGCCTTGATCTGCGCCGCGTCCACCTCGTGCGTTCCGGTGCGGAAGCGCAGCCCCACGGGCAGATCGTCGAAGTACAGCGTGCTCATGGACGGGTCCTTTCAGTACAGCGGCGCGGGACGCGGCAGGGGAGGCAGCTCGGCCGGGAGGTCGCTGTCGAGGCCGCGAACGAAGGCCGACACCGCGCCCACCACGCCGTGATCGCGCAGTATGCGGTAGTGGCCGAGACCGTACGTCTTGACGAGGCGCGCGCCCGGCATGCGCCCCGACAGGCGCAACGAATCCTCGAACGGCACCTGCGCGTCGCGCTCGTCGTGGACGAAGAGGGCGGGCAGCGCGAGCTGCGCGAGGTCGTCGATGCGGTCGATCTCGGCAAACGGGATGCCGTAGCGGCGCTCGAGGCGCAGGCGCATGGCCTCGCGGATCGCGGGCGAGATGCCCAGGAAGCGCGCGAACTTGTGCGCATGCTCGTTGATCGACGCGGGCGGGCTCACGAACACGACGCGCTCGAACGGCGTGCCGCGCCGCATCGCGAGTGCGAGCGCGGCGGCGCCGAGGGAATGGCCGATGCCGGCCTTGAACGGTCCGTGGGTGGCGGCGAGCGCGGTGATCGCGCGCACGAAGTCCGGCAGCGCGACCGCCGCGCGCCCGCTTTCCCCGTGCCCCGGATGATCGAACCAGACGACGCGATGCCCGGTTCTCACCAGGGGCGCCACGAAGCTCTCCATCTGCAAGCCGCGCCCGCCCCAGCCGTGCGACAGCAGCACGGCCGGCGCCGCGATCGGGCCGACCTGCCACACCGCGAGCGAATGCGCTCCGGCAAGCACCGTCGTGCGCATGGCGTCGACCGACGGCGCGCGGCGGCCGGCGTAGCGCGGCGGCGCGGTGAACCGCCGCTCGGCCTGCCGGCGCGCAAGGTCGGGCACAACGCGAGAGGCGATCCCGAAATAGGCGCGCAGAATCGCGGTCAGCGATGTATTAACACGATCGATCGTGCTATTTATGGGGGTAACCAGCGAGGCGGCCATGGCGAATCTCCGGGTGGATCAGGGGGGCGTGGAAGAAGCGATCAGACGCTCGAACCCGGCGCGCGCACGGGCCTCGGCTTCGGACGCGTCGAACAGCCGCGTGCCGTGCTGGCACGCGAAGATGATCCCCATCAGCTCGAAGACGAACTGCGCGACGTCGAGGTCGGCTCGCAAGTGTCCCTGGCCCACGCAGAGCTCGACCGCCCGGCCGAGCTCGCGCGCCAGACGCGAGAAATGCTCGACCACGGCGTCACGCACCGGACCCGGGCGGTCGTCGAACTCGATGGCGGCCGCCTGCATCGGGCAGCCGTGGGAGAGCCCGACGCGGCCGGTCCAGCCCAGCCAGTGCTCGAACAGGGCGCGCAGGCGCGGCAAGCCCCGCTTCGCCTTGAGCGCCGGCAGGAACACCGTCTCGGTGAAGCGCGCGGCCGCGGCCTCGATGGCGGCCACCTGCAGCTCCTCGCGCGAGCCGAAATGGGCGTAGAGCCCGCTCTTCGACAGGCCCGCGCGCTCGGCGAGCGAGCCGATGGTGAGCGATTCGAACCCGCCGCTGCTGGCCTGCGCCAGCGCAGCATCGAGAATCGCGGCGCGTGTGTGCTCGCCCTTGCCCATGAGGCAAAAGAGTACGACCGATCGTTCTTTTATGTCAAGCGCCGCTCGTCGGCCGAACGAAACGGATCAGATCACGCGCGAGTACCGCGCCCCGGCCTTCGCCTCGCGCAGCCTGCGGTCGAAGGTCATCGCCACGTTGCGCACGAGCAGCCTGCCCGAGGGCGTGACGCGCAGCGCGCTCTGCGACGTCTCCACGAGGCCGTCGGCCGCGAGCGGCGCGAGGCTCGCGAGCTCGGGGGCGAAATAGCGCGCCGCGTCGATGGCGTACTTGCGCCCCACGGCCGCAAGGTCCACGTCGAAGTCGCACATGATGCGCTGGATGACCTCGCGGCGAATCACGTCGTCGGCATCGAGCGTGACGCCGCGCATGACCGGCAGCTCTCCGGCGTCGAGCCTCGCGTAGTAGTCCGCGAGCGTCTTCGCGTTCTGCGCGTACGCGTCGCCCACCTTGCCGATGGCGGACACGCCGAAGGCGAGAAGGTCGGTGTCGGGCCTCGTGGAGTAGCCCTGGAAGTTGCGGTGCAGCTTGCGCACGCGCTGCGCCACGGCGAGCTCGTCGCCCGGCTTGGCGAAGTGGTCCATGCCGATGTGCACGTAGCCCGCGGCGCCGAGGCTCGCGATGGCGAGGCCCAGGATATCGAGCTTCACCGCCGGCGCCGGCAGCTCGTCCTCGACGATCCGCCGTTGCGGCTTGAACAGATGCGGCAGGTGCGCGTAGCTGTAGATCGCGATGCGGTCGGGTCCCGCGGCGATCACCTTGGAAAGCGTGGCCGCGAAGCCCTCGACCGTCTGCTTGGGCAGCCCGTAGATCAGGTCGGCGTTGATCGAGACGAAGCCGTGGCGCCGGGCCGCGTCCATCAGCGCGCGGGTCTGCGCCTCGTCCTGGATGCGGTTGACCGCCTTCTGCACGGCGGGATCGAAGTCCTGGATCCCGAGCGAGAGGCGGTTGAAGCCGAGGGAGGCGAGGTAACCGATGCCGTCCTCGTCGACGGTGCGCGGGTCGACCTCGATCGAGATCTCGGCGTCGGCCTCGAACTCGAACGCCTCGCGCAGCGCGCCCATCAGCGCGGCCATCTCCTCGCGCGAGAGGAACGTCGGCGTTCCGCCGCCCCAGTGCAGCTGCGTCACGGCGCGCGTACCGGCCACCTGGGAGGCCACCATCGCGATCTCGCGCAGCACGTAGTCGACGTAGCGCGCGGAATGCGTGCGATTCTTGGTGACGACCTTGTTGCACGCGCAGTAGAAGCAGATCGTGTTGCAGAACGGGACGTGCACGTAGAGCGAAAGCTTGGTCGAGGCATCGGCGCGTGCGCGCAGCGCATTCGCGTAGTCGTCCCGGGTGAAGGCGTCGGTGAAGCGGTCGGCCGTCGGGTACGACGTGTAGCGCGGGCCGAAGCCGTCGTACTTGCGGACGAGATCGGGCTCGAAGCGGACGACGCCGGGAGGCGAAAGCGCACAGGAATCCATGCGCGCACTCTAGCTCGGGCTCGGGTGCTCCAGCCTTGACCGCCATCAAGGCCGGCGCGCGTCCGCTCGGGATTTCCCTTGACGTCCGTACGTTACGCAGGTTGGCGAGGGCGCCGGGCCGCGTCTAGACTAACCCCTAATCGTTTCGACTAGGCAAAGGCCCGAAAACCGTGTCCACGGTCGCCCATTTCCGCCAGATCCTCATCTGGCCGCTGCAGGTGATGCCGATTCGCGAGTCGGCGCAGATCCAGGAGCCGTGGGACGTCCTGCACGCCACCGAGAGCGAGCACGCGTGGCGCGAGCTGCACGACGAGTTCGGCTGCGACCCCGCCGACTTCAAGGAGCGCCACTACAGCGAGTTCGTGACCTTCCTGCCGTACGTGCGCAATTTCCTGTACGGCAGCGGCACGCCCCTGGGTAGCGTGGCGACGGAATCGCCGCTTCGCGTGTTCCGCCGCACCGACGTCACGAAGGTCCGGCTGACGCTGCCCGAGCAGGCCGACCCGCAGGTCATGGAGGTCGCGCACGTCGACCTCTACTTCTTCTACGACGTCGACGTCGTGCTGCTCGTCGTCGAGGTGTTCGCCGACCACGTGCCGCTCTCGCGCGCGCAGGACATCATGTTTCGCTTCGGGCGCGCCTACCCGACGTTCTGGGTCGATGGGCGCGGCGGCCACTGCATGGAGAAGGTCGAGTGGCTGGGCGTCGACGGGGCCGTGCTGGCTTGCTCCGACTACGAGGAGCGGCAGAAATACCTGAGCTTCGTCGCCACCCATCACGCGCCCTACTTCGCGGCGAACTGGCGATACCTGCTCGCGCCCCTCGTGCAGGACTATTCGGAGCGCAAGGGCCTCATCCGCTTCCGCCAGATCGAGTACGCGCGCATGCCGGTGATGGCGTACCTCGCGATGAGCGACGCGCGCGAACTGACGCGCGCCGACTTCGTCCGGCTCGCCCTGGTGACGGCGCCCGGCGACTCGGCGGAGATGCCGTACTCAGAGCGCTACCTGCGCAAGTTCGAGAAGCGCTACTGCTACGACCAGTTCTGGAACGAGGAGCGCAAGGGTCGGCCGGGCACGCGCCTGCTCGCCTGCGGCCACGGCTTCGTGATGGTCGGCGACGCGGCCGATTCCTTTTTCGTGAACCTCGACTCCGGACTGCTCGGGCAGTTCCGCCACCAGTACTTCATCTTGTTCTTGATCCCCCACATTCACAAGGCGACGCTGCTCATGCTGTCGGACCGGATGGTGAGCGCGCTCAACAAGCTTCGCATCGACGACCCCGAATCGATCCGCCGCTTCAAGCGCACCATCCGCCAGCTTCTGGAAATCTTCCTGCGCTTCACCCACCGTTACTGGTTCCACGAAGTGTCCGACCAGGCGCAGGCGAAGGCGCTCTACCGCATGACGTCGCGCTACCTCGGCACCGACCGGCTCTACGACGAGATCCGCAACGAGATCGAGGACATGAGCCAGTACCTCGAGACCGACACGCTGCGCCGGCAGGCGAACACGGTCGTGCGCCTGACCGTGGTGACGGTGTTCGGAATGATCGGCACCGTCGTCACCGGAATCTTCGGGATGAACTTCTTCGGCTTCTCCGAATTTGCGGTGCCGATGCAAGTGCTGACGCTCATCGCCAGCGTGGTGGGCGTCTCCGCCATCCTCTTCTACACGCTCGCGAAGTCGAAGCGCCTCGCGGACTTCCTGGACGCCGTGTCCGACGAGCGCCTGAGCGTGCGCGAGAAATTCGGCTCGTTCTTCGACGTCTGGCGCGAAGGGCGCAAGCCGCGCCGCTGACGGCAGGCCGCCGGCCTAGCGGCTGATCAGCGCGAGCGCCGCCTCCATCGGCTCGGGCGACACGCGGAAGACGCCGCTGTAGGGGCGCTCCATCTCGAGGATGAGGAAGATGGCGGCCGCCACCGAGAGGGCGCACAGCACGTTGAGCGCGAACACGGTGCGGTTGCGCGGCGCGAAGAGGTTGAGGCCGAGGTTGATGACACCGAGCCAGAACACGATCATCACGAGCAGCGGTGTCATGATCGGGTGGTCCTGCCGCACTTGGGCGAGGAAGCGGATCTGCCGCAGCTCGTCCGTAAGCGCGATCGCGCGTGCCTGCGCTCGCCGCTGGGACTCCTCCTCGGTTCGCGCCGACAGGATCGCGCGCCTGAAGCTGCCGATCGTCGCCGAGGTCTCCGCCGTGTCCGGCCCGATGCGGGAGAGCCGCCGATGGCCTGTGCCCCAGGCAGCGTCGATGCGCGCCGCCGTGAGCGCAACGAGTTGCGCGCGCACCGCGTCCGCCCCCGGCCCCATGTCGCGCAGGTTGTCGTCGAGCAGCACGATCTTGCCCGCGGCTGACTGGACCTCGTCGTCGATGCCTTCGAACGACGACTTCGCCGAGGCCAGGATCAGCCCGAGTAGCAGCGCCGTCAGCGTGGCGAGCAGCCCCACGGTGGCCTTCACGGCGTCCTTGGTGTCGCCGTCCAGGTGGCTGGAAAGCAGGCTGCGAAGGTAGCCGCCGAGCACGGCGCATCCCAGCACGAACGCCATCACGGCTGCGGCGACGAGGATCGAAGGTGCTAAGGTCACGGGATCGCAGCTTCGTGCTTTGGTGCGCGAATTCTGCACCAACCGCCGAGGCCCCGGCGAGGCGGCCCCATCTTTGGATAGGTGACGCCTGGCCGTGCGCGCCCTTAGTGTGCGGCGCGGTCGCCTCGTGATCGCAACGTTCCTTCGCGATGAACGACCGGACGCATTCTGCCCCGCCCGATCACCCGCAGCGCCTGAGCCTCGCCAACGAGATCCACGCGCGGCCGCCGGAACCGCTCGCAAGCCCGGAGCGGGCCTCGTACATCGCGCTGGCCATCGACCGCGACCAGCGCGAGCGGGAGCACGGGCACCTCGCTCTCCTGTGCGAGCGATTCGGCGCACCGCCGCCGCCTGCCGGCGTCAGCCACTGGAGCGCACGCCTGGGCGACCTGCGCCTCAAGTGGGAACGCCACACCGAGTTCACGGGCTACGGGTTCTACGTCCATGGCCCCGGCGGGTTCGAATCCCCCGCCGTGGCTCACCTCCCGGACGGCTGGCTCGCCGCGATCCCGGGGCGCACGATCGCCGCGGCGCACACCCTCGTGATCCCGGACGTCGGCGAATCGTCGTACGCCGCTTGCCTTGCGCGCTGGTTCCCGGGCGGCACCGTGGTCGGCTCGGAGATCAGCAACGGGGCAGGTGTGGCGTTCACCGACTTTCGCATCGGCGAGGACGGCTACGAGCGCTTCGTGCTGCTCGACCGCAGGCTGCTCCCCACCCAGGCCGGCCGCGTGTCGAAGCGGCTTTTCGAGATCGAGGCGTACCGCGTGATGGCGCTGCTCGCGCTGCCGCTCGCGCAGGAGCAGGCACCGAAGATCGGGCAGATCGAGCAATCGCTCGCCGCGCTCACCGAGCAGATCGCGCACGGCCGCGGCGGCGACGAGGCCATGCTCGTCGAGCTGTCGGAGCTTGCCGCCAAGGTCGAGAACGCGATCGACGCCATCCAGTACCGCATTAGCGCGAGCACCGCCTACTACGATCTCGTGCGCTCGCGCATCGTCGAGCTGCAGGAAGGGCGCATTGCCGGCCTGCAAACGATCGAGGAATTCATGACGCGGCGCCTCGCCCCGGCCATGTCGACCGTGGCGTCGGTGGCGCAGCGCCTGCGCGACCTGTCGGAGCGGGTCGCGCGAGCGAGCGGCCTTCTGTCCACTCGGGTGGAGATCGCACGCGAGAAGCAGAACCAGACCCTGCTCGAATCGATGGAGCGGCGCGCGCGCCTGCAGCTGCGGCTGCAGGAGACGGTGGAAGGTCTGTCGATCGCGGCGATCACCTACTACATGGCGGGGCTCGTCGGCTACCTCGCCAAGGGTGCGCACGCAGCGGGCATCGCGGTCGATCCGGAGATCGCCGTGGCCGTGTCGATTCCCTTCATCGCCGGGCTCGTGGCGCTCGGTCTCGCGCGCGTGAGGCGCCACATCGGAACGGCGCACTAACGCTTCGGAACGAAGATCGGGACCATCGCGCCGCCGCCGCCCGCGCTGAAGTCGATGCCGCCCGTGGCCGCAACCACCGTGTAGCCCGCGCCTTTCAGCAGGTCGAACAGCTCGCGCGCCGCCGCTTCGTTGAACCCGATGCCGCCGTCCTGCCGCATGATCATCATGAGCACGTAGCCGGGCACGCGTACCTGCACCTGGTTCAGGAAACCCGCGCAGAGCGACACCGATTCGACCTCGGCGCGCCTGAACGCGCCGTACGGCTCGCTCTTCCCGGTGGTCGCGTCGATCACGCGCACGTGCAGCGCGCGCCGTCGGCGAACATGCATACGCCGGCGGCCGGCGGCCCCGACGCGACCCCCTTCGGCACGACCGTGAACTGGCAGCGCGAGACGAAGCGCACCGCGCCCAGGGGCGCACCGATCTGCTTGGCGAGCGCCGCGGTCTCGGCCTCGCGGTCGGTGACGGGAATCGGGGCGCACGCGGCGAGCGCCACGGCGACAGCGGCCAGCGCTCGTCTTGGCATTCGCGACCTCCAGGCCGGGAGTTGCCGCGATTTTATGCACGCGCGGATACACTGCGGTTGCCGTCAGGAGCGACAGGCTCGCCGATGAACCTCACCGACCTTCCCGCGCACGCGCTGTCGCGCGCCCTCCACACCCGCGAGGCGTCGTGCCGCGAAGTGATGGCGGCGGCGCTCGACCGCATCGAGCGGGTCAATCCTGCGCACAACGCGATCGTGAGCCTGCGCGACCGCGACGACCTGATGCGCGAGGCCGGCGAGCGCGACGCGCAGCTGGCGCGCGGGTCGATGGGCGTCCTGCACGGCATGCCGCAGGCCGTCAAGGACATGGCGATGACGGCGGGACTGCGCACCACGCAGGGCTCGCCGCTCATGCGCGATTTCGTGCCGGCGCAGGACGGCCTCGCGGTGCAGCGCATGAAGGCGGCAGGCTGCATCGTGATCGGAAAGACAAATACATCGGAGCTCGGCCTGGGCTCGCACACCTTCAACGAAGTGTTCGGCGTCACGCGCAACGCGTACGACGCCTCGAAATCGGCCGGCGGCAGCAGCGGGGGCGCGGCGGTCGCCGTGGCCACCCGGATGCTCGCCGTCGCCGACGGCAGCGACTTCATGGGAAGCCTGCGCAACCCGGCCGCGTGGAACAACGTCTTCGGCCTGCGCCCGAGCCAGGGCCGCGTGCCCGCGTGGCCCGTTCCCGATGTCTGGGTCTCGCAGCTCGGCACGGAAGGACCCATGGGGCGCACGGTGCGCGACTTAGCCCTGCTGCTCGACGTGCAGGCGGGCTACGATCCGCGCGCGCCGCTCTCGCTCGACGGGAGCGAGCGATTCGAAGACGGCCTCGCCGGGTTGGAGCCTGCGGGAACGCGCATCGGATGGCTTGCGGACCTGGGCGGCTATCTCGCCGTGGAGCCCGGCATCCTCGGGTGTTGCGAGCAGGGCCTGCGACGCCTCGAAGCGCTCGGCTGCGTCGTGGAGCCGATGCGCGCCGCGTTCTCGCCCGAGGAGGCCTGGCAGGCGTGGCTCGTATGGCGGCGCTGGCTCGTCGCGGCGCGCATCGCGCCGCTCGTTGCCGATCCGGCGCGCCGCGCGCTCGTCAAGCCGGAGGCGCTGTGGGAGCACGACGAAGGCGTCGGTCTCGCCGCGGAGCAGGTCCATCGCGCGAGCGCGCAGCGAACGTCGTTCTACCAGCACGTGCTCGCGATGCTCGCGCGGTGCGACTTCCTGGCGCTCCCCGCGGCCCAGGTATGGCCGTTCGACGCATCGCTGCGCTGGCCGCGCGCCATCGCCGGCCGCGACATGGACACCTACCATCGCTGGATGGAAGTCACGATCTACGCGACCTTCGCCGGCCTGCCGTGCATCAGCGTCCCGGTGGGCTTCAATGCGGCGGGCCTGCCTATGGGCCTGCAGCTCATCGGCAAGCCGCGCGGCGATCTTTCCGTCCTGCGGATCGCGCACGCCTACGAGCAGGCGGCGCAGGAGGTCCTTCGCATCGCGCCGGCGTAGCTCAATGCGGCCAGGTGGTCGAGGTCGCGGCGTCGCACACGTCCTGGCCGCACGCCAGGTTGCGGAAGTTGAAGTAGTAGGTGTGGCCCGGCACGAGCGCGACCGGCGCCGCCCCGACGTTCCAGTTGATGAGCACCGCCACGCCCGCGTTCGCCGCGAGCGGCCCGTTCACGCCGGACGGATCGGGGTCGCGGAAATCGCACGGCGCAGTCGACAGCGTCATATGGCGGTACGCCGGCGGGCCGTTGAACTCGGCAAGGCTGGTGTAGCCCGCTGCGGCGTACGTCGCCGGCGATCCGGGCACGGCCATCGTCATCACGATGACGGTCTCGGGCGTGAAGCCGCCGTAGGCGGCGGTCGTGTAGCGGGAGGGGTCACCCCAAGGCAGCGCGAACTCCTTCACCCGGGCGTACTGGCCGCAGAAGCCGCCGAAGGCCGCGCTGTTCTGCCACTCGACGTCGACCTTCGTCCACGGACCCGTGCCGTAGGCGTTCGTCGCCGATACGATGTAGCGCGCGACACCGGCGACGGACGACGTCACGCTGCACGTCGCCGACGCCGCCGCGCACGACGCGATGGCCGCGCAGTTGGCGCTGTTCGACGTGTCGCACGCGAGCCATTGATAGCTCGTCGCGTCGGGGCTGCAGGTCGCGGTCAACGTGTCGGCCGTGCCGATCGCGGGGAACGTGGGGCTCGCCGCGAGCGAGCAGTTCGGCGGCATGCCGCTGGGAGGCGCGGGCGTCCAGTTCACGGTGATCGCCGCCGCGGCGCCGGGTCCCTGCGCGTTGGCCGTGTAGAGCGTGTAGGTCGCGCTGCCTGCCGTTGCGCTCGTCGCCATACAGCTGCTCTGCGTGCTCGTGCAGCCGATCCATAGGTAGCTCGTCGGCCCGTTCGTGCACGTCGCGCTCAGCGTGATGCCGATTCCGGGCGCGGGCGCGCCGTCGCTTGACACAAGGGTGCACTGGGGGGCCGTGGGCAGGATCGGCGGCACCGCATCGCCGCCCGCCGGCGTGCAGAACGCGACCGGGAGCGCCGGGCTTCCGTCGCCTTCGGGAATGTAGCCCTTGCCCTTCATGAACAGGAACAGCGCGATCTGGTCCGTATAGCGATGATTGGCGTCGGCGCGGTTGTTGTAGAGGCGATACACCGGCGTCGTGTCGGCGGGACACGCGCCTGACGCGGGGTCGACCAGAAAGGCGCGGAAGACTTCGTCCGCCTCGAATTGCCAGGTGGCCGCGAACTTGGCCTTGACGTCGTTGCACTCGGAGACCTTGGCCGAATAGAAGTGCGTGTCGAGCGTCGGGCTGTAGAAGCGGCACACCGGCACCGTCGCGGGGTAAGCGCTGCCCGCCTTCACCACCGCGAACCGGTACCCCGTGCGCGCCCAGCCGGTATGGACGCCCGTGTCGAGGTCGTTGATCTCGCCGGGGGCGGTGCTCACGAAGTAGTGATCGAGCCCCGAGTGGTAGAACTCGACGGCGGTCGCGAGCTCGCTCGACGGCACCGCAGCGGTCGCGCTTAGGCAGAAGGCCGCGCAGGCGGCCCCTAGCAGGCAAGGCAGTCGCATCGGATCGGCGCCTTTGAGGAAACGGGCTCTGGAAGGCTCCTCCAATCGATTCTCCGGCGCCAGCGGACGCCCCCCTACGCGCTTGTAGGCCATCCGCTGACGGGGCCTGCAGCCCGCTTCCGGTCCAAACGTAAGGAAACCGTCACATTCGGTGGTCGACGGATTATTCACCCGCATTTTGTCTTGTCTAAGATCAAGACGACATCTTGTGCCCGACACGGGCTATCTGTAGCATCCACCTTTGTACAGTCGTACACAGGGGGGATACCGTGGCGACCATCGGACGTGCCGGGCACGGCCTGTCAACGCAAACAAGCGGTTGGCTGATACTCCTCGGGCGGATTCTCCTGCCCCTCGGGCTTTTCGCCATCGCGCTCTTCGGCGGCGGCGTCAACGCCGCCCACGCGGCGAACGGCGACAAGGTCGCGCCCGACCTGCGATCGACGCTCAGCGCCGCCGCACAGACGCCGTACACCAGCGCCACGGCCAAGGGCACGTACGTGCAGGTGGTCGTGAGCGCATCGAGCTCCGATCCCGCGCTGACTGCCTTGCGCGCCGCCATCCTCGCGGCCGGCGGCTCGGTCTTCTACATGTACCAGGCGGCGCCCGCCTTGCTGGCGGTGCTGCCGAGCGGCGCGGTCGACGCGATCGCCGCCCGCAGCGACGTCGCGTTCGTGGTGCCGAACCGGCAGGCGTTCCGCACGACGAGCTTCCTCGAGCAGATCTCCGGCGCCGCGGGCGTGCGCGCCAGCAATCCCACCGGCTTGAGCGGCGCCGGCGTCGGCATCGCCGTCCTCGACTCGGGCATCGACACCTGCCACGCCGCGTTCGGCGGCACGACCAGCCGCGGCAGCTGCAAAGGCAGCGGTCGCATCGCCGCGCAGGTCGACCTCACGCGCATGAGCACCACGCAGTCCTCGAGAGCGCTCGACTGGACGCAGCCGAGGGACCTGACGATCGGCTACAGCCCGGGCAGCGGGCCCTACCTCGCGTTCAAGGCGGCGATCGACGGCTCGGCCACGGCCAACCCCGACCTCTACGGGCACGGCACGCACGTCGCCTCCGTCGCCGCCGGACAGTCGATCTCCGGCGCCCCGGACGCCGAGGGCATCGCCCCGGGCGCGGCGCTGCTCGACGTCCGCGTCCTGGACGGCAACGGCATCGGCCAGCTGAGCGACGTGCTCGCCGGCATCGACTGGGTCATCGCCAACCGCAAGACCTACAACATCCGCGTGCTCAACGTGAGCCTCGCCACGCCGACGGAAGGCTCGTTCCTGTCCGACCCGCTTTGCCGCGCGGCGCGGGCGGCGTCTTCGCTCGGCATCGTCGTGGTGGCCGCCGCCGGCAACTACGGCGTCACGTCGAGCGGCACCGAGATCCTGGGCGCGATCGGCGCACCGGGCAACGAGCCGAGCGTCATCACGGTGGGCGCGATCAACCATCACGACTCGCTCACGCGCGGCGACGACTCGGTCACCCACTTCAGCTCGCGCGGCCCCACGCGCAGCGGCTCGGTCGACGCGAGCGGCGTGCGCCAGTACGACAACCTCCTGAAACCCGACCTCGTCGCGCCGGGCAACAAGATCGTGGGCGCGCTCGCGAGCAAGGGGAACCCCGCCAACGTGCTCGTCGGCGAGAATCCCGCGCTCGAGGTCGGCGGCTACAACGCGGGCACGAACGGGCGCGAGATGCTCCTGAGCGGCACGTCGATCGCCGCCCCCGCCGTGTCCGGCGCCGTGGCCGTGATGCTGCAGGCCAACCCCGGGCTCACGCCCGGGCTCGTGAAGGCCATTCTGCAGTACACGGCGCAGCCGCTGCCGGGCTTCTCGCTCATCGAGCAGGGCGCCGGACTGCTGAACGTCGACGGCGCCGTGCGCGTCGCGCAGTCGATGCGCACGGACATTTCGTCGGCGATCGCCGCCGGGACGATCAAGCCGGGCGACAACATGCTCGCCGCGGGACGTACGCTTCCCGCGAGTCCGTCGTGGATCGGCGGCCAGTCGGTCCCGTGGAGCGGGCTCATCACCGCGGGCGGCGCCCACGTCGTCGGCGGCGGCGCCGTCCTGACGAAGTACCAGGGGATCTACGACCCCAGCATCATGTGGAGCGGGCGGCTGGTCACGAAGATGGCGGCCGTCAATTGGCCGGGCACCAGCCTGCCGCGCTACTTCGTGCAGACGTATGCCGGCAAGACGATGCTCCTGTCGCCTGGGGTGAAGGCCGGCGATGCCGTGGCGGGCGCGACCAACCTCGCGGCCCGCGGCGGGTTGTACGCCCCGGTGTCCGCGCTGTCCCAGGGCCTCGTCCTCTCGGAAGGCCTCGTGCTCTCCGAAGGCCTCGTCCTGTCCGAGGGCTTGGTGCTGTCCGAGGGGCTCGTGCTCTCCGAAGGGCTCGTGCTGTCCGAGGGCTTGGTCCTGTCCGAGGGACTCGTGCTGTCCGAAGGCCTCGTCCTTTCCGAAGGTCTGGTCCTGTCGGAGGGCCTGGTCCTGTCGGAGGGCCTGGTTCTGTCCGAAGGCCTGGTCCTGTCCGAAGGCTTGGTCCTGTCCGAAGGCCTCGTGCTGTCCGAAGGCCTCGTGTTGTCCGAAGGCCTCGTCCTTTCCGAGGGCTTGGTCCTGTCCGAGGGCCTCGTGCTGTCCGAAGGGCTCGTGCTCTCCGAGGGCCTGGTCCTGAGCGAGGCCGTCCAGGCCGGCGAGCGCTGACGCCCCGGACGGCGCCGCGCCACCCCGGCGTGGCCTCGACCGAACCTCCGCCGCGCGGGAGAAGTCCCGTGCGGCGCGGTTCTTGCATCTCCCCCTTGGCCGGTCCGTGACGGTGGACCCGGCGCGTCAAGATCAGAACACCGCTCGGGGCCGGGAAAGTGCCGGTCGGGGACCCCTGATGCTGCGGATGGACGACTACAACCTGAGCACCAAGATCTACTGGTGGGTCACGGCGATCCTCGGATCCGTCGTGCTCGGCCGGGCGCTGGTGTCGATTGCCGTGCTGCCCGCCGCGTCCGTCGCCCAGATCTTCGTCGGTGTCATCATCGCGGGCGTGACCGGCGCCTACCCCCACCGCATTCCGGGCGGCAGGATGTCCGTGACCGGCGCCGAGATCTTCATCTTCCTGATGCTGCTGATGAACGGGCCGGCCGCGGCGACCCTCGCCGCCGCCCACGAAGCGTTCTGGGGGTCGTACCGCACGTCGAAGAAGTGGACGAGCCGTCTCGGGAGCCCGGCCATGGCGAGCCTCGCCATGTACGGCTGCGGCGCCCTGTTCCAGGCGGGCACCGAGGGGCTCTCCCGCACCCTCGGCACGACCACGCTCCTGACGCAACTGCTGCTGCTGCTGCCCACCGCGCTCGCCTACTTCGCGGCGGGGACGCTCCTCATGGCTTCCTTCATGACACTGCGGCAGCGGCTCCCGCTGCGCCCGCTGCAGATCCTGCGCAGCCATGCGTGGATGTCCGTCGTCTACCTCGCGCAGGCCGCCGTGGCGGCGCTGCTCTACTCCGGCTACGAAAGGCTCGGCGTGGGCGTGTTCGTGGCGGCCCTGCCCGTCATCGCGGTGGTCGCCCTGACGCACCGTCTGTACCTGCGCCACATCGAGGACACGAAGCTTGCCCAGCAGCAGCGCATCGCCGCCGCCGAGCGCGAGGCCGAGGAGGCCGCGCGGCACCTGGCCGAGCTGCAGAAGAGCGAGAGCCGGTTCCAGAAGGCCTTCGCGCACGCCGCCATCGGGATGGCGCTCGTCACCCATGACCGCATCGTGCTGCAGGCGAACCCGGCGCTCTGCGAGATCCTCGGCCGACGCCAGGGCGAGCTGTCGGGCGCCGACTTCGGCGAGTTCGTCCATCGCGACGACCACACCGCGCTGTCGGCGGAGCTCGAGAACCTGCTCGCCGGCACGACCGCCACCTGCTCGCTCGAGCTGCGCTGCACGCGCCCCGACCGCGGCCTGGTGACGGTGGCGCTGCATGCCTCGTTCTTCTCGGCCACCGACGAGGACGCGCCCTGCCTCATCTTCCAGGTCCTCGACATCACCGCGCGCCGCATCGCCGAAGGCCGCCTGCAGCACATCGCGCATCACGACGACCTCACCGATCTGCCGAATCGCGCCTATTTCTTCGAGCAGCTCGCGGGCGCCATCAAGGCGGCGCGCAAGGACCCGCGCTTCCGCTTCGCCGTGTTGTTCCTCGATTGCGACCGCTTCAAGACGATCAACGACAGCCTCGGCCACCGCGCGGGCGACGAGCTCCTGGTCGTGCTCGGCAAGCGCATCGCTGCGCAGCTGCGCCCGAGCGACGTGATCGCGCGCCTGGGCGGCGACGAGTTCGCGATCCTCGCGCGCAACATGCGCGAGGAGGACGCCGTTGCGCTCGCCACCCGCCTGCAGGGCGTGGTCGGCGAGCCGGTGCACATACGCTCCGCCGAGCTTTCAACGAGTGTGAGCATCGGCATCACCATGGGCGGCCCGCAATACGCCTCGCCCGAGGACGTGATGCGCGACGCCGACATCGCGATGTACCGCGCGAAGGCGCAGGGCCGCGCGCAATACGCGATGTTCGACACCGCGCTGCACGCGGAGGTGTCCTCGCAGCTGTGGCTCGAAAGCGCGCTGCGGCGCGCGATCGAGCAGCAGCAGCTCTACCTCGCGTACCAGCCGATCTTCGACCTGCGCACGCGCCAGATCCGCGCGGTCGAAGCGCTGTGCCGCTGGGTCCACGCGGAGCGCGGCGCCATCGAGCCCGAGCGATTCATCCGCGTGGCGGAGGAGTCCGGCCTCATCGTGCCGCTCGGCGACTGGGCGCTCGACCAGGCGTGCCGGCAGCTCGCCCTGTGGCAGAAATCGGTGCCGACCTCCTCGCACCTGCAGGTGCACGTCAACGTCTCGGGGGCGCAGCTCCTGCAGCACGATTTCGTCGAGCGCGTGCTCGACATCGTGCATCGCGCGAACATCCCGCCGGACCGGGTCGCGCTCGAGGTGACGGAGAGCATGCTGATCGACGGCCTGTCGGTGGCGCTGCCCAACCTGCGCCTGCTGCGCGACCGCGGGCTTCACATCAGCATCGACGACTTCGGCACGGGCTATTCGTCGTTCGCCAGCATGTGGGACCTGCCCGTCGGCGAGATCAAGATCGATCGCTCGTTCGTCACGCGCATGGTTCGCGGCAGCGAGGGCGAGGAAGTCGTGCGCGCCATCATCGCGATGGGCCGGGCGATGGGCAAGCGCGTCGTCGCGGAAGGCATCGAGACCGAGCTGCAATGCCGCAAGCTCCTCGATCTCGGCTGCGACGGCGGCCAGGGCTACCTGTTCGCGCGCCCGCTCACGCCGTGGGACGTCGAGGCGATCCTCAAGCAAGCGCGGCCGCGCGTCGTCGCGTCGTAGGCACGGCCCGCCGCGCCGGCTAGAGGGTGCCGGCCACCGTGCGGAAGTGATGGCCGAGGATCGACAGCTCGATCGCCATGTCCGGCCGGTCCGAGTCGAAGCCGACGATGAAACCGCCCATCACCTCGAGCCCCGCGCGCCGCAGCACGCCGACGGACTCGGCGAGGTCGCGGTTGCGGTTCTGGCGCTTGCCGCACTCGCCGAGGCCTTCGACCGACGGCGTCTCGAGGCCGACGAAGATCGTCTTGAAGCCGGCCTCGACCGCCAGCGAGACGAGCTCCGGATGATCGGCGAGATTTACCGACGCCTCGGTGAGGAATCCCATGCCGGGCACGACGCGCCTGCGCCACTCGATCAGCGCCTGCAGGAGCTCCTTCGCGTGCTTGCGGTGACCGATGAAGTTGTCGTCGACGAACTCGCAGTCGAACGGGCACCCGCGCGAGAACTGCACCGGCATCAGACGAGGAGGATCTTCACGGCGGGGATCGCATCGAGGCTTGCGCGACACGACCTTCTAGCCGCATGCGTCGCGGTCCGTCTTGACATTTGTCGACCGCGGCCGCGATCGCCGGCACTTTGAGTATAGTGAGCCGGTTTCGCGAAGGATCCGGCGAAAAGGCCAAGCCATGCGCACCCGGGACCCGCATCGGCGAGCATTCGTGCTCGACTGCGTGTCGGCGTTGTGCGCGCCGCTGTTCGCATGCACCGCAGCGCCGCAGCTTCCCCCGTCCGCGCCCCCGACTGGGAGACGACCGCAGCCCCCGGAGCGTGACTTCAGGCCCTCCGATCTCGCGAAGTCGGACATCGACGTCGCCGCCGAAGCGCACGCGCGCGAAGCCTTGAGCTCGGCGCGGCTGCTGATGGAGAAGCTGTACCGGCGAAACCCGCGCGAGTGGCGCAAGGGCAACCACGCCAGCCTGGACGCCGCGGTGGCGCGTGCGTTCGATCCGCCGGCGCAGTTCCGCTTCGCCGAGCTCGGCAACGCGCGCAGCACCGACGCCATCGTCCTCGCCCTGCGCCAGGACTACGGCGGCGACCGCGTGTTCGCGTTCGGCGTCGGGATCGCGAGCATGATCTACATCGCCTACAACGAGAAGACCGAGTTCTACCTCGCCGATACGCTCGATGCGCAGAAGCTCTACAACAGCGCGCGCAACATAGAGATCGCGGCCTGGAAGCTCTCGAATACACGCAACGCACGGGGCGAGGTGCTCATCGTGTCCAACGAAGGCGCGGGCGACGTGCAGAACCTGTCGTTCGAGCGCGAGTTCGGCAAGATGATCGCGTACCAGGATGTGATGGCCGATATCGCCGCGCAGCGCACCAACCGGGTCATACGCCGCGTCGTCCAGACGCTGGCGACGGCCGCGTTCCTGCCGATTTAGCCACCTATGAGTGTATGCTTTGCGGTTGGTCGCTGGAGCGAGGTCCGGGAAGGACCTGAACTTAGGGGGAAGCGGATGTCTACGATGATCCATCTCAAGCGCGTTGCCGCGCTCGCCGCGGTTCTAGTGCTATCCGCCGTCGCGCCCGCGGCGCTCGCGGCCAAGACTACGCTGTCGGTTGGAATGGCGGCGATCGACGCCGGCAGGCTCGACCCGCACCTGTCGGCCACCACGCCCGACAAGGCGGTCCTCGACTGGATGTTCAACGGCCTCGTGCGCATGAAGCAGGGGACGATGAACCCGGATCCGGCGCTCATGGAGGGCGACCTCGCGGAAAGCTGGAAGTCCTCGCCGGACGGCAAGGTGTGGACGTTCAACCTGCGCAAGGGCGTGCAGTGTCATCACGGCTACGGCGAGTTCACCTCGGAGGACGTGGTCTATTCGCTCGCCCGCGCGGCCGATCCGAAGCGCAGCGCCTTCTCGAGCGACTTCAAGGATTTCGACAAGGTCGAGGCGCTCGACAAGTACACGGTGCGCATCACGCTCAAGAACCAGGTGCCGAGCCTGCTGGGCCTGCTCATCAACTACCAGGGCGGGAACATGGTGTGCAAGAAGGCGGCCGAGGAGATGGGCGAGAACTTCGCGCAGAAGCCCGTTGGCACCGGCCCCTTCATGTTCAGCGAGTACAAGCCGAAGGAGTCGGTCACGCTGGTGGCCAACCCGCAGTATTTCCGCGGCAAGCCGAAGCTCGAGAAGATCGTCTACCGCTACATCCTGTCCGACGCGAGCCGCGACCTGGCCTTCACCTCCGGCGAGATCGACCTCATCTACGGCAAGCAGGACCAGACCTGGGTCGACCGCATGAAGAAGGAAAAGGACGTGATCGTCGACGTGTTCGATCCCGCGGAGCTGTCCGTGCTCTACTTCAACGTCACCAAGCCGCCGCTCGACGACATCCGCGTGCGGCAGGCGATCGCCTACGCGATCGACCGCAACCAGGTCGTCCAGTTCAAGGGCAAGGACACCTCGCGCGCGGCGCAGTCGATCGTGCCGATCGGCTACCTCGGCCAGACCGCCGACGTCCCGCTGTTGCCCTACGACCCGGAGAAGGCGAAGGCGCTGCTCAAGGAAGCGGGCTATCCGAACGGGCTCACGATCAAGATTATCCATACCAATCTGCCGACCATGCTGTCGACGATGGAAGTCGTGCAGGCGCAGCTTCGAAAGGTCGGCATCACCCTCGACATGGAAGTGGTCGAGCACGCGACCTACCACGCGAACATCCGCAAGGACATGAGCCCGATCGTGCACTATGCCGCCGGGCGATTCCCGGTCGCCGACGTGTACCTCACGCAGTTCTACCACTCGCGCTCGATCGTCGGCACGCCGACGGCGGTGACCAACTTCTCGCATTGCAACGACGCGGATGCCGAGATCGACGCCGCGCGCGTGGAGCCGGATCCCGCCAAGCAGAAGGCGCTGTGGAAGACCGCGCAGCAGAAGCTGATGGCCAAGGTATGCGGCGTGCCGATCTACGAACAGCCGCAGATCTGGGCGCGCCGCGCGACCCTCGACTACGGCTTCCCGCTGAAGGGTTCGCTGAGCCTGGGTCCCGTCATCGACGAGGGCACGCACTTCACGCAGTAACCTCGACGGACTCGCCTTTCGCCTTCTCGCATCGAGAGGGCGGGGTCCGACGCTCGCATGCTCGCGTACGTATTGAAGCGCCTGCTGCTCGCCGTACCGACGCTGTTCGCGGTGCTCACCATCGTCTTCGTGCTGGCGCGCGTGCTGCCGGGCGATCCGGCGCAGACGATCCTCGGCGACCAGGCGAGCCAGGAGGCGCTCGCCAACATGCGCCACCGCCTCGGCGTGGACAAGCCGATCGCGATCCAGTACGTCGACTTCCTGGGCGACGCGCTGCGCGGCCGGTGGGGCAACTCGCTCGTGACCGGCAAGCCCGTGGTCGACGAGGTGCGCAGTGTCCTGCCCTACACCATCGACCTCACGGTCACCGCGATCGTCCTCGGCGCGCTGATCGGCATTCCCCTGGGCGTGTGGTCGGCGATGCATCGCAACACCTGGGTCGACTACGCCGTGCGCGTCGGCTCGCTGCTGGGGCTGTCGTTTCCCGCGTTCGTGCTGGCCATCCTGCTCCTGCTCGCCTTCGCGATCCAGCTGCACTGGTTCCCGGTCATCAGCACCGGCCGCCTCGACGATCCGGTCGAGCGGCTGCGCAGCCTCGCGCTTCCCGCCGTGAACCTGGGCATCATCATGGCCGCCTACGTCACGCGCGTGACGCGCTCCTCGATGCTCGAGGTGCTGGGCGAGGATTACGTTCGCACGGCGCGGGCGAAGGGCGTGCCCCGCCTCGCGGTGATCTGGCGTCACGCGTTCCGTAACGGGCTCATCCCCGTGGTCACCGTCGTCGGCCTCTACCTGGGGATCCTCATCGGAAACTCGGTGCTCACCGAGATCGTGTTCAACCGGCCGGGGCTGGGCAAGCTGATGGTGAGCGCGCTCAACCAGCGCGACTACACGGTGCTGCAGGGCATGATGGTGGTGTACGCCTTCGCCATCGTGCTCGTGAACCTGCTGACCGATCTCACGTACGGATTCATCGATCCGCGGGTGAAGCGACCATGAGCACCGTGACGGCACCCGTCGCGCCGCGCAGATCGTATGCGCTCTCGCAGCTCGCGCGTGCGTTCAATGCCAACGCGACGTCGTGGATCGGGCTCGTCACGTTCCTCGTCGTCGTCGCCCTCGCCCTCCTCGCGCCCTATATCTCGCCCTACGATCCGCTCGAGCAGGACATCCTCGCGCGCCTGCAGGGGCCGTCGGCCGCGCACTGGTTCGGCACCGACTCCTACGGCCGCGACATCCTCTCGCGCCTGCTGTGGGGCGCCCGCCTGTCGCTGGTGATCAGCACCGTCTCCATCTTCGCCGCCGTGATCATCGGCGGCATCATCGGCATGCTCGCGGGCTACGTCGGCGGCCGCTTCGACATGGCCGTGATGCAGGCGATGGACGTGCTGCTCTCCTTCCCGTCGCTCATCATGGGCCTCATGGTCGTCGCGATGCTGGGCGCGAGCCTTCCCAATCTCATGATCGCGATCGCGCTCACCGCCATCGCGCCGTTCGCGCGCATCGCGCGCGCCCCGACGATCCTCGTGAAGGAGCGCGACTACATCGAGGCCTGCCGCGCCCTCGGCTATTCCGACTTGCGCATCCTGTCCGTCCACATCCTGCCCAACATCGTCGCGGAGGTGCTGGTCATGGCGTCGCTGTGGCTCGCCACCGCGATCCGCATCGAGGCGTCGCTGAGCTTCATCGGCCTCGGCGTGCGCCCGCCGACGCCGACGTGGGGCGGCATGATCCGCGAGGGCTTCGAGAACATCCTCGACAGCGCGTGGCTGTCGATCTTCCCGAGCCTCGCCATCCTGATCGTCGTGTTCTCGCTCAACATGCTGGGCGACGGGCTGCGCGACGCGATCGATCCCAAGCTGCGCGGCGGCGAATGAAATGACGCCCGCGACCACCCCCATCCTCGTGGTCGAAGATCTCGTGACTTCGTTCCGCACCGGCGGCGGCTGGCACCCGGCCGTGCGCAACGTGAGCTTCGCGGTGAACCACGACGAGACGCTCGCGATCGTCGGCGAATCGGGCTGCGGCAAGAGCGTGACCGCACTGTCGATCATGCGCCTCGTGCCGCCGGCCAACGGGCGCGTGGCCGGAGGGCACATCCGCTTCGCGGGGCGCGACCTCGTGGACCTCGGCGAGGAGGAGATGCGCACCCTCCGCGGCGACCGCATCTCCATGATCTTCCAGGAGCCGATGACCTCGCTCAACCCCGTGCTGACGGTGGGCTTCCAGGTCGCCGAAGCCCTGCGCTATCACCGCGACATGAGGCGCCGCGAGTCGGACGCGGCGGCGCTCGACCTGCTCGACCAGGTGAAGATCCCTTCGGCCCGGCAGCGCTTCGCCGACTACCCGCACCAGTTCTCGGGAGGCATGCGACAGCGTGTCATGATCGCGATGGCGCTCGCGTGCCGCCCCGAGCTTCTGCTGGCCGACGAGCCGACGACGGCGCTCGACGTGACGATCCAGGCGCAAGTGCTCGCGCTGCTGGCCGAGCTCAAGGCCGCGTACGGCATGGCGATGATCTTCATCACCCATAACCTCGGCGTTGTGGCGTCGATCGCGAACCGCGTCGCCGTCATGTACGCCGGCGAGATCGTGGAGACTGCACCGGTCGACGAGATCTTCGTGCACCCGACGCATCCGTACACCGAACTCCTGCTGCGCTCGATTCCGCGCGTGGATCGCGACGCGGGCGGCTTGAGCACGATCGCGGGCCAGGTGCCTGCCATCAGCGCGATGCCGACCGGCTGCCGCTTCGCGCCTCGCTGCCCGCACCGCGAACACGCCTGCACAACGCGCGATCCGCTTCTCGTGCCGTTGGCCGGGGCTCGCGAGCATCAGGTGCGTTGCTGGCTGCGCGCGCCGCCTGCCGAGGCCGGCCATGCCTGACCCCGCGCTCTCGGTTACCGGGCTGCGCAAGTTCTTCACGGTGAAGCGCGGCTTTCCGCGTCCGAAGACCGTCACCGTGCGCGCGCTCGACGGCGTCTCGTTCCACGTCGGCGAGGGCGAGGCCTTCGGCCTGGTCGGCGAGTCCGGCTGCGGCAAGTCGACTGCCGGGCGCGCCATCCTGCGCCTGATCGAGCCCGACGAGGGCGAGATCGCGTTCAAAGGGGAGAACGTGGTGACCGCGCCGCGCTCGCGCCTTCGCGTGCTGCGGCGCAAGCTGCAGATCATCTTCCAGGACCCGTACGCCTCGCTCAATCCGCGCCGCCGCGTCGGACAGGCGCTGATCGAGCCGATGCGCGTGCACGGCATCGCGGGCGCTGCGGAATGCGAGGCGCGGGCCCATGCGCTCCTCGCGGAAGTCGGCTTGCCGGCGAACGCGATGCTGCGCTACCCGCACGAGTTCAGCGGCGGGCAGCGGCAGCGCGTCGGCATCGCCCGCGCGCTCACCGTCGAGCCCGAGCTCCTGATCGCGGACGAGCCGGTATCCGCCCTCGACATCTCGATCCAGTCGCAGATCCTGCTGCTTCTGCAGCGGCTGCAGGCATCGCGCAGGCTCGCGTTCATCTTCATCTCGCACGACCTGGGGGTGGTGCGCTACTTCTGCCAACGCATGGCGGTCATGTACCTCGGCCGCATCGTCGAGACAGGACCCATCCCGGCGATCTTCGACGCGCCGCTGCACCCGTACACCAAGATGCTGCGCGACGCCTCGCCGGTGCCCGATCCCAAGGTCAAGGTCGTGATGCTGCGCATCGAAGGCGAGGTGCCGTCGGCCGTGAATCCGCCGCCAGGCTGCCACTTCCACACCCGCTGCCCGCACGTCATGCCGGTGTGCCGGGAGGCGTACCCGGAATGGCGGGAGATGGGCGGCGGCCGCGGCGTGGCGTGCCACCTGCATACGAAATAGGAGAGGACGTGCTCGCACCCGACAAGCGCGTCGTGATGATCTCGGGCGCCAACCGCGGCATCGGTCTCGCCGTGGCACGTTGCCTGCTCGCCAAGGGCTATCGCGTGAGCCTCGGCAGCCGCGACCCCGGCAAGCTCGCCGCAGTTCTCGGCAGCGTGGACGAGGCACGGGCGATCGCGTGCGCGTTCGATGCGCGCGACGCGGCCAGCTGCGGGGCCTGGGTCGCGCGCACGGCCGATCACTTCGGCCGCATCGACGGGCTCGTCAACAACGCGGGCATCGCGCTTCCCGTCCGCATCGAGGATGACGACGAGGCGGCGTACGACGCGATGTGGGAGGTCAACGTCAAGGGACCGCTGCGCCTCATCCGCCTCGCGCTGCCGCACCTCAAGCGCTCCGGCCACGGGCGCATCGTCAACGTCGCCTCGCTCTCGGGCAAGCGCGTGAAGAACGACCATGCGGGCTACGCGATGAGCAAGTTCGCCGTCGTCGCGCTCACGCACGCGGTGCGCCGCGCGGGCTGGGACGACGGCGTGCGCGCAACCGTGATCTGCCCGAGCTTCGTGGCCACCGACATGACGGCTAACGTGACCGCCGTGCCGCGCGAGGCGATGATCCAGCCCGCCGATCTGGCCGAACTCGTCGCCACCGCGCTCGCGCTGCCCGACAACGCGGCGGTGGCGGAGCTGCTCGTCAACTGCCGGCTCGAGGACATGTTCTGATCATGCCGGCCGCGCAATTTCGCCGCCTAGCCGAACGCGACCGGCCGGTCGTGCGGTTCCTCGTCGACGGGCGCGAGTGCCAGGCGCTCGCCGGCGACACGGTCCTGACCGCGCTGCTTGTCAACGGGCGCCGCGTGCGCACGGAGGAATTCGGCGGCGCGCCGCGCGCCGGGTTCTGCCTCATGGGCGCCTGCCAGGACTGCTGGGTCTCGCTCGAGGACGGCACGCGGCTTCGCGCGTGCACGAGCTTCGTCGCCGAAGGCATGCACGTGGTTACGCGATGAACGACGCGCCTCCCGTCATCGTCGGCGCCGGCCCCGCAGGCATGCGCGCCGCGGTCACGCTCGCGGCCGCGGGACTCGCACCCATCGTCGTCGACGAGGCGCCGCGCAGCGGCGGCCAGATCTACCGGCGGCCGCCGTCGGGCTTCGTGCGCGCCTACCGCGCGCTTTACGGGTTCGAAGCGACCAAGGCACGCCGCGTGCACCGGGCGTTCGACGCGCTCGCCGGTCGCATCGATTACCGGCCCGGCACGCTCGTGTGGGACATCGCGCCTGGGGTGCTGCACTGCCTGTCCGCAGGTGCGTTCGGCGAGGTCGCGTACCGCGACCTGATCCTCGCGCCGGGCGCGCGCGACCGCGTGATCCCCTTCCCGGGTTGGACGCTGCCGGGCGTCTACACGCTGGGGGGCGCACAGGTCGCGCTGAAGTACCAAGGCTGCGCGGTGGGCGAGCGCGTCGTGTTCATGGGCACCGGGCCGCTCCTGTATCTCGTCGCGTACCAATACGCAAAGGCGGGCGGCGACGTGGCCGCCGTGCTCGACACGACGCCGTTCGCCGTCGAGCGTCGCGCAGTGCCGGGACTCCTGCGCAGCGGAAGGACGTTGGCGAAGGGACTGTGGTACGTCGCGGCACTGCGCGCGCGCGGCATCCGCGTCGCCAACGGCATCCGGCCCGTCGCGGCGCAGGCGCAGGACGATGCGGTCTGCGCGCTCGTTTATCGCGACGGCGCGTCGGAGCGCCGGATCGCGTGCGACGCAATCGCGTTCGGCTTCGGCCTCAGCTCGGAAACGCAGCTCGCCGATCTCGCGGGCGTCCCGTTCGCGTTCGATCCTGTGCAGCAGCAATTCCTTCCGCGGTGCGACGACGCCGGCCGCACGGCGGTGCGCGGCGTGTACCTCGCCGGCGACGGCAGCGGCATCGCAGGCGCCGATGCGGCGGAGATCGCAGGCGAGCACGCCGCCCTGGCATTGCTCGAGGACCGCGGCCGTGCCGTCGACAAGGCACGCGCGGCCGCGCTCGAGCACGACAGACGGCGCGCCGGGCGCATGCGGATCGCGCTCGACGCCGCGTTCCCGTTCCCTGTCGACATGGCGGCGGCGATGGCGGACGAGACCGTGCTGTGCCGCTGCGAGGGCGTGACCGCGGGGGAACTGCGCGCCGCGGCGCGCGAGCTTCACGCGGACGAGATCAATCGCGCGAAGGCGTTCAGCCGCTGCGGCATGGGACGGTGCCAGGGACGCCTATGCGGGCCCTCCGCGGCCGCCGTGCTGGCGACCGCGCTGGGCGTGCCGCTCTACGGCGCCGGAAGGCTGCGCGGGCAGCCGCCGGTGAAGCCGATCCCGATGCGATGAGCGAGCGCCTCACCACGGAGGTGGCGATCGTCGGCGGCGGCACGGCGGGATGCTCCACCGCGCTGCACCTGCGAAAGCGCGGCGCCTCGGTCGTGCTGCTCGAGCGCGGCACGTGCGGCGGTCAGGCGAGCGGCGTCAACTACGGCGGCGTGCGCCAGCAAGGGCGCGACTTGGCCGAGCTTCCGCTCGCTCGCCGCTCGCGCGAGATGTGGGCGCGCTTGGCCGAGCTCGTCGGAACCGATTGCGAGTTCATCGCAAGCGGCCACGTCAAGCTCGCGCGCTCGGACGCCGACATGGCCGAGCTCGCGGCGTATCGCGACGCCGCCCTGCCGTACGGCCTCGTCCTCGAGCTGCTCGGCCGCGAGGCGCTTCACGCCCGTTATCCGTTCCTGGGCGACGCCGCGGTCGGCGGGTCGCTGTGCGCCGAGGACGGCGCGGCCAACCCGCGGCTGGTCGCGCCGGCCTTCGCCCGCGCCGCGCGTGCGGCCGGCGCCGACATCCGCGAGCACGCCCACGTGACCGACGTCGGCTACGACGGCGCGCGCTTCCACGTGCGCACCGCCGGCGGCGTGGAGCTGCGCGCAGAGGCGCTCGTCAACGTCGCCGGCGCGTGGGCGCACGAGATCGCCGCGCGCTTCGGCGAGTCCGTGCCCGAAGACGTGATCGCGCCGAACATGTGCGTGACGGAGCCGCTGCCGCATTTCATGGTGCCGAACTTCGGCGTCTGCGGCGGCGGCATCTACGTAAGGCAGACCGCGCGCGGCAACATCGTCTTCGGCGGCGGCCGCGCCGTGGCGGACCGCGAGCAGGTCCGCTCCTACCCCGTCGCCGCTACGACGATAGGCGCCTCGAAGCAGGCGATCGCGCTCGTGCCGCGGCTCGTCCACGCGCAGATCATCCGCACGTGGACCGGCATCGAGGGAACGATGCCGGACGTCATCCCCGTGATGGGACCCAGCAGAACGACGCCTCGCCTGTTCCACGCCTTCGGCTTCTCGGGCCACGGCTTCCAGCTCGGCCCTGCGGTGGGCGCCGTCATGGCCGAGCTCGTGCAGGACGGCGCGACGCCGACGCCGATCGCGGCGTTCGATATCGCACGCTTCTCTAGTAGCGAAGCAGCTCGGTAAGCGCGCGGACGTCGGGCGAGCCCGGCAAGCCGCGGATCGCCGCGAGCAGCGCGCGGCTGCGCGCCTGGCCGACGACGCCGTCCGCGAGCAGCACGAACTTGGCCTCGAGCTCCGCGTCGGAAAGCGGGTTCTCCGGATTGCCGCGCGGGTACTCGACGGTCGTCGCGACGTCCTTGCCCCGCGCGCGGATCGTCACCCGGGCGATGGTCTTGGCCGGGAATTGGCGGTCGAGGTCGGCGTCGACGGTGACGCGCACCTTGCGGGCGAGATCGAGGATCGATGCATCGCCGATGTGCGCCTCGCTGACTTCGGCGGGACCGATGCGATCGTGAATCAGCGCCACCGCCAGCGCGAACGGGATGCTGAACTGGGCGGCAATCGTGTTGCGCGGGGCGTAGTTCGCGAGCCGGGTCACCTCCGAGAAGGTCTCGACGTGCACGCCCTCCACCTCATCGCTTCGCAGCGCATGACGATGCTTGAGCGCGAGGACCGCGTCGACCGCGGCGTGCGCCCAGCGGCAGACCGCGTAGGGCTTGAAATAGGTCTTGCCGATCGCGTACGCCGCGGGATCGCCGAGCTGCGCCACGAGCACCGAGGCATCCCAGCGCTGCGTGTAATCGAAGAAATCGGAAGGGCCCCCGAAGCCGAGCTCGGCGAGCAGCGCGGAGGCCACGCCCGTCATCCCGCTCCACGCGATCGTCTCCTTTACCATCGCGTGGTTCGCCTTGAGTCCGCCCGGCGGAAACGCGCCGTGCGAGCCGGCGATGCCGAGCGCGGATTGCAGCCCCTCCTCGTCGACACCGAGCAGCTTGCCCGCGGCGGCCGCGGCGCCGAACACGCCCCAGATGCCGGTCGAATACATCTTGTCCTTGTACCAGGGGACGCGCGCCGCGCTCGCGCGCACGGCGACTTCGTAGCCGGCCACCAGCGCGGCGAGGAATTGCAGGCCGCTCGCCTCGCGGTCTTCGGCCACGGCCAGCGCCGCCGGAATCACGCTCGCACCCGGATGGCCCATGGCGATCCGGTTGCCGTCGTCCATGTCGAGCGCGCTCGCGCACGCGCCGTTGATCCACGTCGCGCCCACCACGCCCCGGCGGTCGTGCGATCCGATGACGGTCGCCTTGCCGGCCGCGAACTGCTCGTGAGCGAACGCGGCGCTGATCTTCGCGAGCGGCGTCGCACTTCCCGCGATGGCGACGCCGGTCAAGTCGAGCACGCAGCGCACGGCCTGCTCGACCACCTGCGCGGGCAGGGCTCGCGGATCGAGGCCGCAGACGAAAGACACGAGGCGACTCGTGGCGGACATTGTTGGGGCCTGTTAACGGGCCCTCGAAGCTATCTTAGTATGCGGCGAGGCACAACCTACGGAGCTTCCCATGGTGAGCGGCTGGGTGCAACGCGACGCCAACACCGCTGCGCTGCTGTGCATCGCCGGCGGCATCGCGGACGCGATCGGCTACGTGCAATCGGGCGTGTTCGCGGCGAACATGACCGGCAACACGGTGTTGACCGGCGCCTCGCTCGCCAACGGCGAGTTCGCGGTCGCCATCGAGCGGGCATCGACGTTCCTCACGTTCTTCGGCGGCGCCATGCTGGGTCGACTCTCGCTGCGCTTCGCGAAGAGCGCCCGGCTGCCGCTGCTCGTCGAGGCCTTGATCCTGTGCGCGTCCTCTTTCATCGCGCCGCCGTCGCTCACGGTACTTTGCATCGCGTTCGCCATGGGAATCCAGGCCACCGCGATCACCAAGTTCAAGGGCGCCGCCATCAGCACGATCGTGCTCACCAGCACGCTCGCCCGGCTTGCCGAAGCCACGCTCGACTTCTTCGCCCGGCACGAGATATTCGCCGCGCCGAGCCAGAAGAACCCGGCTGCGCTGCTCGCGATCACGTGGGTCGCCTACGCCGCGGGCGCGGTGATCGCCGTGCTCCTGCTCAAGATCTCGAGCGCCGCGCTGCTGGCGGCGGCCGGGATCATCCTTCTCGTGAGCTTCGCGTCCTCACGCGAAGGCCGGGTGTGACCGGCCACGGGCAAGGCGCGATTGGAGTCGCCGGTCGTCGTTCTCATCCATCTCTGCGCTACAATAAACGCATATCAATCAATGAATTATACGGCGCGGCGCGCGACGGGTTCGGTGCTGGCCCGGGTCGCGCAGCGGTTCCGGTCCCCGCGCGGCTCGATCTGTGGCAAATTGCACCCGCGGCGACAACACGAGATGCCGGAGCCAAGCGTCCGGCATCCGTGAAAAAAGTGGGAGCGAGCGACCTGCACACGCTTCCGACACCAAACAGGACCAAGGAGGATGGGTATGAAATCGATGCGCCCGGCAGCGGTGCTGACGGCTCTTGGACTTGCCTGCGTCGTTGCAACCGGATTGGGGGAAACAGCCGCGCAGACGACCGCGCCCGCGGACACGCAGAAGATCGGCGCGTCGCTCATCGGGAAGCTCGAGGGACCGAGTGTAGTCACCGACGTCAAGGACTTCCCGAAGACGTTCAAGGAAGCGCCGACGCTCGACGCGCTGGTGAAGTCGGGCAAGCTTCCGCCGGTCGCGCAAAGGCTGCCCGAGCCGTCGCAGCTCCTCGTGATCAAGCCGCTGAACGAGATCGGCAAGTACGGCGGCAACTGGCGCCGCGCGTTCACTGGTCCGGCCGACCACGAGAACGGCAACCGGATCAACTCCGCCGACAAGATCCTCACATTCGACTACACGGGCACGAAGATCGTGCCGAGCCTCGCCCGCGACTGGAAAGTGAGCCCCGACGGCAAGACGACCACGATCTATCTTCGCAAGGGCGCCAAGTGGTCGGACGGCAAGCCGCTGACCGCCGACGACTTCATGTTCTGGTACGAGGACATCTACCTCAACAAGAACATCGTGCCGACGCCGTTCTTCGAGTTCCAGATCAACGGCAAGGACGGGAAGATGCGCAAGGTCGACGACTACACCGTCGCCTTCGAATTCCCCGAACCCTATAGCTTCTTCGTCTACCAGCTCGCGGGAAGCACGGCGATCGGCGCCGGCCTCGCCACGCGCGGCGCATTCCAGAACTGGGGCGGCGCGTACGCACCCGCGCACTACCTCAAGCAGTTCCTGCCGAAGTACTCGTCCGAGGACGCTGTGAACAAGAAGGCGAAGGAGCTCGGCTTCGACAACTGGGTCTCGCTGCTCCGAAACCGCTACAGCTGGGCGCTCAACCCCGACTTGCCGGTCATGACGCC
>DATJXV010000049.1:0-39102 GCA_035499955.1 Casimicrobiaceae bacterium
TGTGGTTCGGCCCGTTCGTGCTGCTCGTCGGCGGCGTTTGCGTATGGTGGATGGTCGCGCGCCGTCGATCGATCGGACCCGGCGACGACGATGACGACGGCCCGCCCCCGCCCGGAGGTCCCATGACCGCCGAGCAAGGTGTCGAGAAGGCGCGCGAGCTCCTCGACCGGCCGGAGGAGTAGCATAGGGCTGGCGTATGCCGCCCACCATCTACGCGCTCAAGCCGAAGTTCCAGTCGCTGCTGCGGCCGCTCACCACTGCGCTTGCGCGCGCCGGCGCGACGGCGAACCAGGTCACGCTCGCGGCATGCATCGTGTCGGTCGCGGTCGGGGCCTTCGTCGCGTGGCAGGCGCCTGCGCGCTGGCCCTTCCTGCTCGTGCCCGTGTGGATGTTCCTGCGCATGGGATTCAATGCCATCGACGGCATGCTCGCGCGCGAGTTCGGTCAGAAGAGCCGGCTCGGCGCATACCTCAACGAGCTCACCGACGTCGTGTCCGACGCCGCGCTCTATTTCCCGTTCGCGCAGGTGTCGCCGCTCTCGCCGTTCTGGACCGGGCTCGTGATCGTGCTCGCCGTGATCAGCGAATTCGCGGGCGCGCTCGGCGCCACCGTCGGCGCGTCGCGGCGCTACGACGGTCCGATGGGCAAGAGCGACCGCGCGTTCATGTTCGGTGCCATGGGCCTGTGGATCGGCATGACCGACTCGCTGCCCGAATGGGCCGCGTACGTCATGCCCCTCATCGCCGCGATGCTCGCCCTGACGATCGTGAACCGCGTGAGCCGCGGCCTGGCCGAGAGCAAGACGCCATGAACGACTCCGCCGCCGTCGCCTCGCTCGCGCGCGCGTCGCGGGAGCGCACGTTCCGCACGCACGACGCCGTGGACCTCTTCTATCGGCATTGGCCGGCGCCCGACGGCCCGCCGCGCGGCGCGATCGTGCTGTTCCACCGCGGCCACGAGCATTCCGGCCGCATGGCGCATCTCGTCGACGAGCTCGGGATGCCGGATTTCGATTTCTTCGCGTGGGACGCGCGCGGCCACGGCCGCTCGCCGGGCGCTCGCGGCGACGCGCCGAACATCGCCGCCCTTGTGCGCGACGTGCAGGCCTTCGCCGGGCACATCCGCGAGACGTACGGCATCGGCGTCGAAGACATGGGTCTGATCGCGCAAAGCGTCGGCGCGGTGCTGGCCGCCGCGTGGGTCCACGACTACGCGCCTCGCCTGCGCTGCATGGTGCTCGCGTCGCCCGCGTTCAAGGTGAAGCTATACGTGCCCTTCGCGCGGCGCGGCCTCGCCCTCATGTCGAAGCTGCGCGGCAACTTCTTCGTGAAGAGCTACGTCAAGGCGAAGTTCCTCACGCGCGACACCGAGCGCATGGCGAGCTACGACGCCGATCCGCTGATCGCGCGCGCCATCTCCGTGCGCGTCCTGCTCGGCCTGTTCGACGTCTCCGAGCGCATCGTCGCCGACGCGCCGGCCATCGTCGTGCCCACGCAGCTCCTGCTGTCGGGGGCCGACTGGGTAGTCCATCACGGCCCACAGCACGCGTTCTTCGACCGCCTGGGCGCGACCGTGAAGGAGCGCCACGTCCTGCACGGGTTCTACCACGACACGCTGGGGGAGCTCGATCGCGCCGCAGCCATCGCTCAGGTGCGCAGATTCGTCACGCGACGCTTCGCCGAGCCGCTCGCCATTCCCGACGTGACCGACGCCGATCTCGCAGGCTTCACGCGCGAGGAAGCCGACGCGCTCGCCGCGCCCCTGCCCGCACTGTCGCTGCGCGGGCTGTATTGGCGCGCAACGCGCGCCGTATTGCGCTTCGGTGCCACGCTGTCCGACGGCGTGCGCCTCGGACAGGAGACGGGCTTCGACTCGGGCAGCACCCTCGACTACGTGTACCGCAACGCGGCCTCGGGCACGACGCCGCTCGGACGCCTCGTCGACCGCAACTACCTCGACGCGATCGGCTGGATCGGCATCCGACAGCGAAAGCTGCACCTCGAGGAGCTCCTGCGGGTCGCGATCGCCGATCGCCGTGCCGCCTCCGCGCCGGCGCGCGTCGTCGACGTCGCGGCCGGGCATGGCCGCTATGTGCTCGACGCGATCGCCGCGAGCAGCGCGCCCGATGCGATCCTCCTGCGCGACTTCGTCGGGCGCAACGTCGAGCAGGGACAAGCGCTCATCCGCGCGCGGGGCCTGACGCCGCTCGCGACCTTCGAGCAAGGCGACGCCTTCGATTACGACAGCCTCGCCGCGATCGCCCCGAAGCCCACGATCGGCATCGTCTCGGGACTCTACGAGCTCTTCCCCGACAACGCGCCGGTGCGCGAGTCGCTGCGCGGCCTTGCCGCGGCGATCGAGGAAGACGGCCTTCTCGTCTATACGGGGCAGCCGTGGCACCCGCAGCTCGAGCTGATCGCGCGCGGCCTGACGAGCCACCGCGGCGGCGCATGGGTGATGCGGCGGCGCACGCAGATGGAGCTCGACCAGCTGGTCGCCGCCGCCGGCTTCCGCAAGATCGACCAGCGCATCGACGAGTGGGGCATCTTCACGGTCTCGCTCGCACGCCGCATCGGCTGATGGCGGCGCGTCCGTGGCGGCGCGCGGTCGCGTGGCTGCTCTTCCTCGGCCCGTTCTTCTTCGTCTCCTACGGGTTCGCCAACTGGATGGCGGCGCAACGCTCGGCCGTGCCGGCCGCCGTCTTCGCGTGGGAGCGGGCCATCCCCTTCTGGGCGTGGACCATCGTCCCGTACTGGTCGATCGATGCGCTGTACGCGCTGTCTCTTTTCACGTGCGCGTCGCGTGCCGAGCTCGACACGCACGCGAAGCGACTGCTCACCGCCCAGCTGGCCGCGGTCGCGTGCTTTCTCGCGTGGCCTTACCGCTTCTCGTTCGAGCGTCCCGCCACCGATGGCACCCCGGGCGCACTGTTCGGGCTGCTCGCGAGCTTCGACCTCCCCTACAACCAGGTCCCGTCGCTGCACATCGCCCTCGCGGTCATCCTTTGGGTGCTCTACGCCGCCAAGGTCCGCGGCTTGGCGCGCATCTTGCTCGACATCTGGTTCGTCATGATCGGAGCATCCGTGCTGACCACCTGGCAGCACCACTTCATCGACCTGCCGACCGGCCTCGCCCTGGGATGGCTATGCGTGTGGCTGTGGCCGATGCCGGAGACCGGCGTGCCGTCGCCGGCTTCCGCGTGGCGTTACGAGCGTGACCCTGCGCGTCACCGCCTCGCGCTGCGCTACGCGGCGGGCGCGCTCGCATGCATCGCGCTCGCGTGGTATGCGCGCAGCGCTGCATTGTGGCTCGCCTGGCCCGCGCTTTCCCTCGCCATGGTCGCCTCGTTCTACACCGGCGTCGGCGCCTCGGGCTTCCAGAAAGCGCGCGACGGCCGCGTCGGCCTCGCGGCGCGCTGGCTGCTCGCCCCCTATCTTGCGGGTGCATGGCTCAATTCGCGCTGGTGGACCCGCCGCCAGCCGCGGCCCTCGCCGCTGGCCGACGGCGTGTGGATCGGCCGCACGCCGTCCGCACGCGACCTCATGGAGCGTCGCTTCGCGGGGATCGTCGACGTTGCCGCCGAGATGTCGGTACCGCGCGGCGCCGCGGCGCTGTCGTCGATTCCCATGCTCGACCTCGTCCCGCCGGACGCGAGCGAGCTGCAGGATGCCGCGCACACGATCGAGCAGCGGCGCAAGAGCGGTCCCGTGCTCGTCTGCTGTGCCCTCGGGTACTCGCGCAGCGCGTGCGCAGCGGCGGCGTGGCTGCTCGCCACGGGACGCGAACGCACCGTGCCGGAGGCGGTTGCGCGCGTGCGCGCCGCCCGCGGCGAGATCGTGCTCAACGAAGCGCACACGAGCGCGTTGCGGGCGCTGGCCACCCCATGACGCTCTCCGATACCATCGACGAAGCGCTGGCGTGGCGGCTTCGGCTCACGGCCGACGCACTCGCGGCCGTCGGCACGTTCGACACGCTCTCCACGGGACTGACGCTCATCGCCGCAGCCGCGATCGGCTTCGCCCTGTGGCACCCGATCGGCGGCATCGCGCTCGCCTTCCTCGCCGCGCAGGTGCTCGTGGGCCTCGCCGCGAAGTGGATGGCCGTCCGCGTCCGCTTCGACGGCGCCGTGTTCGCCGCGCTGGTCGACGCCGTGCAGAAGTCCGGCTTCCGCACCGAGCACCTCGACCGCGCGTTGCGCGGCGTCGGCATGCTCCCCGCGAACAAGGAGGGCCGCGACTGGGATACGCGTTGCCGCGGCGCCATCGGGCTGATGAAGGGGCTGGGCTGGCTCACCGTGCTGCAGGGATTGCTCTTCGTGCTCGCAGCAGGCACCATCGCGCTTCGTTGAAGGCTCCGCTCGAAGCCGATTGCCCACACTCGATTCGCTCAGCGCGTACGCGCTGTGCCTGTTCACCAAGGCGCTCACCGGCGCCCGCATGCTGTGGATCGGCTGTGCCCCGGCCGCTACCACGCGCGTGTATTTCGCCAATCACAACAGCCACGGCGACTTCGCGCTGATCTGGGCTTGCCTGCCAGAGGACCTGCGCGAGCGCACTCGGCCGGTGGCCGGCGCCGATTACTGGCTCAAGGGCAAGCTTCGCACGTACGTCGCGCAGCGCGTGATCCGTGCGGTGCTGATCGACCGCAATGCGCAGACGCGCAAGGAGGACCCGATCCAGCAGATGGCCGACGTGATCGAGCAGGGCGATTCGCTCATCGTGTTTCCTGAAGGCACGCGCAACACGACCGAGGAGACGCTGCTGCCGTTCAAGAGCGGCATCTACCGCCTCGCCACCGCGCGGCCCGAAGTAGAATTCGTTCCCGTCTGGATCGAGAACGCCCGCCGCGTGATGCCCAAAGGGAAGCTCCTCCCCCTGCCGCTGCTGTGCACGCTCACGGTCGGCGCGCCGCTCACGATCGCCTCCGGCGAGGAGCGCGACGCCTTCGTCGCGCGCACGCGCGAGGCGCTGCTCGCGCTGCGCCCGCCTGAGGCATGACGCCGATCCAGGTCACCTATTCGCTGTTCGTCGGCGTGGGCGCCGTCCTCGTCGTGGCCTCGCTCGTCGGCTGGACACTCAAGACGGCGATGGCGAAAGGGCAGCCGCACGCGACCATCGACAACCTCAACGCGCGCATCAAGGCGTGGTGGGTGATGGTGCTCGTGATAAGCCTCGCCTTCGTCTTCGGCAAGCCGGGCGTCATCCTGCTCTTCGCCTTCATCTCGTTCTTCGCGCTGCGCGAGTTCCTGACCCTCACCTACACGCGAAGCGCCGACTACCTCGCGCTCGCGGCCGCGTTCTTCTTCGTGCTGCCCATGCAATACCTGCTCGTCTACGTCGGCTGGTACGGGCTGTATTCGATCTTCATCCCCGTGTACGTGTTCCTGCTGATGCCCATTCTCGAGGTCGTTGCGGGCGACACCAAGCGCTTTCTCGAGCGGATGTCGAAGATCCAGTGGGGGCTCATGGTGTGCGTGTACTGCATCTCGCACGTGCCGGCGCTGCTCGCCCTCGACATCCGGGGCTACGAAGACCGCGACCTCCTCCTGATCGCGTTTCTCGTCATCGTCGTGCAGTCGAGCGACGTGCTGCAATACGTGTGGGGCAAGCTCTTCGGCAAGACGAAGCTCGCGCCGGAGGTGTCGCCGTCGAAGACCGTGGAAGGGCTGATCGGGGGCGTGCTCTCGGCGACGGCGCTGGGCGCCGCGCTGTGGTGGATCACGCCGTTCAACCCGTGGCAGGCGGCGCTCATGGCGTTCGCGATCAACGTGATGGGCTTCTTCGGCGGCCTCGTGATGTCGGCGATCAAGCGCGACCGCGGCGTCAAGGATTGGGGCACGCTGATCGAAGGCCACGGCGGCATGCTCGACCGGCTCGACTCCGTCGTGTTCGCCGCGCCGATCTTCTTCCACCTCACGCGGTACTGGTGGGCGCTGTAGCCTGCGCTAAAGCGAACCGCCGCAGTTCCAGCACAGATCGAAGTTGGACGGCGAGGCCTCGCCGCAGGCGCTGCATGCGACGTCGGCCGTGCCCCCTGCCGCCTCGATCTCGCGCAGGACGACGGCCGCGCGCTCGCGATCGCATTCGCGTTCCAGCCACACTTGCGGCTGCGCGACTTCCGGAGGCACGTCACCGACGATGCTCGAGGCATGCTGGTTGAACACGTGCGCGCGGATACCGGCCTGCCGCAGGCGGTCGGCGACAAGCCACGCGTCGTAGTGCTGGCGCGCGATGTAGAAGCGGATCATGCGTGAGGCCGCCACTCGGTGAGCGCCGCCACCAGCCTGCGCAGGAGCGCCACCAGCGGCGCCGCGCGCGCCGCGTCCCAGGCGTACGGCGGCGACTCGTCCATATAGCAGCGCTGCGCCATCTCGAGCTGAAGCGCATGGACGTGGTCGTAGGGACGGCCGTAGTGGCGCGTGATCCAGCCGCCCTTGAAGCGGCCGTTGACGACGTACGTAAACCGCTGCGCCGATTTGAGCACCGACACGGCGACCGCCTGCACGTCCAGCGAGCAACTCGTTGCATCCGCGGTGCCGAGGTTGAGGTCGGGCAGGCGGCCGGCGAAGAAGCGCGGCACTTCGCCGCGGATCGAGTGGCCGTCGAGCAGCACGGCGTAGCCGTGGCGCTTCTTCACGCGCGCGACCTCCACCGAGAGCTGCTGGTGGTAAGGCAGAAAGTGCGTGACCGTGCGCTGCGTGACCTCGTCGGGCGCAGGCGCATCCTGCGGCGCGTAGATCGGCTCGTCCGCGAAGGTCCGTGTCGGGCACAGCTCCGTGTTGTCGGCGCCCGCGTAGAGGGCAGCGCCCGACGGATCGCGATTGAGATCGATGACGTAGCGCGACTGCGTGGCCGTCATGAGCGTCGCGCCTTCCTTCGCGGCGAAGTCGTACAGCTTCTCGACGTGCCAATCGGTGTCCGGCAGCGCGCGCGCGGCGAGCGTGAGGCGGCTGCCGACGGAGTCCGGCACGAGCGTCCCCGCGTGCGGCACGTTGACGATGAGCGGGCTGTCGCCCTGTGCGAGGCGCCACGACGCCATCACGACCCCCAGAAGCACACGCGCCCGGCGCGCACCGCGCCGCTTCCGGCATTGCCGCCGATACGATACCCAAGTTCCGCCGGCTCGACGATCGCGAAGCGCGCGAGATCGGCGCGCAGGCCGACGTCGATGACGCCGCGATCGGCAAGCCCGAGCGCGCGTGCCGCGTGCCTCGTGATGCCGGCGAGCGCCTCTTCCGGCGTCAGGCCGAACAGCGTGCACGCCATGTTCGCCATCAGCACGAGCGAAGTCGCCGGCGACGTCCCCGGGTTGCAGTCGGTCGACACCGCGATAGGGACGCCGGCGGAGCGCAACGCTGCGACCGGCGGACGCCGCGTCTCGCGCAGCGCGTAGAACGCGCCGGGCAGCAGCACGGCCACGGTGCCGGCCTTGGCCATCGCGGCGATGCCGCCCTCGTTCGCATACTCGAGGTGATCGGCGGACAGCGCCGAGGCCTCGGCCGCGGTCCGCGCGCCGTCCATGTCGGACAGCTGGTCGGCATGCAGCTTCACGCGCAGCCCTCGCTCGCGCGCCGCGGCGAAGACGCGCCGCGTCTGCGCGCCCGAGAAGCCGATCGTCTCGCAGAAGACGTCCACCGCGTCCGCCAGCCCGGCGCGCGCGATCGCGGGAATCGTGTCGCGGCACACGTAGTCGACATAGTCGTCGCCGTGCCCCGCGTATTCGGGCGGCAGCGCATGCGCCGCGAGGAGCGTGGTGCGCACGTCGACGTCGAGCTCGGCGCCGAGCTCGCGCGCCACGCGCAACTGCTTCGCCTCCGTCGCCGTGTCGAGGCCGTAGCCGGACTTGATCTCGACCGTCGTCACCCCCTCGGCGGCGAGCGACGCGAGGCGCGGCGCGCTCTGCGCCGCGAGCTCGGTCTCCGACGCGGCGCGCGTCGCGCGCACGGTGGACGCGATGCCGCCGCCCTCGTGCGCGATCTGCGCGTAGCTCGCGCCCTGCTGGCGCCGCTCGAACTCGCCCGCGCGATTGCCCGCGTAGACCAGGTGCGTATGGCAGTCGACGAGCCCGGGCAGGATCCAATGCCCCTCGCAGGAGAGCGTTTGCGCGGCGCTCGCGTCACGCGGCAGGTCCGCGCGCCGGCCGACCCACGCGATGCCCGCACCGCGGATGCCGACGGCGCCATCGCGCACGGCGCCGTAAGGCTCGGCGTTCGGGCGCATCGTCGCGAGATGCGCGTCGACGAGCAGCAGATCGAAGTGCGCCGCGGTCATAACAACGCAAGCGTGCTGCGGTAGCGCTCGAGCACTGCATCCTCGTCCTCGTGCCGCCCCTCGCGCACGATGTAGCGTCCCCCCGCGAGCACGTCGCGCACCGGCGCTCGCGAGGGACCGAAGATCGCGGCATCCAGGAGGTCTTCGGGCGCCTGTTCCACCAGCGCCGGATCGGCGCCGTCGAACACGACGAGATCGGCGCGAAAGCCCGCGGCGATGACCCCGACGGGGCGTCCGACCGCCTGTGCGCCCCCCTGCGCGGCGCGCAACCAAAGCGACGCACCCGTCCCGGCGCCGCTTTCGTCCGCGAGCACGTTGCGCCGCCGCACGTGCAGGCGCTGCGACCACTCGAGCTGGCGAAGCTCGTCGAACGGCGAGATGACCGTATTCGAATCGCTGCCGACGCCGAAGCGGCCCTTCGCCGCGAAGTAGCGCGGACCCGGGAAGATACCGTCGCCCAGGTCGGCCTCGGTCGTGGGCGCAAGCCCGGCCACCGCACCGCTGGAGGCGAGGCCGTCGATCTCGCGCTCGGTCATGTGCGTCGCGTGCACGATGCACCAGCGGCGATCCACGCCGGCGTGGCTCAGGAGCCACTCCACGGGCCGCATATGCGTCGCCGCGTAGCACTCGTCGACCTCGCGCGTCTGTTCGGCGGCGTGGATGTGGACAGGCGCGCCGGGCGGCGCGAGGCGAACCACCTGATCGAGCTCATCCGAGGTGACGGCGCGCAGGCTGTGCGGCGCCACGCCGAGCACATAGCCATGAGCGGGTGCGCGCTCGCGCAGGCGCTCGACCAGCTGCGCGAACGACGCCGTGGTGTGCACGAAGCGGCGCTGCCCCTCCATCGCGGGCTCGCCTCCAAAGCCGTTGTGCGCGTAGAACACCGGCAGCAGCGTCAGGCCGAGACCCGCGGTCTTCGCGGCGGACACGATTCGCATCGCAACTTCGGCCGGATCGGCGTACGGCCTGCCCGCGGCATCGTGATGGACGTAGTGGAACTCGGCCACCGATGCGTAGCCCGCCTTGGCCATCTCCACGTAGGCCTGCGCCGCGATCGCTTCGAATCCGTCCGGGTCGAGGCGATCGAGAAAAGCGTACATCGCACGCCGCCACGACCAGAAGCTGTCGTCGCCGCTCGTCGACGGCTTCCCGGTGCGCCCTGCAAGCGCGCGCTGGAACGCGTGCGAGTGCAGGTTCGGCATCGCCGGTATGACGGGCCCGCCCAGCAGCTCGCAACCGGCACGATCGGCCCGCGCCTCGACCGCCGTGATCGTTCCGGCGTCGTCGATGTCGATGGCAACCGATTCCGCCCATCCCTGCGGCAGGAGCGCGCGCGGCGCGATCCACTTCATCGCGCGTCGATCACGGCCACGAGCGCGACCGCCTGCGGCGTGGTGGGATTGACGAAGAGCCCGCCGGTGCGCGGTCCGCCGTCCACGATCAGCGCGTGCTCGGCGGCGACTTCGATCGGAGGCAGCCCGGCGAGCAGGCATTCGCAGGCTCCGGCCGCCGAATAGCACACGTACGCCGAAGCGGGCGCGATGGCCTCGCCCTCGTCGCGAACCACGCGCACGTCGCCGCGCGCCGCGTCGCGCCGCACCATGAGATTGAAATCGCGCGCCGGGCCGCCGGTGAGCGCGCAATCGACCGCCGCCTCGCCGCTGAAGGTCACAGGCTCGTACGGCGTGCGCATCTCCACGGGCTCGCCTTCGCCCGACAACCGCATGCCCTCGCCACGGAGGAGGACGAGCGTGCGCTCCACGCCCGCAAACGCGGAGAAAGGCCCGTCCTGGCGGATCTCGGCCACGCTGACGCGCCACGCGAACGCCGCGAGATCGGCGCCGGGCGGGTGTACGGCAATCTCCCAGGTGAGCCCGCCGCCGTTCTTCCACGGCATCCTTCGGTAGTCGGCGGGCGCGAGTACGCGAGGGGCGATCATCGAGCCGATTGTAGGCCATCGCTTCGGGCGCAGGTTAAACTCGACTATCCACGCGGGGGATGCCTCATGCGCTCGATACGCACGCTGCTTGGGTTCGCGGCCGTCTTCGCCTGCCTCGCCGCAGGTGCGGCCGACGTGTATCCCACGAGACCGCTGCGCATCATCGTACCGTTCCCGCCGGGCGGTCCTGCCGATGGGCTCGCGCGCATCGTAGGAGACAAGCTCGCGGTCGCCCTCGGGCAACCGGTCGTGATCGACAACCGACCGGGGGCCGGGGGAAACATCGGCATGGAGCTCGGTGCCAAGGCCGCGCCGGACGGCCATACGCTCGTGCTGGCTCCCGCGGGCAATCTCACGGTGAACCCGAGCCTGTATCGTAACGTGCCGTACGACGTTGCGCGCGATTTCGCGCCGATCACCGTGATTGCGGCCGTGCCCAACGTCCTCGTGATCAACCCGCAAGTACCGGCGAAGGACACGAGCGAGCTCATCGCGTACGCCAAGGCGAATCCCGGACGCCTAAACTTCGCATCGCCCGGCGCGGGCAGCGGAGCGCATCTCGCGGGCGAGCTCCTGAAGAGCAGCGCGGGTATCGAGATGGTCCATGTACCGTTCAACGGGATCGCGCCCGCCGTCACGGCGGTCGTCGCGGGCGACGTGCAGCTCATGTTCGCGGCGGCGCCGAGCGCGCTGCCTCTGGTAGCCGCAGGCAAGCTGCGCGCGATTGGCGTCGCGAGCCCGAAGCGAATCGCCGCGGCACCGGCATTGCCCACGCTCGACGAGTCCGGCTTGACGGGGTTCGACGTGACGTCGTGGTACAGCCTCGTCGCGCCGGCGGGCACACCGCCCGCCGTGGTGGAGCGGCTGCAGCAAGAGGTCGCGCGTGCGCTTCAGTCACCGGAGACGAGAGCGAAGCTCGCGGGCCTCGGCGCCGAGCCGGTCGCGAATACGCCGGCCGAATTCGCGGTGATGATCAAGAGCGAGACCGCGAAGTGGGGCAAGATCGTCAAGGACGCGAACATCCGGCCGGAATGAAGTGGTGCCTTCGTGACCGCCGAGCTCTGCATCGACTATCTCAGCGCGCCTGACGTCGCGGCGCTCGGTCTGACCGACGCGGAGATACTCGCCGCCGTCGAGGCCGCGCTCGACGCGCAGGGGCGCGGGCAAACGGTCATCGAGCCGCGCATGCATCTCGTTCCCGGCGGCGGCGTCGACGGCCACTTCAACGTGCTGCGCGGCTACGTTGCGCCGCTCGCGCTCGCGGGCGTGAAGGTGGTCGGCGACTTCGTCGACAACTACCGGCGCGGCTTGCCGTCGGAGATGGGGCTGCTCAACCTGTTCGATCCGCAGACAGGTACGCCGTTGGCGGTCATCGACGCCGCGGGCTTGACCGACATGCGCACCGGCGCCGTCACGGCGATCGGCGCGAAGCATCTCGCGCGGAAGGAAAGCCGCGTGCTCGGCCACATCGGCGCGCGCGGGACGGCGTACTGGAATGTGCGGCTGCTCGACAGCCTTTTTCGCTTCGACGAGATTCGCGTCCACTCGCGCCGCGAGGAGAGCCGCGACGTGTTCGCGCGCCGCCTGGCCGCCGATCTCGGCAAGCCGGTGGTAGCGACAGCCGACTGGGAGTCGTGCGTGCGCGGCGCCGACATCATCGTCGAGGCGTCGCGGCTGTCACAACCGGAGCCGATGCTGCGCACTGCATGGATCTCCCGCGGCGCGTTCGTCGTGCCGTACGGGACGATGAGCGCGGTCGAGCTCTCGCTCACCGACGTCATGGACAAGGTCGTCGTCGACGATTGGGGACAGTGCAAGGCGGGGCAATTCGGCAGCCTGCGCGCACACGTCGACGCCGGGAAGCTGTCCGCATCGACGCTGCACGCCGAGCTGGGTGAGATCGTGGCCGGCCGCAAGCCCGGCCGCGAGCGAGACGACGAGACGATCTTGTTGTGGCATCGCGGCCTGTCGCTGTCCGACATCGCGCTCGGCGCGGCGATGCTTGCCAAGGCGAAGCGCATGGGGATCGGGCAGCGGCTTCGCTATCGATGAGAATTGCCAATGCCCGGATGTACTCCGTCAACGCGAGCGCGGCGGAGGCGTGGCGAACGCTGCTGCGCTGGGTGATCGATCGCGCGGGCGTGGACGCGGAGGTCATCGACTACCCGCCGCCGCAGCCGCTTCCCGCGCTGTGGGCGCGCAGCGATCTCGCATGCGCGTTCATGTGCGGCTACCCGATCTCGCAGGCGAGCGCGGCGCCGGCGGTGCTCGCAGCGCCCGTGCCGAGCGCGCCCGCGTACCGCGGCCGCCCCGAATACTGGACGAACGTCGTCGCGCGCAGCGACGGCCCCGTTCGCACGCTCGAGGAGGCACTCGGGCGGCGCATGGCGTACACGGCGCCGGATTCGCAGTCGGGCTACCAGGCGCTGCGCTCCCTTCTTGCGCCGTACGCGCGTGAGCGTGGCGTGCCGCTCTTCGCGTCGATGGTCGGGCCGCTGATCACGCCGGCGAGAGTCGTCGAGAGCGTGCTCGCGGGCGACGCCGATGCCGGTCCCGTCGACAGCTACGCGTTCGAACTCATGAAGCACCACGAACCGGCGAGGCTCGCTGCGCTGACGATCGTCGCCACGACCTCGCCCACGCCGATCCCGCCGCTCGTGGGCGCGGCGAACCTGCCGCCGGAAGACGCGGCAAGGTGGCGAGCCGCCCTGCTCTCCGTCGCAGCCGCCGGCGAGCTGGCGGCAGTCCGCGGTACGCTGCTCCTGCGGGGCTTCGCTCCCGCAACCGTGGCGCACTACGACGTCCTGCGCGAGGCCGCCGAAGCGGCAACGACCGCGGGCTACGCGACGCTCGAATAATTGACACCCGATCTCATCGAGGCAAGAATCCACGCTTGCGATAGGGCCCGCAGACCCTAGATCCGCCCCACTTCCCGGAGAGTTCCATGCGCAATCTTCGCTTGCTCCTCGCAGGCGCACTGGCCTTCGCCCTGACGTCCGCCCCGCCCGTGCTCGCGCAGGTCAAGGTCGGCTCGAAGAATTTCACCGAGCAGTTCATCGTCGCCGAGATCTACGCCCAGGCGCTCGAGGCGGCGGGCATCAAGGTCGAGCGCAAGATCAACCTGGGCGGCACGCTGATCGCGCACAAGGCGCTCGAGGAGAAGCAGATCGACCTCTATCCCGAGTACACAGGCACGATCCTGCTCGCCGTCCTCAAGGCGGAGCCGATGACCGACCGCAAGGCGGTCTACGACAAGGTGAAGGGCGAGTACGCGGCCAAGGGCCTGGTCGTGCTCAACGAAGCGCCGCTGAACAACACGTACAACATGGTCGTGCGTCCCGAGACCGCGGCGCAATACAAGCTCGAGACGCTGTCCGACCTCGCGAAGGTCTCGAAGAAGCTCACGCTCGGCGCGGGGCCGGAGTTCCGCGACCGCAAGGACGGGCTGCCGGGCCTGAAGCAGGTCTACGGGATCGAGTTCAAGGAAGACTTGCAGATGGCGATCGGACTGCGCTACCAGGCCTTGGCCAACAAGCAGATCGACGTAGTGAACGGTTACGCCACCGACGGCATGATCAGCGCGCTCAAGTTGAAGCGCCTGAAGGACGACAAGAACCTGTGGCCGCCCTACTACCTCGTGCCGGTCGTACGCAAGGATGCGCTCGACGCCAACCCGAAGATCGCCGAAGTCCTCAACAAGGTGAGCGCGATGCTCGACGAAGCGACCATGGCCGAGCTCAACTACAAGGTCGACGGCGACAAGGAAGAGCCGCAGGACGTTGCACGCGCGTTCCTGAAGGCGAAGGGCGTCGTCCAGTAAGGCCTGTTTGAGCACGCCGACGATCGCGCTTGCCGGCGGCGGCGTCCGTATCGCCGACGTCGTCCGCGTCGCCCGCCGGGACGCCCCGGTCGCGCTCGCGCCCGGGACGCTCGCTCGCGTGGCCGCGGCGCGCGAGGCGGTCGATCGGCTCGCCGCCTCCGACACGCTCGTCTACGGCGTGACGTCGGCGCTCGGCGCCAACACGGGGAAGCCCATCGCTGAGTCCGAGCGCGTCGCGTATCAATTGCGCGCCGTACGCGCCCGTGCCGTCGGTGTCGGACCGCGCCATCCGCGCGACGTGGTCCGCGCGATGCTGTTCGCGCGCGCGGCGGGCATGGCGATGGGCGGATCGGGCGCGTCGCCCGAGGTGCTCGAAGCCCTCGTCGCGATGCTCAACGCCAAAGTGCATCCGGTTGTGCCGTCGCGAGGATCGATTGGCGTCGCCGACTTGGCGCCGTTGTCGCATCTTGCCCTGCCGCTGGTCGGCGAAGGCGAAGCGGAGCACGGCGGCGACGTGATCCCCGGCGCCGAGGCGCTGCGCCGTGCGTCGCTGTCGCCGATCGAGCTCGCGCCCAAGGACGGCCTCGCGCTCATCAGCGCCAACGCGGCCACGGTGGGACACGCCGCGCTTGTCCTCAGCGATTGCGCCGAGGCGCTCGACGCGCTCGACGTGTCGGCCGCGCTCGCCTTCGAGGGATTTCGAGCCAACCTCACGCCGCTCGACCCGCGCGTCCAGGCGGCGAGGCCCGCGCGCGGGCAGGTGGAGATCGCCGAAAGGCTGCGCGAGCTTCTTGCGGGGAGCGCACTGTGGCAACCCAGCGCCGCGCGCCGTGTGCAGGACCCCATCTCGTTTCGCTGCGTGACGCAGGTTCACGGCGCCGCGCTCTCGGCGCTTCGTACCGCGCGCGACGACGTCGAGCTCGAGCTCAACAGCGCGGCCGACAGCCCGCTCGCGGTCGACGGCGAGCTTCTGTCCAACGGCAACTTCCACGTCCCCGCCCTCGCGCTCGCCTTCGACGGCGCCGGACTCGCACTCGCGCACGCCGCGCACCTGTGCGTCGCGCGCTGCCAGCGCCTGTACACGCCGGCGATGTCGGGGCTGCCGCTGCAGCTCACTACACTCGGCCCGGAGCACTCCGGCTTCGCGACGATCCAGAAAACGCTCACCGCGCTCGCCAACGAGATACGCCATCTCGCCAACCCCGCCTCGCTCGACAGCCTGCCCGTATCGGAGGCCGTCGAGGATCATGCGCCGATGACCGCCAACGTCGTCGCCAAGACGGCGGCGATCGTGCCGCTGCTGCACGTGATCTCGGCCATCGAGCTGCTGTCGGCGGCGCAGGCGATCGACTTGCGCAAGCTCGATCGCGCGGCGCTGGGCCGCGGCGCCGCTGCGGCGTACGACGCCGTCCGCACACTTGTGCCGATGCTCGTCGAGGATCGTCCCCTGGGATCCGACGTCGAGACGGCGGCCGCCATGATCGCTGCCGGCCGGCTGCCGTTGCGCGACCTCCTCGACGGATGAAGTGGATCGCCAACAACTGGGACCAGGTCCTGGTCGCGCTGTACCAGCACATCGTCATCGCGGCGACGTCGCTCGCCATCGCCTTCGCGATCTCGCTCGCGGCGGGCATCGTCGCCGCGCGCAGCGAGCGCGTCTTCCGCTGGTCGATCGGCCTCGCCGGATTCCTCTATACGATCCCGACGCTCGCCTTCCTGGCCCTGCTCATCCCGGTCGTGGGTCTCGGCCGCGCCAACGCGATCATCTGCATGGTCGCGTTCTCGCTCATGATCCTCATCCGCAACATCGCCACCGGGATTCGCGAGGTGCCCGCCGATGTCGTCGACGCCGCGCGCGGCATGGGCTTCGGCAGCATCGAGATCCTCGTCCGCGTCGAGCTCCCGCTCGCCGCGCCCATCATCGTCGCCGGCCTGCGCATCGCCGCGGTGACCGTGATCAGCGTCGCGGTCGTGGCTGCGTACGTGAATGCGGGCGGTCTGGGCACGCTCATCTTCAGCGGCATCAGCAACGACCACGCGCCGAAGATCTGGGCCGGCGCGCTCACGGCCTGCGCGTTGGCCGTCGCCGTCGATTTGAGCCTCGCCCGGATCGAGCGCATGCTGCGCCGGCGAGTCTAGGCAGACCTGCGATGCTGGTCGAGGCCTGGCAATTCATCGTGGCGCACCCCGACCGCTTCTTCGCCGCGCTGCTGCGCCATGTCGAGCTGTCGGCGGGCGCACTCGTCATCGCCATCGCGCTCGCGGTGCCCGCGGGCATCGCGTTTGCCGCAAAGCCGCGGGCGGCGCTGGCCGCCATCACGCTCGCCAACGTCGGGCGCACGCTGCCGTCGCTCGCCGTGCTCGCGCTGGTGATGCCCGTGCTCGGCACCGGCTTCGCGCCGTCGCTCTTCGCGCTGACGCTGCTGGCGCTGCCGCCGATTCTCATCAACACCTGCACGGCGATACGGCAGGTCGATCCGGAGATCGTCGACGCGGCGCGCGGCATGGGGATGTCGCGTGGGCAGATCGTGCGCGGCGTGGAAGTGCCGATCGCGCTGCCCGTGATCTTCGCCGGCGTCCGCACGGCTGCGGTGCAGGTGGTTTCTGGGGCGGTGCTCGCCGCCTACATCGGCGGCGGCGGCCTCGGCGATTTCATCACTGCGGGCATCGCGATGATGGCGCTGCCGCAGCTGTTCGTCGGCGCCGTACCCGCCACCCTGCTGTCGATCGGCACCGACCAGCTCTTCGGCCGACTGCAGAAGTCGATGACGCCGAAAGGCCTGCGCGCGTGATCGAACTCACCGATCTCACCAAGCGGTTTCCGGGCGCCGAGCGGCTCGCCGTTGACCATCTCACGCTGACGGTGCCCGAGGGCGAGGTGTGCGTGCTCATCGGGCCGTCGGGCTGCGGCAAGACGACGACGATGCGCGTGATCAACCGCCTGATCGAGCCCGACGGCGGCACCGTGCGCGTCGCGGGCCGCGACATCATGGCCGTCGACCCGGTCGAGCTGCGCCGGAGCATCGGTTACGTCATCCAGCAGATCGGGCTATTCCCGCACTGGTCGATCGCGCAGAACGTCGCGACGGTGCCTCGCCTCCTCGAGTGGGACGAGGCGCGAATCGCGCGTCGCGTGGACGAGCTGCTCGCGCTGGTCGGCATGGATCCCGCGCAGTACCGCGACCGGTTTCCGCGCGAGCTCTCGGGCGGGCAGCGACAGCGCGTCGGCGTCGCGCGCGCGCTTGCGGCCGATCCGCCGGTCATGCTGATGGACGAGCCGTTCGGCGCGATCGACCCCATCACGCGCGCACGTCTGCAGGACGAGTTCCTGAACATCCTGCGCTCGCTCGCGAAAACGGTCGTATTCGTGACGCACGACATCGACGAGGCGCTCAAGATGGGCGACCGCATCGCTATCCTGCGCGACGGCGCGCTCGTGCAGTACGACACGCCGGAGGCGATCCTCGCGCGTCCCGCGAACGGGTTCGTCGAATCGTTCGTCGGCACCGACCGGGCATTGAAGCGCCTCGCGCTCGTACGCGCCGACGCCGCACTCGAGCCGCTCGTGGCGCTCGCGCACGACCACGCGGTGGACAGCGGGACTTCGCTGCGCGATGCACTGGCGTTCATGTTCGCGACCGGGATCGACGCGCTGTCCGTGACCGGCGCCGCGGGCACGGCCGTCGGTGTGCTCACGGTTGCGGGCATCCGGCGCCACGCGACCACACCGAAGTAGAATTCGACTCGCCGGCAAGACGCGCCGCACCCACTCGTTTACCGTTCAGGGGACTTTCCATGCGCAATCGCTTCGCTCTTCCGCTTTGCGCCGCTGCGCTCGCGTACGCCGCCGTCGCCGGCGCGCAGGACACCAAGGTGAACATCGGCATCTCCGGCTGGACCGGATTCGCGCCGCTCACGCTCGCCAAGGAGGCCGGAATCTTCAAGAAGAACGGCCTCGACGTGGACTTGAAGAAGATTCCGCAGAAGGACCGCCACCTCGCGATCGCGTCGGGCGACGTGCAGTGCGCAGCGACGACGGTCGAGACGTGGGTCGTGTGGAACGCGAACGGTGTCGCGACCACGCAGATCTTCCAGCTCGACAAGAGCTACGGCGCCGACGGCATGGTCGTGCGCAACAACATCGCGAAGATCGCGGACCTCAAGGGCAAGACTGTCGCCGCGTCGGCGCCCGGCACGTCGCCCTACTTCGGCCTCGCATGGTTCCTCAAGAGGAACGGCCTGAGCGTCAAGGACGTCACCGTGGTCAACCTCGAGCCCGGTCCGGCCGCGCAGGCCTTCGTCGCCGGGCAGAACGACGCGGCCATGACCTACGAGCCGTATCTGTCGACGGTGCGCGCCGCGCCGCAGGCCGGCAAGATCATCGCCACCACGCTCGACTACCCGATGGTGATGGACACCTTCGGCTGCACGCCGAAGTTCCTCGCCGACAATCCGAAGGCGGCCAAGGCGCTCGCCGACAGCTACTTCGAGGCGCTCGAGATGATCGCCAAGGATCCGAAGAGGAGCTTCGAGATCATGGGGGCCGACGTGAAGCAGAGCGGGGCCGAATTCGAGGCGTCGCAGAAGTACCTGCGCTGGCAGGATCGCGCAGCCAACAAGGCGTTCTTCGCCGGGCCGCACGCACAGTTCTCGAAGGAATCGGCCGACCTGCTGCTCGAGCTCGGGATCATCAAGCAAGTGCCCGACCTGACAAAGCTCGCCGACACGAGATTCATTCAATAGTGCGCGCTTGAGCGCCGCAGGGACGTCCCAAGGCGCGAATTGCGCCCCCTCCGGGGGCAGCCAGTGCGCGAAGCGCGCGAGCATGGGGAACCTATGACGCCGCTCAAGCCCGTGGGCCGGGCGCGCAAGGTCGCGCTCGGCGTCGCTTTCTTCGTCGTATTCGTGGCGGCCTGGAGCGCGGCGACTTTCGGCGGCTTCGTGTCGAAGACGTTCCTCGCCGATCCCGTCACGATGCTGCGCGAAGGGTACGCCCTGTTCGCGCAGCACGGCTTCATCAAGGATGTCGCGATGACCGTGTGGCGCGTGATCGGCGGCTTCGTGCTCGCGGCGCTGCTCGGCGTCCCGCTCGGCATCGCGATGGGCGCGTTCAAGCCGATCGAGGCGTTCTTCGAACCGTTCGTGTCCTTCGCGCGCTACCTGCCGGCCTCCGCCTTCATCCCGCTCCTCATCCTGTGGGCAGGCATCGGCGAGGCGCAGAAGCTGCTCGTGATCTTCATCGGCGTCTTCTTCCAGATCGTGCTGATGGTCGCCGTGATCGTCGGGTCGACGCGGCGCGACCTGGTCGAAGCGGCCTACACGCTCGGCGCGAACGCGTCGGGGATCGTGCGCCGCGTGCTGCTGCCGAACGCGTCGCCTCAGATCGCGGAGACGCTGCGCCTCGTACTGGGCTGGGCGTGGACGTACGTGATCGTCGCCGAGCTGATCGGGGCATCGTCGGGCATAGGCCACATGATCACCGACTCGCAGGCCCTGCTCAATACGGGGCAGATCATCTTCGGCATCATCGTGATCGGCGTGATCGGCCTCTTCTCCGACTTCGCGTTCAAGTGGGTGAACGCGTGGCTGTATCCCTGGGCTTCATTGTGAGCAAGCTGATCATCGAGGACGTGGCGCGCACGTTTCCCGGCGTGCGCGGCGGCCCCCCGACGCAGGCGCTGCTTCCTACGTCGCTCGCGGTGGCCGACAACGACTTCATCACGATCCTCGGGCCGTCGGGTTGCGGCAAGTCGACGCTGCTTCGCATCGTCGCCGGGCTGGACCGCCCCTCGGCAGGACGGGTGCTGCTCGACGGCGCGCCAGTGACAGCTCCGGGCCCGGACCGCGGAATGGTGTTCCAGAGCTACACGCTGTTTCCGTGGCTGACGGTGCGCGAGAACGTCTGCTTCGGGCTGCGCGAGCGCGGCATGCCACAGGCGAAGCAGGACGAGATCGCGGGGTACTGGATCGCGAAGGTGGGTTTGACGGGCTTCGAGCGGCATTATCCGAAGATGCTCTCCGGCGGCATGCAGCAGCGAACCGCCATTGCACGGGCGCTCGCCAACGACCCCAAGATCCTCCTGCTCGACGAGCCCTTCGGCGCGCTCGACAACCAGACGCGGTCGCTCATGCAGGAGCTGCTCCTCGCGCTGTGGGAGGCCGAGCGCAAAACCGTGCTCTTCGTGACGCACGACATCGAGGAGGCGATCTTCATGGCGAGCCGCGTGGTGGTGATGAGCGCTCGGCCGGGGCGAATCAAGGCCGAAGTGCCCGTCGATTTGCGCCACCCTCGGCACTACACGATCAAGACGACGCCGGAGTTCTCGGCGCTGAAGGCGCGATTGACCGAGGAGATTCGCGTCGAGGCGCTGAAGGTGGCGTAAGTCCGTCTAATAGCGTCCGCCGTTCTTCTGCCACCGCCAAGCGTCCGTGCAGATCGCGTCGAGGTCGCGCGTCGCGCGCCACTTGAAGAGCTTTTCGGCCCGCGACGGATCGGCGTAGCAAGCGGCGACGTCGCCCGGCCGGCGCGGCGCCATGTATTTCGTGAGCCTGCGGCCGCAGGCCTTCTCGAACGCCGCGACGACCTGCATCACGGAGTGGCCCCTGCCGGCGCCCAGGTTGAGCGTCAGCGCGCCGGGCGCCCTCGAAAGATAGCGCAGCGCGGTGACGTGGCCCTCGGCCAGGTCCTGCACGTGCAGATAGTCGCGGATGCCCGTGCCGTCGGGCGTGGGCCAGTCACCGCCGTAGATCGCGAGGTCGGCGATCTCTCCGGCCGCAATCTTGCACAAGAGCGGCACGAGGTTGCTTGGCCGCCCGCGCGCGGCCTCGCCCAGCATGCCCGAGGAATGCGCGCCCGCGGGATTGAAGTAGCGCAGGATCGCGATGCGCCAGTTCGCGTTCGCGCGCGCCAGGTCGCGCAGGAAGTCCTCGACGACTCGCTTGGTGCGGCCGTAGACGCTGTGCGGCCGCAGCGGTGCATCCTCCGTCACCGGGAGGTCGTCCGGCTGCCCGTACACCGTCGCCGACGAGCTGAAGACGAGTGTCGCGACGCCGGCCTCTCCCATCACTTCCGCGAGCGTGATCGCGCCTCCGACGTTGACATCGTAATAGGCGAGCGGGCGCTCCTCCGACTCGCCGACGGCCTTCAGGCCCGCGCAGTGAACCACGGCTGCGATGGGATGATCGTGGAACACGCCGCGCAGGGCGACCGCGTCTCGCACGTCGGCCGTGACCGACGGCACCGGGCGGCCCGCGAGCGCCTGCAGGCGCGGAAGAACGGCCGGCGTACTGTTGGAGAAGTTGTCGAGGACGACCGGCGCGTAGCCCGCGCGCGCGAGTTCGACGACGACATGGGAGCCCACGTAGCCGGCGCCGCCGGTGACAAGTATCGATTCCGCCATGCCGCCGATTATGGCAAAAGCGGCGATGCTACACGATCAGGCACGCGAGTCGCGATGCAGCTACGACGACCCAAGGCGCGCCTCGGCCGCCGCCACCATCGCCTTGAAGCGCGGGTGCTCGCGGATGGGGTCGAGGTCGGGGTCGGTCTTGGCCCAGGCCACGCCCTCGACCTTCAGCGTTGAAAAGACCGGCTCGAGGAAGTCGAGCGCCGCGTCGTAATCCCCGAGGTCGACGACCAGCGTGCACGCGAAGTTGTAGCGCAGGTTCAGGTTGTCGGGATCGAGCAGCAACGCCCGCTGCGCCCACTCCTTCGCACGTTCGCCCTCTCCGAGCGCCGCCAGGGCGCCGACGGCATAGCTCATGGCCGATCCATTGTCGGGCTCCTGGGCGACGATAGCCTGCGTACGGGCAAGCGCCCGCGTCGCCGCCCGGCGCGCGCCCTCGCCGTCGCCGATCGCCTTGTAGACGCTGACGAGAAACCCGGCCGCAATGTACTCCGTGTCGGACAGAGCCGCCGCCTTCTCGTAGTAACGGGCAGCGTCGTCGAATCGGCGATTGAGGTAGCTCCATCGCCCCGCGGCGCTGTTTGCATCATAAGACTCGGAGTCGAGGCGCAGGGCGATCTCGATCTCGCGCAGCGCCTCCTCGTAGCGTCCCTTCGGCATGAGCGCGCGCGCCATCGCCGAGTGCGCTTCGGCGAGGTTCGGGTCGAGCGCAACCGCACGCTCGGCCGCGGCCATCCCGTCGTCGCCCTCGCGGCCGAGATGGAAGCGAAGGCTCAGCTGCGCTGCCGCCATGAGCGCCCAGGGCCGTGCATAGCGGGGATCGAGATCCGTCGCCCGGCAGCAGAGCCGGATGATGGCCTCGTTGCGACGTGCCGAGCCCAGGTTGCCCGTGAGGCTGTACTGGCGGGCCATGAGATAGAGCTTGTACGCCTCGGGGTTGGCCGTCCCGCGCTGCTCGATGGCCTTCTTCTCCTCGGGCAACAGACGCAGCTTGAGCGCCTCAACGATCGCCTGCGAGATCTCGTCCTGCAGCGCGAATATGTCGCTCAAGTCCCGATCGTAGCGCTCGGCCCACACGTGGCCGCCGGTCGAACCCTCGATGAGCTGCGCCGTGATGCGCACGCGCCCGCCCGCCTTTCGCACGCTGCCCTCGAGCAGGTGCGTGACGTCGAGCTTGCGTGCGATCTCCTTCGCGTCCACCGGCTTGCCCTTGAACGTGAATGCGGTGTTGCGCGCCGCGACCCAAAGCGCCGACACCTTGCTCAAGTCGGTGATGATGTCCTCGCTGATGCCGTCGGAGAAGTATTCCTGCTCCGGGTCGCCGCTCATGTTGGCGAACGGCAGCACGCAGATCGCCACCCGGGATTTGCCCTGCGATGCGGGGACCGGCGGGGTCGCCGCGGTCACGCCGCGCAGCGCATACACATGGATCGGCCGCGCCATGTTGCGCACCGCGTGCTCGCCCAGGTCGTCGAACTCGACGGGAGCCTTGCCGGCCATCTGGTCGCGCACCGGCTGCGAGACCACAATCCCGCCTACCGGCGCAATCGTCTGCAACCGCGCTGCGGCGTTCACCCCGTCGCCGTAGATTTCGTCGCCGTCGACGACAACATCGCCCAGCGTGATCCCGATGCGATACCGAATGCGCTCGGGGTCGGGCGCCGTTCGGTCGGACTCCGTTGCGCGCTGGATCTCGTCCATGCACGTGACGGCCGCGACGACGCTGCCGAACTCGACCAGCGCGCCGTCGCCCATGAGCTTGACGATGCGTCCGCCGTGCGCGGCGACGCGCGGATCGAAGACGTCGCGGCGGTTGGCCTTGAGGCGCGTGAGCGTGCCTGCCTCGTCGCGCTCCATGAGCGTGCTGTAGCCGACGACGTCGGCCGAGACGATGACGGTCAGTCTGCGCTGCACGGCTCGGGCGTTCGCGCTGAAGCAAACGCCCGCATGATAGACCCGTCGACCTGCAGGCTGAAGCCCGCCCCGGGAAACTACTTCTCGGCGGGCTGGGCCGCGTCCGCCCCAGGACGGTCGACCAGCTCGACGAGCGCCATCGGCGCGGCATCGCCCTGGCGGAAGCCGAACTTGAGGATCCGCAGGTAGCCGCCCGGGCGCGCCTGGTAGCGCGGGCCGAGCTCGTTGAACAGCTTGGTCACCACGTCGCGGTCGCGCAGCCGATCGAACGCGACGCGGCGGTTGGCGACGGTCGCGACCTTGGCGAGCGTGATGAGCGGCTCCGCGACGCGGCGCAGCTCCTTCGCCTTCGGCAGCGTGGTGCGGATCGCCTCGTGCGTGAACAGCGAGTTGGTCATGTTGCGCAGCATCGCGAGGCGATGGCTGCTGGTGCGGTTCAGCTTGCGCAGTCCGTGACGATGTCTCATCTTTCGGTCCTTTGGCGCGGCTTCTCACCGCGCTCGTTTCTTGGTCTTAGTGCCCGACTACGGGCGGTCCAGTCCGGCCGGCGGCCAGTTCTCGAGCTTCATGCCGAGCGACAGTCCGCGCGACGCCAGCACTTCCTTGATCTCGTTCAGCGACTTGCGACCGAGGTTCGGCGTCTTGAGAAGCTCGGTTTCGGTGCGTTGGATGAGATCGCCGATGTAATAGATGTTCTCGGCCTTGAGGCAATTGGCCGATCGCACCGTGAGCTCGAGATCGTCCACCGGGCGCAGCAGGATCGGGTCGACCTGCGGCGAGGCGCGCTCCGCGGTCGGCGTGTCCGTGCCCTTGAGGTCCGCGAACACCGAGAGCTGCTCGACCAGCACCGATGCCGCGTAGCGAACGGCCTGCTCGGGCTCGACGACGCCGTTGGTCTCGATGTCGAGGACGAGCTTGTCGAGGTCGGTGCGCTGCTCCACGCGGGCCGACTCGACCGCATAGCTCACGCGACGCACCGGCGAGAACGAGGCGTCGAGCAGGATGCTGCCGATGGTGCGCCCCCCGTCCGGCTTCACGCGCGCGGTCGCCGGCTGGTAGCCGCGGCCCTTCTCGACACGGATCTCCATCTCGAGCTTGCCGCCCGCCGTGAGATGCGCGATGACGTGGTCGGGATTGATGATCTCGACGTCGTGGTTGGGCTCGATGTCGGCGGCCGTGACCACGCCTTCGCCCGACTTGGCGAGGCGCAGCATGACGTGGTCGCGGTTGTGCAGCTTCAGCACGACGCCCTTGAGGTTGAGCAGGACGTCCACGACGTCCTCTTGCACACCGTCGAGCGCGGAGTACTCGTGCAGCACGCCGGTGATCTTCACTTCCGTTGGCGCGTAGCCGGGCATGGACGACAGGAGCACGCGGCGGAGCGCGTTGCCGAGCGTGTGCCCGTAGCCGCGCTCGAACGGCTCCATCACGACCTTGGCGTGGAACGGCGACGTCGACTGCACGTCGATGATGCGGGGCTTCAATAGAACGTTGCTCTGCATGCGGTACCTTTATGGGTTGTTGGGAACCCAAAAAACAAAGTGTCGGTCGCCGCGCGACCGACATTCAACCAAACACCGACAGCGCCTACTTGGAATAAAGTTCCACAACTAGCGATTCGTTGATGTCCTGGCCGAACTCGGAGCGCTCGGGGGCGCCCTTGTACGTGCCGGTCATCTTCTTCGCATCGACCTCGACCCACGAGGGGAAGCCGACCTTCTCGGCGAGCTGCAGCGAGTCCTGGATGCGCAGCTGGCTTTTGGCCCGCTCAGTGACGGAGACGACGTCGCCGGCGCGCAGGACGGCCGAGGGCACGTTCAGCGACTTGCCGTTGACGAGGATCGAGCAGTGCGTCACGAGCTGGCGGGCTTCCGCGCGCGTGGAGCCGAAGCCCATGCGGTACACGACGTTGTCGAGGCGCGACTCGAGGAGCTGCAGGAGATTCGTGCCGGTCGATCCCTTGCGCCGCGCGGCCTCCGCGAAATAGCGGCGGAACTGCCGCTCGAGCAAGCCGTACATGCGGCGCAGCTTCTGCTTCTCGCGCAGCTGGTTGCCGAAGTCGGACTGGCGCATGCCGGATTTCACGCCATGCTGACCGGGCTTGGTTTCCAGCTTGCACTTGGAGTCGAGCGATCGACGCGCGCTTTTCAGGAAAAGGTCGGTGCCTTCCCTTCGCGCCAGCTTGCATTTGGGTCCGGTATAACGAGCCACGTTAGCTATCCTAAGTATCCTGAGAAATTGCACCTTTTCGGTCGAAAGCCGCATTTGCTTTCGACCGAATTGATGACTTGGTACCTATATGCGACGGCGCTTCGGCGGACGGCAGCCGTTGTGCGGCACCGGCGTCACGTCGGTGATGCTGCTGATCTTCATGCCAAGCGCGTTGAGCGCGCGCACCGCCGACTCGCGGCCGGGCCCGGGGCCCTTGATGCGCACCTCGAGGTTCTTCACGCCGCACTCCTGCGCGGCGCGGCCGGCCGCTTCCGCGGCGACCTGGGCGGCAAAGGGCGTGGACTTGCGCGAGCCCTTGAAGCCCGCGCCGCCGGAGGTCGCCCAGGACAGCGCGTTGCCCTGGCGGTCGGTAATCGTGATGATCGTGTTGTTGAAGGACGCGTGGATGTGCGCGATGCCTTCGGTCACGTTCTTCTTGACCTTCTTGCGCGCGCGAGCCGCGGTAGCCTTCTGGGACGGTTGCTGTGCCATCTTCTGTCCTTGGTTACGTCTTGCTGGGCACGCCCTTGCTGAGCGCGACCGTACGGCCCTTCTTCGGCCCCTTGCGGGTGCGGGCATTGGTGCGGGTGCGCTGGCCGCGGACCGGCAGGCCCTTGCGGTGGCGCGAGCCGCGATAGCAGCCGAGGTCCATCAACCGCTTGATGCTCATGGTCACCTCGCGGCGGAGGTCGCCCTCGACCGTGAACTTGCCCACCTGCTCGCGGATCTTGTCCATCTCGCCGTCAGAGAGGTCCTTGATCTTGGTCGACGGCTGGATGCCGGTCGCCGCGAGGATCATCTTCGCGCGCGTGGGCCCGATGCCGTAGATCGCCTGCAGGGCGATGACGGCATGCTGGTGGTTCGGGATATTGACGCCTGCAATACGTGCCATGGGGTAAACCTATCGAATGTGGGGTCGTGTAGGCCGCGGATCAACCCTGGCGCTGCTTGTGGCGCGGATCCGTGCAGATCACCCTCACGACGCCGTTGCGGCGGATGATCTTGCAGTTGCGGCAGATCTTCTTGACCGAAGCCAGTACTTTCATGATCGTTCCTTACTTCGCTCTGAACGTTATCCGGGCGCGCGAAAGGTCGTACGGCGAGACTTCGACCGTCACCTTGTCGCCCGGCAGTATCTTTATGTAGTGCATCCGCATCTTCCCCGAGATGTGCCCGAGCACGACATGGCCGTTTTCGAGCTTTACGCGGAACGTCGCGTTGGGGAGCATCTCGATCACCTCCCCCTGCATCTGAATCGTGTCTTCTTTCGCCATCAGCGCGTCGGCAGCCCGCCCTTGAAATTGGCCTTTTTGAGCAGGCTTTCGTACTGCTGCGACATGAGATACGCCTGCACCTGCGTCATGAAGTCCATCGTCACCACCACGATGATCAGCAGCGACGTCCCGCCGAAGTAGAACGGCACGTTCTTCCACGCGATCAGGAAGTTCGGGATGAAGCACACGATCACGAGGTAGAGCGAGCCGAGAAGCGTCAGGCGCAGCGTGATCTTCTCGAGGTACTTCGCCGTCTGGTCGCCCGGCCGGTAGCCCGGAATGAAGGCGCCGCTCTTCTTCAGGTTCTCCGCGGTCTCCTTCGGGTTGTACTGCAGCGCCGTGTAGAAGAAGCAGAAGAATATGATCGCCGCGGCGTACAGGATCTCGTGGACCGGCTGTCCCGGCGCGAGGGTGGCCGCGATGTCGCGCAGCCAGATCGTGTTCTCGCCCGAGCCGAACCACTGCGCGATCGTCGCCGGGAACAGGATGATCGACGAGGCGAAGATCGGCGGGATCACGCCGGACATGTTGAGCTTGAGCGGCAGGAACGAGCTCTGCCCCTGGTAGACCTTGTTGCCGACCTGACGCTTGGCGTAGTTGACCAGGATCTTGCGCACCGCGCGCTCGACGAACACCACGAAGCCCGTCACGACCACGACCAGAGCGGCGATGCCGAGCACGAGCAGGATCGAGTAAGCCCCGGTGCGCGCCTGCTCCAGCGTGAGCCCGATGGCGTTCGGCAGCCCCGCCGCGATGCCGGCGAAGATGATGAGCGAGATGCCGTTGCCCAGGCCTCGCTCGGTGATCTGTTCGCCCAGCCACATGAGGAACATCGTGCCCGTGACCAACGTCACCGCCGAGATGACGCGGAAGGTGATGCCCGGCGAGATGACGAGCCCGGCCTGCGCCTCGAGCGCCGCCGAGATGGCGAGCGCCTGGAAGAACGCAAGGCCGAGCGTGGCGTAGCGCGTGTACTGCGTGATCTTGCGCCGGCCCTGCTCGCCCTCCTTCTTCAACGCCTCGAGCGACGGCACGACCACCGTGCAAAGCTGCATGATGATCGACGCCGAGATGTACGGCATGATGCCGAGCGCGAAGATCGAGAAGCGCGACAGCGCGCCGCCCGAGAACACATTGAACAGGCCTAGGATGCCGCCCTGCTGCGAGCGGAAGAGCTCGTCCAGCACGGACGCGTTGATGCCCGGCACCGGGATGTGCGTCCCGATCCGGTAGACGACGAGCGCACCGAGCAGGAACCACAAGCGGCGCTTGAGATCGCCATACTTGTTGCCGCTCTTCAGTGCCGGGTTGGCTGTGGCCACTAAAACCTTCTTTCGCTTCCCTGGGAGGTTGCGCCGCTTACGCGACGCTGCCGCCGGCGGCTTCGATGGCCGCCTTGGCGCCCTTGGTCGCGAGCACGCCCGAGAGCTTCACCGCTTTCTCGAGCTTGCCCGTCTTGATCACCTTCACCGTCTTCGCGCCCGCATGCACGAGGCCCGCAGCCTTGAGCGCGAGTATGTCGACCTCGTTCACGGGCAGCTTCTGCAGGTCGGACAGGCGGATCTCCGCGCTGTCGTTCTTGCTCCGCGATACGAAGCCACGCTTCGGCAGGCGGCGCTGCAGCGGCATCTGTCCGCCCTCGAAGCCGACCTTGTGGAAGCCGCCCGAGCGCGACTTCTGGCCCTTGTGCCCGCGTCCCGCGGTCTTGCCTAGGCCCGAGCCGATGCCGCGGCCGACGCGGCGGCGGTTCTTCTTACTGCCCTGCGCGGGCTTGATGGTGTTGAGCCGCATGGCGTTCTCTCTTATTGCTCGGTCACGCGAAGGAGATAGCTGACCTTGTTGATCATGCCGCGCGTCGAAGGCGTGTCGACGACCTCGACCGTGTGGTTCGTCCACTTGAGGCCGAGTCCGCGCACCGTCGCCACGTGGTCTTCACGACAACGCGCGATGCCCTTCGCGAGCGTCACCTTGATCTTCTTGCCGTCCGCCATCGTCATGCTCCGAGAATTTCTTCAACCGTCTTGCCGCGCTTGGCGGCGACCTCCGCCGGCGCGCTGCAGTTCTGCAATGCGTCCAGCGTGGCGCGCACGACGTTGTACGGGTTGGTCGAACCGTGGCACTTGGCGAGCACGTTGGTCACGCCGACGACCTCGAACACCGCGCGCATCGGGCCGCCGGCGATGACGCCGGTGCCTTCCGCCGCGGGCTGCATGAACACCTTGGTCGCACCGTGCCGGCCTTCGACCGGGTGATGCAGCGTGCCCTTCTTGAGGCTCACCTTCACCATCCTGCGGCGCGCCTCCTCCATGGCCTTCTGCACCGCGACCGGGACTTCCTTTGCCTTTCCCTTGCCGATGCCGACGCGGCCGTCGCCGTCGCCGACGACGGTCAGCGCCGCGAATCCGAGGATGCGACCGCCTTTCACCACCTTGGTGACGCGGTTGATCCCGATCATCTTCTCGCGAAGGCCGTCGCCGCGATCGTCCTGCTGCTGCTGCCTTCCGCCTTGCCGTTGTTGGGCCATGAGCTTTGCCTTAGAACTTGAGACCGCCGGCGCGCGCGGCATCCGCAAGCGCCTTCACACGGCCGTGGAAACGGAACCCGGAGCGGTCGAACGCCACGCTTTGGATGCCGAGCGACTTCGCCTTCTCGGCGATGCGCTTGCCGACCAGCTCCGCCGCGGCCTTGTTGCCGCCGTTCTTGACGTCCTTGCGCACGTCCGCCTCGATCGTCGACGCGCTGGCGAGCACCTTGTCGCCGTCCGGCGCGATGATCTGCGCGTAGATGTGGCTGTTCGAGCGGCTCACTACAAGGCGCGTGGCGCGCTGCTCGGTGATGCGCACGCGCGTCTTGCGGGCGCGGCGGCTGCGGGCTTCCTTCTTGGTTTCCATGGCGTGTCCTACTTCTTCTTCGTCTCTTTGATGACGACGCGCTCGTCGGCATAGCGAACGCCCTTGCCCTTGTACGGCTCGGGCGGGCGGTAGGCGCGGATCTCCGCCGCGACCTGGCCGACGGCCTGTTTGTCGATGCCCTTCACCACGATCTCGGTCTGCTGCGGCGTCTCGACCTTCACGCCCTTCGGCATCGAGTGCACGATGGGATGCGAGAAGCCGAGCGACAGGTTGATCTTGTCGCCCGCCGCCTGCGCGCGATAGCCGACGCCGACCAGCGTGAGCCTTTTCGAGTACCCTTCCGTGACGCCCTTGACCATGCCCGCGACCAGCGCGCGCAGCGTGCCCTGCATGGCGCGCGACTCGTCGTTGGCGGCCTTGAACACGAGGCTCTCGCCGTCCTTCTCGATCGTCACGCTCTGGCCGAACGAGCGCGAGAGCTCGCCGAGCGGCCCCTTTACCTTGATCTCGCCGGCAGCCAGCGTCACTTCGACCTTCGGCGGCAGCTTGACCGGGTTGTTGCCGATACGGGACATGTTTCCTCTTCCTCAGATTCCGCCAGTCGCGAAGGGCCGCCCCGAGCGACTGACCGCTCCCCCTCGGGGGCCAGCGAACGTAGTGAGCGTGGGGGTCGTCACGCTACGATGCAGAGGACTTCGCCGCCCACGCCCGATGCGCGCGCCTTGCGGTCCGTCATCACGCCCTGCGACGTCGACACGATGGCGATACCGAGGCCGTTCATCACGCGGGGGATGTCGTCCTTGCTCTTGTAGATGCGAAGCCCGGGCTTGCTCACACGCTCGAGCTTCTCGATGACCGGGCGGCCTGCGTAGTAGCGCAGCGCGATCTCGAGCACGGGCTTCGCTTCCTCGCCGGCCACCTTGAAGCCTTCGATGTAGCCCTCGTCCTGCAGCACCTTGGCGATGGCGATCTTCACCTTGGAAGACGGCATGGCCACGGTCGCCTTTTCGGTCATCTGCGCATTGCGGATGCGCGTCAGCATGTCGGCGATGGGATCGGTCATGTTCATTCGTAATCCCCTTACCAGCTGGCCTTGACGATGCCCGGCACTTCACCGCGCATCGCGAATTCGCGGAGCTTGTTGCGGCCCAGGCCGAACTTGCGATACACGCCGCGCGGGCGGCCGGTCAGCGCGCAGCGGTTGCGCAGGCGCGTCTTGTTCGCGTTGCGCGGCAGCGCCTGGATCTTGAGGCGCGCCTCGTAGCGCGTCTCGTCGGACGCCTTCGGATCATCGAGGATCGCCTGCAACGCGTCGCGCTTCTTGGCGAACTTGACGACGAGCTTCTTGCGCTTCTCGTTGCGGTTGATGAGTGCCAGCTTGGCCATGGGTCGTCCTAGCTCTTGAACGGGAAACGAAACGCGGACAGGAGCGCGCGGGCCTCGGCGTCGGTCTTCGCGGTCGTCGTGATCGAGATGTTCATCCCCCGGATCGCGTCGATCTTGTCGTACTCGATCTCCGGGAAGATGATCTGTTCCTTGATGCCGATGTTGTAGTTGCCGCTGCCGTCGAAGGCGCGGTTGCTGATGCCGCGGAAGTCGCGCACGCGCGGCAGCGCGATGGTCACGAAGCGGTCCAGGAACTCGTACATGCGCTCCTGGCGCAGCGTCACCATGCATCCGATCGGATAGCCCTCGCGGATCTTGAAACCCGCGATGGCCTTGCGCGCCTTGGTGACTACGGGCTTCTGCCCGGAGATCTTCTGCATGTCGCCGACGGCGTTGTCGAGGATCTTCTTGTCGCCGGTCGCCTCGCCCACGCCCATGTTGAGCGTGATCTTCGTGATCCGCGGCACCTCCATGGGCGACTTGTAGCCGAACTGCTTCATGAGCGCCGGCGCGATTTCTTTCTTGTACTGCTCTTTCAGGCGGGCCATTGCTAGTTGCTCCACGATGCATCGCACGAAGCGCGACGCGTGAAATCACGGTGCCCGTCCCGACGGGCCGCCCCGGGGGACGGGCCAGCCCCCTCGGGGGGCAGCGGGCAGCGTTCTTGCCGTTGCTGCGAGCGTGGGGGGATCATAGAATCTGCTCGCCGTTGCCCTTGTAGAAGCGGACCTTGCGGCCGTCCTCGAGCATGCGCGTGCCGATCCGGTCTGGCTTCCTCGTGACCGGGTTGTAGATCGCGACGTTCGACACGTCGATCGGCATCTCTTTGGTGACGATGCCGCCCGGCTGGTTCTTCATCGGATTCGGCTTGGTGTGCCGCTTCACCGTGTTGACGCCGTTCACGATCACGTGATTGGCATCGACGATGCGCGACACGTCCCCGCGCTTCCCCTTGTCGCGCCCGGCGATCACCACGACGTTGTCGCCCTTCTTGATCTTGCTCATGTGCTTGGTCCTCGTTACAGCACTTCCGGAGCGAGCGAGACGATCTTCATGAAGCGCTCGGTGCGCAGCTCGCGCGTGACCGGCCCGAAGATGCGCGTGCCGATCGGCTCGAGCTTCGGGTTGAGCAGCACCGCCGCGTTGGTGTCGAAGCGGATCAGTGCGCCGTCTGCCCGGCGCACGCCCTTCCTGGTGCGCACGACCACCGCGTTGTAGATCTCGCCCTTCTTCACGCGGCCACGCGGCGCGGCGTCCTTCACCGAGACCTTGATCACGTCGCCGATGTGCGCGTAGCGGCGCTTGCTGCCGCCCAGCACCTTGATACACATGACCGAACGCGCGCCCGTGTTATCGGCGACGTCCAGCACCGACTGCATCTGGATCATTTTCTAAGTCTCCAACTTAACCCGCCATCCGCGCCGCATCTGTCGATGCTGCTGCGGACATCGCTGCCTTGCTGCGGCGGCCAGTTTTGGATCCCGCTTTGGGCAGCCTCAGTTTCCTGATTCCTGCCCGGGGAGGGGCCGTCGCGGAACGCCAAACTCGCCCCGCGTCGGCGAAAACTGACATTATCGCAGGATTTCCCTGCTCTTACAAGGCCACTGCCTTTTCAAGCACTTGCGACACCCGGAAGGCCTTGGTCTTGGAGAGCTTCCGGGTCGCCGAGATCTCGACCAGGTCGCCCTGCTTCGCCTCGCCCTTCTCGTCGTGCGCATGGAACTTGCGCGACTGGATCACGATCTTGCCGTACAGCGGGTGCTTCACCCGCCGCTCGACCAGCACCGTGACCGTCTTGTTCATCTTGTCGCTCACCACGCGGCCGATGAACGTCTGCACGAGCGGCTTGCGCGCCGGGGCGGCAGCCGCAACGTCGGTCTTGATCTCTTGCTCAGCCATTCTTGGCCCCACTGTTCTTCTGGTGCATCAGCGTGCGCACGCGGGCGATCCCGCGCCGGACGCCGCGCAGCTTGGCGTTGTTGGTGAGCTGCTGGGTCGCCGCCTGCATGCGAAGGCCAAACTGCTCCTTCAACAGCGCCTCGAGCTCGGTTTGCAGCTCGGCCGGCGACTTGCCGGCGAGCGCCTTCTTGGCTTCGGTCGTCTTCATGGCTCTATTGCCCGATCAAGCGATGCACGAACGTGGTGCGGATCGGCAGCTTCGCGGACGCTAGCGCGAACGCCTCGCGCGCGAGCGCTTCCTCCACGCCGTCCATCTCGTAGAGCACCTTGCCGGGCACGATCTCCGCGACGTAGTACTCCGGGCTGCCCTTGCCGTTGCCCATGCGCACTTCCGCAGGCTTCCGCGAGATGGGCTTGTCCGGGAAGATGCGGATCCAGATGCGGCCGCCGCGCTTGATGTGACGCGTCATGGCACGCCGCGCCGCCTCGATCTGGCGGGCAGTGAGGCGGCCGCGGCCGACGGCTTTGAGGCCGTACTCGCCGAAGCTCACCTTGTTGCCGACGGTCGCAACACCCTTGTTGCGGCCCTTCTGTTCCTTGCGGTACTTCCGCCTAGTTGGCTGCAGCATTCTTCGCTCCTGCGGGCGGCGTGCGACGCGGGCGCTTCGGCGCTTCCGGTGCCGGCGCCGGCGCCTGCGCGGGCTCCGCGTTGTGCGCCATCACTTCGCCCTTGAACACCCAAACCTTGATGCCGATGACGCCGTAGGTGGTGCGCGCCTCGGCGAATCCGTAGTCGATGTCGGCGCGCAGCGTATGGAGCGGGACACGGCCTTCGCGGTACCACTCCCGGCGCGCGATTTCCGCTCCGTTGAGGCGCCCCGAGGACATCACCTTTATGCCCTGCGCGCCGAGGCGCATCGCGTTCTGCATCGCGCGCTTCATCGCGCGGCGGAACATGATCCGCTTCTCGAGCTGCTGCGCGATCGAGTCGGCGATGAGCTGCGCGTCGATCTCCGGCTTGCGAATCTCCTCGATGTTGAGGCCGACGTCGCCGCCCATCATCTTGCGCAGGTCGCCGCGCAGCGTCTCGATGTCCTCGCCCTTCTTGCCGATGACAACGCCGGGGCGCGCGCTGTGGATCGTGATGCGCGCGTTCTTGGCGGGGCGCTCGATCGTGATCTTGGACACCGACGCGTGCGAGAGCTTCTTGCCGAGATACTCGCGGACGCGGATGTCTTCAGCGAGAGTGTTCGCGTAGTTCTTGCTGTTGGCGAACCACTTGCTGCCCCAGTTCCGCGTGACGGAAAGGCGAAAGCCGGTGGGATTGATTTTCTGACCCATGTACTACTCCTTTCCGTCGCCGACGACGACGTGGATGTGGCAGCTCTGCTTGCTGATCACGTTGCCGCGACCCTTGGCGCGCGGGCTCGAACGCTTCAGCACGTCGGCCTTGTCGACGTAGATGGTCTGGACCTTGAGCTCGTCGATGTCGGCGCCGTCGTTGTGCTCGGCGTTCGCGATCGCCGACAGGAGCACCTGGCGGATGATGCGCGCGCCCTTCTTCGGACTGAACGTGAGCAGGTCGAGCGCGCGCGCGACCGGCATCCCGCGAACCTGGTCGGCGACGAGCCGGCCCTTCTGGGCCGACAGGCGGACGCCGCGCAGCGTGGCAGTGGTTTCCATCATCGACTCCTTACTTCCTCTTCGGCGCGGCCGCGGGCGCCGCCACCTTCTTGTCGGCCGAGTGGCCCTTGAAGGTACGGGTGAGCGCGAACTCGCCGAGCTTGTGGCCGACCATGTTCTCCGAGACGTAGACCGGGATGTGCGCCTTGCCGTTGTGGACGGCGACGGTCAGGCCCACGAAGTCGGGCGTGATCGTGCTGCGACGCGACCAGGTCTTGATCGGCTTCTTGTCGTTGACCGCGCGCGCCTTCTCGACCTTGGCCATGAGATGGCCGTCGACGAACGGGCCTTTCTTGATTGAGCGTGCCATCTTGTCTTATCCCTTCGTCGCGTGGCGGCGGCGCACGATCATCGTGTCGGTCCGCTTGTTCTTGCGCGTCTTGTAGCCCTTGGCCGGCGTGCCCCACGGCGACATCGGGTGGTGACGCCCGCCGCCGCCGTTGGTGCGGCCGCCCATGGGGTGGTCGACCGGGTTCATCGCGATGCCGCGCACTGTCGGGCGGATGCCGCGCCAGCGCTGCGCACCCGCCTTGCCGATCGAGCGCAGGTTGTGCTCCTCGTTGCCGACCTCGCCGATCACGGCGCGGCAGTCGACGTGCACCTTGCGGATCTCGCCCGAGCGCAGGCGAAGCTGCGCATAGATGCCTTCGCGCGCGAGGAGCTGCACCGAGGCGCCCGCCGAGCGCGCGATCTGCGCGCCCTTGCCCGGCTGCATCTCGACGCAGTGAACCGTCGTGCCGACCGGGATGTTGCGAAGCGGCAGGCTGTTGCCCGGCTTGATTCCCGCGTCGATGCCCGACATGAGCTCGGTTCCGACCGCCACGCCCCGCGGCGCGATGATGTAACGCCGCTCGCCGTCCGCGTAGAGCAGGAGCGCGATGTTCGCGCTGCGGTTCGGGTCGTATTCGAGGCGCTCCACCTTGGCGGGAATGCCGTCCTTGTTGCGGCGGAAATCGACAATCCGGTAGTGGTGCTTGTGGCCGCCGCCCTTGTGCCGCGTGGTGATATGGCCGTTGTTGTTGCGCCCCGAGCCGCGCTTCTGTGGCTCGACCAGCGACGCGACCGGCGCACCCTTGTGCAGGTCGGGATTGACGACCTTGACGAGCGCGCGGCGGCCCGCCGATGTCGGTTTGACTTTGATCAGTGCCATGGTGTTAGGCCTCTGCCGCGAAGTTGATTTCCTGGCCCGGCTTCAGGCACACGTACGCCTTCTTCCAGTTGCGCCGGCGGCCGATGAAGCGCCCGAAGCGCTTTTCCTTGCCCTTGACGTTGCTCACCTGGACGCTCTCGACTTGCACCTTGAACATGAGCTCGACCGCGGCCTTGATCTCGGGCTTGGTCGCGTCCTGCAGCACGCGGAAGATCACCTGCTCGTGCTTGTCGGCGATGAACGTGCCTTTCTCGGACACCACCGGCGCGAGGAGCAGCGTCATCAGGCGCTCGTTGCTGTACTTCTTCACGTTGGCGTTCGGCGCATTCATCCCAGGGCCTCTTCCAGTTGGGCGACCGCACCGCGCGTCACCAGCACGTTGTTGAAGCGCACGAGACTCACGGGATCGACCTCTCGCGTCTCGAGCACGAGGACATCCGGGAGGTTGCGCGACGAGAGCAACGTGTTGCTGTCGAGCTTGTCGGTGACCACGAGCACGGTACCCGTCAGGCCGAACGCCTTGATCTTCTGCACGAACTGCTTGGTCTTGGGCGAGTCGAGCGCGAGCGGCTCGATGACCGCCAGACGATCCTCGCGCACGAGCTGCGACAAAATCGACGCCAAGCCCGCGCGATACATCTTTCTGTTCACCTTGTGCGAGAAGTTCTCGTCGGGCGAGGACGGGAAGATCTTGCCGCCGCCGCGCCACAGCGGGCTGTTCGCCTGGCCGGCACGGGCGCGGCCGGTGCCCTTCTGCGCCCACGGCTTCTTGTGCGACTTGTTGATGTCGCTGCGGCCCTTCTGCGCGCGCGTGCCCTGCCGCGCGTTCGCCTGGTAGGCGACCACGACCTGGTGGATCAGCGCTTCGTTGTAATCGCGGCCGAAGAGCGCATCGGACGCCGAAACCGTTTCGTTCTTCTGGCCGTTGCCGGAAAGGAGCTTGAGGTCCATGGCTAGGCTCCCTTCTTCGCCGGCGTCTTCGACGACGGCAGCACGACGATGTGGCCGCCGTCCGCGCCGGGCACGCAGCCCTTGACGAGGATGAGCCCGCGTTCGGCGTCTACCCGCACGACCTTGAGCAGTTGCGTCGTGCGCGTCACGTTGCCGTATTGACCCGCCATGCGCTTGCCCGGGAACACGCGGCCCGGGTCCTGCGCCATCGAGATCGAGCCCGGCGTGTTGTGCGAGCGCGAGTTGCCGTGCGAGGCGCGGTTGGAGCTGAAGTTGTGGCGCCTGATGACGCCGGAAAACCCGCGGCCCTTGGTCGTGCCGGTCACGTCGACGAGCTGGCCGACGGCGAACGTGTCCACACCGATGGTGTCGCCCGCCTTGAACTTGGAAAGGTCCTCGGCGGAGACCTTGAACTCCTTCAGCACGACGCCCGCTTCCACCCCCGCCTTGGCGAGATGACCGGCCTGCGGCTTGGTCACGCGCGAAGCGCGGCGCTTGCCCCACGTCACCTGCACGGCGGCGTAGCCGTCGTTGTCCGGCGTCTTTACCTGCGTGACCCGGTTGCCCGCGACGTCGAGGACCGTCACCGGGATGGCCGTGCCATCGTCGGCGAAGACGCGGGTCATGCCCACCTTGCGACCCACTAATCCGAGTGACATAACGAAACCTCTCTTTATCGTTGCCCCGGTCGCCCGGAGTGCCGGCTGCAATTGGCCGGCTTGCTGCGAACCACTCTCGTTCTTTCCTGCTCTAGCTACACCAAAAGCGAAGGGCCGCTCCCGAGCTTTTCGCGGTGACTCTTACCGGCGCAAAGTAGGTTTCCGCTTTGCGCCGACGAATTACTGCAGTTTGATCTCTACGTCGACGCCGGCCGGAAGATCGAGCTTCATCAGCTGGTCGACCGTCTTGTCGGTCGGGTCGATGATGTCCATCAAGCGAAGGTGCGTGCGGATCTCGAACTGGTCGCGCGACGTCTTGTTGACGTGCGGCGAGCGCAGGATGTCGTAGCGCTCGATCTTGGTCGGCAGCGGCACGGGACCCTTGACGACGGCGCCCGAGCGCTTGGCCGTCTCGACGATCTCGAGCGCCGACTGGTCGATCAGCTTGTAGTCGAACGCCTTGAGACGAATACGGATGCGTTGGTTATTCATGATTTACTCGATGATTTTCGCGACGACACCGGCGCCGACCGTGCGCCCGCCCTCGCGGATCGCAAACCGCAGCCCCTCTTCCATCGCTATCGGCTGGATCAGCGTCACCGTCATCCCAATGTTGTCCCCAGGCATCACCATCTCCGTCCCCGCCGGCAGCTCGCAGCTCCCCGTCACGTCCGTCGTCCGAAAATAAAATTGCGGCCGGTACCCAGGAAAAAACGGCGTGTGCCGACCCCCCTCCTCCTTGCTCAGCACGTACACCTCGCAGGAAAACTTCGTGTGCGGCGTGATCGACCCCGGCTTCGCCAGCACCTGACCACGCTCCACCTCCTCCCGCTTCGTCCCCCGCAAAAGCACCCCAACGTTGTCCCCAGCCTGCCCCTGGTCCAGCAGCTTGCGAAACATCTCCACCCCAGTGCACACCGTCGAAAGCGTCGGCTTCAACCCCACAATCTCCAGCGCGTCGCCCACCTTCACCACCCCGCGCTCCACCCGACCGGTCACCACCGTGCCACGCCCACTGATGCTGAACACGTCCTCCACCGGCATCAGAAACGGCCCGTCAATCGCTCGCTTGGGCTCCGGAATGTAGCTGTCCAGCGCATCGGCCAGCTTCAGTATCGACCCCTCCCCCATCTCCCCCTTGTCCCCTTCCAGCGCCATCTTCGCCGACCCAATCACGATCGGCGTCTTCTCCCCAGGAAACTGGTACTTGCTCAGCAACTCCCGCACTTCCATCTCGACAAGCTCCAGCAGCTCCTTGTCGTCGACCATGTCCGCCTTGTTCATGTACACAATGATGTACGGCACCCCTACCTGGCGCGCCAATAAAATGTGCTCCCGCGTCTGCGGCATCGGCCCGTCCGCCGCACTGACCACCAGAATCGCCCCGTCCATCTGCGCGGCTCCCGTGATCATGTTCTTGATGTAGTCCGCGTGCCCAGGACAGTCCACGTGCGCGTAGTGCCGCATCTTCGTCTCGTACTCCACGTGCGCCGTGTTGATCGTGATCCCCCGCGCCTTCTCCTCCGGCGCATTGTCGATCTGGTCGTACGCCTTCGCCTCCCCTCCAAACAGCTTCGACAGCACCAGCGTCATCGCCGCCGTCAGCGTCGTCTTGCCGTGGTCCACGTGCCCAATCGTGCCCACGTTCACGTGCGGCTTCGTACGTTCGAATTTACCCTTGGCCATGT
>DATJXV010000050.1:0-6330 GCA_035499955.1 Casimicrobiaceae bacterium
GACCCTGATGGCCCTGGCCATCGCATCATTGACTGGAAGCGCGTTCGCGGCGGTGTCCGCCGAGGAGGCGAAGCAGCTCGGCACCACGCTCACCGCGGTCGGCGCCGAGAAGGCCGGCAACAAGGAAGGCACCATTCCCGAGTACACCGGCGGCCTCGCCACGCCCCCGGCGGGCTTCCAGGCCGGCTCCGGCATCCGCCCGGATCCGTTCGCGAGCGAGAAGCCGCGCCTTTCCATCGACGGCAAGAACACCGCGCAGCACGCCGACAAGCTGACCGAAGGCACGAAGGAGCTGCTCAAGCGCTACCCGACCATGCGCGTGGACGTCTACCCGACGCACCGCACGGCGGCAGTGCCGAAGTTCGTGCTCGACAACACGATGAAGAACGCGACCAACGCGAAGACGGGCGACGGCGGCGTCACGCTCGAGAACGCGGTTGCGGGCTACCCGTTCCCGATCCCGAAGACCGGCAACGAGGTGATGTGGAACCATCTCATGACCTACAAGGGGCTCGGCTTCAATACGAAATACGACAGCGTCAACGTCGACAGCGCGGGCGTGGCCTCGCTCGCCACGTCCGGCGACGCCACGTACGAGTGGCCGATCTACGACGGCAAGAAGACGGCGCCGATCAACACGGCCGATCCGTTCTGGCTCGTGCGCCTGCAGTACCTCGGGCCCGCGCGCCGCAACGGCGAGGCGCTCCTCGTTTGGGACTCGCTCGCCCCGCTCAAGCAGGGGCGCCGCGCCTGGCAGTACCTGCCGGGACAGCGCCGCGTGAAGCTCGCGCCGGACATCGCCTACGACACGCCGAACCCGGGCACCGCCGGGGCGTCGACCTACGACGACGCCTCCGTGTTCAACGGCGCCATGGACCGCTTCGACTTCAAGCTCATCGGGAAGAAGGAGATGTACGTCCCGTACAGCAACTACCGCGTGACCTACGCCAAGTCGACGGCCGACGTCACCAAGCCCAACCACGTCAACCCGGATCTCGTGCGCTGGGAACTGCACCGCGTGTGGGTCGTGGAAGCTACGCTCAAGGGCGACAAGCGCCACATCTACAGCAAGCGCGTGTTCTACATCGACGAGGACACGTGGGCGGCGCTCGCCTCCGACGAGTACGATGGCCGCGGCCAGCTGTATCGCGCGACCTTCGCGCACCAGTCGCAGAGTTACGATGCGATGGCGCCCTGGATCGACACGCTGGCGTCGTACGACTTCAGCAGCGGGATGTACAACATCTCGGCGCTTCCGGGGGGCTACTTCGGCGTGCGCTACCTCACCGAGCCGAAGCCCGAGACGTTCTGGTCGTCGGAGGCGCTCGCCGGCTCTGGCGTTCGCTAAACAAGAAAAGCGGCGGCGCGATCCGCCGCGAAGAAGTCTCTCCTTGAACCCCCGGCGCGATGCAGTTTCGCCCGGGGATTTTTCTAATGCCCGGTCGAGTGGCCCGCGAATATAGAATGTCCTGCATCGTGAACATCCTGCGCACTCCCGACGCGCGCTTCGCGGCGCTGGCCGACTACGCGTTCGCGCCGAACTACCACCAGGTCACGAGCGAGCTGCGCCTTCACTACGTGGACGTAGGGCCGCGGGAGGCCGCGCCCGTCCTGATGCTGCACGGCGAGCCGACGTGGTCGTACCTGTATCGCCACGTGATCCCGCCCGTCGCCGCCGCGGGCCATCGCGTTCTCGCACCCGATCTCGTCGGCTTCGGCAAATCCGACAAGCCCGCGGAGCGCAGCGCCTACACCTACGCAGGCCAGGTGGCGTGGATTCGGCATTGGGTCGAGGCCCTCGACTTGCGGGACATCACGCTCGTCTGCCAGGATTGGGGCTCGCTCATCGGCTTGCGCGCGGCCACCGAGATGCCGGAGCGCTTCGCGCGAATCATCCTGGGCAATGGGGGTCTGCCCACGGGCGACGGCGCCGTCTCGAACGCCTTCAAGCTGTGGCGGGCGTTCGCGCGGTGGAGTCCGTGGTTTCCGATCGGGAAGATCGTCCAGGCCGGCACGAGGCGCGCGCTGACCGCCGCAGAGCGGGCCGCGTACGATGCGCCGTTTCCCACCGCCGCTTACAAGGCCGCCGCGCGCGTCTACCCGGCACTCGTTCCGATCACGCCCGACGATCCGGCGAGCGACGCGAACCGCGAGGCCTGGCGCGTGCTCGAGCGCTGGGAGAAGCCGTTCATCTGCTGCTACAGCGACGGCGATCCGATCACGCACGGGCTCGATCGCTTCTTCCTCGAACGCGTGCCGGGGGCCAAGGCCCAGCGCCACGTGACGCTGCGCGGGGGGCACTTCATGCAGGAAGACGATGCGAGAACGCTGGCCGATCTCGTGATCGCCGCGTGCGGCACGGGTCGGACGAGCGCCTAAGCCGCGGTCTCTTCGACGATCAGCCCCATCATCCGCGCGCGGTCGACCGCGTGCCGGCGCGTCCCCGCTGAGAGCTTCCCGAAGAGGTTCTTCAAGTGCCACTTCACCGTCTCGTCGCTGATGTCCATGGTCTTGGCGATGTGCTTGTTCGAGTGGCCGCCGGCGAGCAGCCGCAGCACTTCGGCCTCCTTCGGCGTGAGCAGGCCGCCCGCGGCGCCGCCGGTCCTTTGCGCGGATGCGCGCGCGATGGATTGCGTTGCGGCCGCAACGGGCGCCGGCTTGGCGGCGCCGTGCGACGCCATCTCGCTTCGCATCGCGGCCGCTTCCGGGTGAGCGTCTTCGGCCACGCGCAGGCAGCCGCGAATCTCGGCGAGGCTCAGGGCTTCGGACAGAAGCGGGAGCGCGCGCGGCGATTTGCGCCGATGCGCGGCCACCGCGCGCAGCACCTGCACCGTCATCGCATCGCGGTTGCGCTTCGTCGCGGCGGCGATGTCCGCCGCCACAGCGAGCTCGGCCTCCGCGCCCTCGGCGTCGAAGTTGGCGAGCGCGACGTAGGCCCGCGCGAGCGCTCGGCGGACGCGGTATTCGGCCAGGAACGGCTGGTACTCGGGGTACTCGAACGTGGCGGCGAGCGCCTCGAGCTCCGGCAGCAAGGCGGCGGCGGTTTCGGCGTGTCCCTTTCTCGCGTGCAGCTCGAGGCGCATCGACACGCTCACGAGCACGAAGCGCGGTATGTCGCGGGTTCGGCCGAGCTCCTGCAGGCTGTCGAGCACGGCAAGCGCGCGGCGCTCGTCGCCTTGGGCGACGGCGAGCCGCGCGAGCGTCTGCGATCCGAGCAGGATGCAGTCCGGGAAGACGAACCGCTCGACGACATCCATCCGGTGGGCGAGCATCGCCTCCGCGCGCGCGAGCTCGTTGCGCTCGAAGAGCGCGGCCGCGAGGCATGCCGCGTGCAGGCTCGCGACGATGCTGCGCCGCCCCTGCGTGCGTTCCGCATGCGTCAGCGCGGGCTGGAGGAGCGCCTCCGCGCGCTGCGGATCGGCCTCGTTCAGATAAGCGAGCCCGGAGAACACCCGCGCCATGGCGAAGGCCAGCAGCAGCGAGCGATTGGCGGTGGCGGCGGGGCTTTGCGCGTCGAGCTCGTGCGCGCGCCGCGTGTCGCCTTCGCGCAACTCGACCAGCGCGAGCGTGTTCGCGTACGCGACGCGGTACACGGGGTCGTCGAACTCGACCGGAAACTTCGGCCATCGCGCGAAGATCGGCGGGATCGAGCCCAGGCGGTCGGTGCATGCCTCGATCGCGCCCGCCACGAGCGCCGCGATGAAAGCCACTCTGGGCGACGAGCCGGGATCGGCCAGCGCCTCGAACGCGACCGGCCGCGCCTGCTCGACATCCTCGGAAAAGGCGGTAATCCACGCCGCGACGAGCCGTAGCTCGGCGTTACCTGCCAGTGTCTGCGGCGTGAGCTGCTCGATGGCCTGCCTCGCCTCGGCGACGCGGCCCGCCGTCCCGAGCGTCCATAGGCTCTGCGCGGCATACTTCTGCGCGGTCGGGCCGTCTCCCGCGTCGGATGCGTGCCGGACCGCTTCGGCAACGTAGCCGTTGTCGGCGAGCCACGTCGCCGCGCGCCGATGCAGCGCCGCGCGCTCTTGCGCGGGAAGCATCTCGAAGCGGCTCATCAGGAAGTCGCGCGCCAGCGCGTGCAGGCGCATCCAGCCGCGCAGCTCCGCGACGGTGAGGATGGGGGTGTCCGCCATGACCTGGTCGAGCCACGCGCGCGCGGACTCGGCGCCCGTCGTGGCCTCGCACAGCTCCGGCGACAGCGGATCGAGGATCGCGATGCGCGTCAGGAACTGCGTCACGGGCGCCGGAAGGCGATCGAGCAAAGACTCGATGAAATAGCGCTCGAGATCACCGTGACGCGCCGACAGCGACTGGATCGCGAGGTGATAGTGCGGCGCGCGCTCGATCGCGGCCGCCGCCAGCTGCAGCCCGATCGGCCAGCCTTCGGTCATCTCGTGCAGACGTACGCAATCGTCGAGCTCCATTCGCTTGCCAAAACGCCTCGAAAGGAGCGAGATCGACTCGTCGAGGTCGAGCCGAAGATCTTCCACCGAGACGAGCGCGCACTGGCCCTGCGCGGCAAGCTCCGTGGTCGGAAGATCGAGCGGCATGCGCGATCCCAGGACGACCGTCAGGTTCGCGGGCGCGTTCATGACGAGGTAGGACAGCGCCGACTCCGTCGTCTCGCGCGGCAGCCGTTCGCCGTCGTCGAGCATGACGACAGTCGGTGTGGCGAGGTTCGCGATCTCCGACAAGATCGCCGTGAGCGCGTCGAGCGCGCGGCGGGGGTCGCCGGCGAGCTCCGAGGCGATGCGGTCGAATTCGCTCCGCCCGCTCGCGGTCCGCATGGCGAGCGCCAGTGCGCCGGCGAAGCGGTCGGGCGTGTCCTCCTCGTCCAGCGTGACCCAGGCGACGAGCGCGCCGCGCTCGAGCCAGCGCCGCCGCCACTGCACGAGCAGCGTCGACTTGCCGAAGCCGCCGGGCGCGCGGATCTCGATCAGCGCGCGCTCGTGGATGTCGGACCACAGCCGGTCCAGGCGCGGGCGAACGATCGCCATGCGGTGCGCGCGCGGCGGCGTCGTCTTCAGCACGAAGCGGGGCGGGTCCATGGTCCAAAGCAAGCCGGCGCGGAAGTATCGCACCAAAACGCCGCGGCCCAACCCATTGGCGGCGCGATCCGGTATTCTCGCTGCGGCAACTCGTCGGGATTCGCAGGCCCTACCACCGACCGGAGCAGATGCTCATGCCGCACCTGTACCAGCCAGCGAAGCGCATCGTCGATTCCGCCGCAAAGACGACGGCGTGGGCGGGCTGAGCGCGCACGTCGTCGTTGCGCTGCCCGCGGCGCTGATTCTCGCCTTGGCCGGCGCGGCGGAACTCAACGGCCGCGTGACGGCTGTCGACAGCGGCGATACCTTCCAGATGCAGGCCGACAAAGGGGCGGTCGTCGTGCGCTTGTCCGACATCGGCGCGCCGCGCGGAAGCGCCTACTACGCCCCGTCCTCCAAGCAGCTTCTCGCCAACATGATCGAGCGATACGACGTGCGCGTCGTGGTCACGGGGGAGGAGGGCGCGCAGCGCATCTTCGCCCACGTCTACCGCGGCGAGCTCGACGTGAACCTCGAGCTCGTGAAGGCCGGCGCCGCGTGGTGGTGCATGGAATTCTCGAGCGACACTTCCTACCTGCCGTGGCAGAACCAGGCGCAGCGCAGATTCGGCGGGGTGTGGTCGCGGACGACCGATTTCGACGCTCTCCTCGCGTGCCGGAAGGATCCGCCGGCGCCCAAGCGGTAGGTCGCTCGCCGGATGGGAATTCCGACGGCAATTGCGCGATCAAGCGGTCTGTCGGGAGCGATCAATCCGCAACGATCGCGGCCATCGGCGCCGCCTCGCCGCGAGGCGGTGCTTTCGAAGGCGCGCGCGAGCTCTTTAGGGTCCGGGCGGCAGGCATATCGGGTTCTGCTGCGGGTCGCACTCTTCTCCCCCGACGAAGTCATACTTGCCGCTGATCGAATAGCTGCCGCCGGGGAGTGGGCCGCTCATCGTCGGAATGTCATCCGAGATCTCGTCCAGCACCGGCGTGACCGTACCCGTCAGGCCCAGCAAGCTCAGCGGCATCGGGGGCGCCGGAAACGTGTAGCCGGGGCGATCGCAAACCTGCCTGAAGGTGAGCGGAATCTGCTGTTGGACGTCGATGAAGGTCAACTCGTAGTGGCGGGGATCCCGAGAGTCCACGGTCAAGCTGGAATTCGCGGTAAATGGGTACCGGACACTACCGGTGCCCGTCGCGCTGAATTTGCACGAAACCGTGCCGAGGGGTGTGGTGAGCGTCGATGTGCCGACCTCGGTCAACGTGAAACTTGCGCCCAGCAGGACATAGTAGGCGGA
>DATJXV010000051.1:0-20326 GCA_035499955.1 Casimicrobiaceae bacterium
GACCCTGATGGCCCTGGCCATCGCATCATTGACTGGAAGCGCGTTCGCGGCGGTGTCCGCCGAGGAGGCGAAGCAGCTCGGCACCACGCTCACCGCGGTCGGCGCCGAGAAGGCCGGCAACAAGGAAGGCACCATTCCCGAATATACGGGCGGGCTCAAGGAAGCCCCGGCCGCGTACAAGAAGGGCAGCGGCATCCGGCCGTCGCCGTTCGAGGGCGAGAAGCCCCGCCTCGTCATCGACAGCAAGAACGCGGCGCAGTACGCCGACAAGCTGTCGGAGGGCACGAAGGAGCTGCTCAAGCGCTATCCCACGATGCGCCTCGACGTGTATCCCACGCGGCGCGTGGTCGCATTGCCCTCGAAGGTGCTCGCCAACACCGCGAAGAATGCGACGGGCGCGAAGAGCGTCAACGGCGGGCTTGGCGTGGAAGGCGCGCTGCCCGGCTATCCGTTCCCGATCCCGAAGAGCGGTACCGAAGCGATGTGGAACCACCTCATGCGCTTTCCCGGCAACGCCTACGTCGTGAAGTACGAGAACTGGAACGTCGATTCCGCGGGCGTGGCCACACTGGCCACCGCGGGCACGTTGACCAACGAGTTCCCGCTGTTCGACCCCAAGCGAGCCGATGTCGCAGCCAAGGAGAGCGACCCGTTCTGGAAGATCAAGGTCTATTACACCGGCCCCGCGCGCCGTGCGGGCGAGGCCCTCATGGTCTGGGACTCCGTGAACCCGATCGTGCAAGGCCGCCGCGCCTGGCAGTACCTGCCGGGACAGCGCCGCGTAAAGCTCGCGCCCGACCTGTCGTACGACACGCCGAACGCGGGCACCGCGGGCACGTCGACGTACTCCGACGCCTTCGTGTTCAACGGCGCCATGGACCGCTTCGACTGGAAGCTCGTGGGCAAGAAGGAGATGATCGTTCCGTACAACGGCTACAAGCTCATGTACTCGAAGGATCTCAAGCCTGCGCTCACGCCCAACCACATCAACCCCGACTTCATGCGTTGGGAGCTGCACCGCGTATGGGTGGTCGAAGGCACGCTCAAGCCGGGCCAGCGCGACCTCTACAACAAGCGCGTGTTCTATCTCGACGAGGATAGCTGGGTGGCGCTCATGGCCGACCAGTACGACGCGAAGGGCCAGCTTTACCGGTCCACGTTCGACAACATGACGTTCAGCTACGACGTCAACGCGGTCAACGTCGACTGCTACGTGTTCTACGATTTCTCCTCGGGTTCGTACTCGCTCGTGGGGACCGCCGGGGTCTCGGACGGCATGCGCTACGTGGACCCGCTGCCCGAGCTGCAATGGGCGTCGGAATCGCTCGCGGGGTCCGGCATCCGCTGATCCCACCCTCATACCCCCCGCTGTGGGGGAGGGCGCCCGCACCCTCGCAGGTGACACTCCGGGCTTCGCGCGATGCCGCGCGAGGTCCGGGGTCCGCGCCGGGCCGGGACCCTACTCGACCGACATGACGACCATGATCATTCGCGCCGTTCTACTCTCCCTCGCCGCGGCAGTCCTGCCGGCACAGGCTGCCGGCTTCACCGACGTGCTCGCGCAGCCCGCGCAGATGTCGCCGCTCGCGAGCAGGAGCCCGCTCCTGTCCGTGGCGCGCGCCGGAACGAGCCTGGTCGCCGTCGGGCAGCGCGGCCACATCGTGGTCTCGAAAGACAACGGTGCCACTTGGCAGCAGTCGCCCGTGCCCGTGAGCTCCGACCTCACCGCCGTGTTCTTCGTCAACGAGAGGACGGGCTGGGCGGTCGGCCACGAGGGCGTCATCCTCGCCACCAAGGACGGCGGCGCCACGTGGGCGCTGCAATTCGACGGCAAGCGCGCCAACGCGGCGCTCGCCGCCGACCTGGAGCGCAAGGCGGCCTCGCAGCCGTCCTCCGAGACGCTCAAGGCACATCTCGCCGAAGCAAAGCGCTACGTCGAACAAGGACCCGACAAGCCGTTCCTCGACGTGTGGTTCGCCGACGAAAAGAACGGCTTCGTCGTCGGTGCCTACAACCTCATCTTCAGGACGGAAGACGGCGGCGCGACGTGGACGCCGTGGTTCGACCGCACCGACAACCCGAAGTACCTGAACCTCTACGCGATCCGTCCGGCCGCGGGCGGGCTGTTCGTCGCCGGCGAAGCGGGCCTCGTGATGAAGCTCGACAACGCCGCCCAGCGCTTCCGCGCGCTCAACACCGGATACAACGGAAGCTTTTTCGGCATCGTGGGCGACGCCACCTCGGTGGTCGCCTTCGGCCTGCGCGGCAACGTCTATCGCAGCGGAGACGGCGGCGAGACGTGGATGAAAGTGAACGCCGGGCTGCCCGCGACGATCGTGGGCGGCGTGGCGCTGCCCGACAGCCGCCTCGCGCTGGCCGACGCCGGTGGACGCCTGGCCATGTCGGCGGACGGCGGACGCACGTGGCAGGCCATTCCCACCTCCAATCCGACCGTGCTCGCCAACATGGGCGACGCGGGCGAAGGCCGGCTCGCGCTCGCCGGCATGCGCGGCGTTGCCGTCGTCACCCCTGCGCCGCGATAAGGAGCACTCTCAATGGCCGCCGCCACCGACAACCTCGATCAAATGCCCGTCGTCCGCGACCTCGCGGATTTCGACCGCAATTCCGGCAATATTCTCGAGCGCCTCGTCTTCAACAATCGCATGGCGATGCTCGTCGTCTGCGCGATCGTGACGCTCGCGCTCGGCTACTTCGCGGCCACGAGGCTCGTGCTCAACGCGAGCTTCGAGAAGATGATTCCGCAGAGCCAGCCGTACATCAAGAACTACCTCACCTACCAGAAGGACCTGCGCGGCCTGGGCAACGCGGTGCGCGTGGTGGTGGAAAACCCCAACGGCGACATCTTCGACCCCGAGTACCTCGAAGCGCTGAAGCAGATCAACGACGAGCTCGCCGTGACGCCCGGTGTGGACCGCGCGTGGGTGAAGTCGCTGTGGATGCCGGCCGTGCGCTGGACCGAGGTCACGGAGGAAGGCTTCCGCGGCGGCCCGGTGATGCCGCCCTCCTACGACGGCAGCCCGGCGAGCATGGAGCAGTTGAAGCAGAACGTGGCGCGCGCGGGGATCCTCGGCAGCCTGGTCGCCAACGACATGAAGTCGACGATGATCTTCGTGCCGCTCCTGGACAAGGAACCGGGCACCGGCAAGCGCATCGACTACCACGGATTGTCCAAGGTGCTCGAGGAGAAGATCCGCGAGAAGTACGAGCTCGCGCGCGCCGTCGACGCCGTCGCCGCGAAGGCGCCGGCCAGGGTCAAGGTGCATGTGATCGGCTTCGCCAAGCTTATCGGCGAGCTCATCGACGGCCTGATCAAGGTGATGATGTTCTTCGCCGCCGCGGCGCTGATCGCGACCGCGATCATCTACGCCTACACGCGCTGCATCCGCAGCACGGCGCTGGTCATCGCCTGCTCGCTCGTCGCGGTGGTGTGGCAGCTGGGTCTGGTCGCGCTGTTCGGCTTCGAGCTCGACCCGTTCAGCATCCTCGTGCCGTTCCTGGTGTTCGCGATCGGCGTGTCGCACGGCGCGCAGAAGATGAACGGCATCATGCAGGACATCGGCCGCGGCACGCACAAGCTGGTTGCCGCGCGCTACACCTTCCGGCGGCTGTTCCTCGCGGGTCTCACCGCGCTGCTCGCCGACGCCGTCGGCTTCGCCGTGCTGATGGTGATCGACATCCCGGTGATCAAGGAGCTCGCGATCACGGCCAGCATCGGCGTTGCCGTGCTGATCTTCACCAACCTCCTGCTCCTCCCGGTTCTGCTGTCCTACACGGGCGTCAGCGCCAAGGCGGCGGAGCGCAGCCTGAAGGAAGAGCGCGAGGAGACGCGCGGACGCGGCTTGGGAAGGATCTGGCTGTTCCTCGACCGCTTCACCACGCGCCGCTGGGCCATAGGCGCGATCGCGGTATCGGCCGTGCTGGCGGCGGCCGGCTTCGCCGTGAGCACGCAGCTTTCGATCGGCGACCTCGACCCGGGCGCGCCGGAGCTTCGCCGCGACTCCCGCTACAACCTCGACAACGCCTACATCACGGGCCACTACGCGCTGTCGTCCGACCAGTTCGCGGTGATCGTGAAGACCGAGCGCGACGGCTGCCTGAAGTACGAGACCCTGATCGAGGCCGACCGCCTCGCCTGGGCGCTGCGCCAGGTGCCGGGCGTGCAGACGACCGTGTCGCTCGCCGACTCGGTGCGGCAGATCACCGCCGGCTCGTTCGAGGGCAGCCCCAAGTGGCTCACCCTCAACCGCAACCAGGACGTGCTCAACTTCGCGGGCCAGCAGACGTCGGTCAACAACCCCGACCTGTTCAACATCGAGTGCTCGGTGATGCCGGTCATCGCGTACCTGTCCGACCACAAGGCGGAGACCCTCGACCGCGTGGTCGACGCGGCGCTCGCGTTCGCCGAGCAGCACGACGACAAGGACCGCAAGTTCCTGCTCGCGGCGGGCACGGCCGGGATCGAAGCGGCGACCAACATCGTCGTGAAGCAGGCAAACCGCACGATGCTGCTCTACGTGTACGCAGCGGTGATCGTGCTGTGCTTCGTCACGTTCAGGAGCTGGCGCGCGGTGGTCGTGGCGGTGGTGCCGCTCGCCATCACGTCGATCCTGTGCGAAGCCCTGATGGTGATGCTCGGCATGGGGGTGAAGGTCGCCACCCTTCCCGTGATCGCGCTCGGCGTGGGCATCGGCGTCGACTACGCGCTGTACCTGCTGTCGGTGCAGCTCGCGCAGCAGCGTCGCGGCGTGCCGCTCACGGAGGCGTACAAGAACGCGGTGCAGTTCACGGGCAAGGTCGTGGCGCTCGTCGGCATCACGCTCGCCGCGGGAGTGATCACCTGGGCGTTCTCGCCGATCAAGTTCCAGGCCGACATGGGGATCCTGCTCACCTTCATGTTTCTGTGGAACATGATCGGCGCGCTCGTCCTCATCCCGGCGCTGTCGCATTTCCTGCTGCCCACCGAGGTCGTGCGCAGGCGCCGGGTGGCGCCCGTGGCCTCCTCGCACGCCACACCCGCCTGACGAGGTCCGCCGATGGCGCACGCCGACTACCGCATGGCCACGCTCGCCCACTTCGTCGATCGCGAGATCGGCGTCTCGGGCTGGATGACCGTCGACCAGCCCAAGATCGACGAGTTCGCCGACTGCACGGGCGACCGGCAGTGGATCCACGTCGACGTCGAGCGCGCCAAGCGCGACAGCCCGTTCGGCGGCACGATCGCGCACGGCTACCTCGTGCTCTCGCTCGCCGCGCCACTCGCGATGGAGGTCGGGATCATCCCTCCCGACGCCTCGGCCGGGCTCAATTACGGCCTCGACAAGGTGCGCTTCCTCACACCCGTGCGCGCCGGGGCGCGCATCCGCAACCGGGTCGTTCTGACCGCCGCCGAGCCCAAGAAGGGCGGACGCGTCCTCGTCGGCATGCGCAATACGATCGAGATCGAGGGCGAGGACAAGCCGGCGCTCATCGCCGAGGCGCTGGCCATGCTCGTGGGCACGCAATGAAGAACTCGCGCGCGACAAGCGGCGTGGCGCAGCGAGCCGCGCATCACACGCTTGCCGCCAATCCGCTGATCGGACTGCGGCGCAGGGAGTTGGGCGCCGCCGCGGCGACGCTCGTGAAGCGGCTGTCGGGTCGGCCCGGTGTGGTCGCCTCGCAGTCCTTGAAGCTTGCCGCGGAGGCGGCGCGCATCGCGGCCGGCCGGTCCAAGATCGCCACACCCTCCGGCGACCGCCGATTCGCCGACCCGGCGTGGGCGGAAAGCGGCGTGTACCGCCGCGTTTTGCAAAGCTACGTCGCGCTCGGCGGCGCACTCGAGCGCTGCATCGAAGGCGCGCGCATGGACGCCCGCAGCACCGAGCGCGCCCGCTTCGTCGCCTCGCTCCTGGTGGACGCGCTCGCCCCGACCAATTTCGTCGCCGGCAACCCGGCGGCACTGCGCAAGCTGGTCGACACCCGCGGCGCGAGCATCCTGCGCGGCTTCGCCAATTTCGTGGAGGACTTGTCGAGTGGCCGCGGTTTGCCGCGCCAGGTCGACGTCCGCGCGTACGCGGTCGGCAGGAACTTGGCCGCGAGCGCGGGGGCCGTCGTGTTCCGCAACGAAATGCTGGAGCTCATCCAGTACGCGCCGACGACCCCTTCCGTGCACGCACGGCCGCTCTTGATCGTGCCGCCGCAGATCAACAAGTTCTACGTGTTCGATCTCACGCCCGCCAACAGCATCGTCGGCGCAGCGCTCGGGAGCGGCCTGCGGACGTTCGCGGTGAGCTGGCGCAACCCGCGCCGCGAGCACGCGGCCTGGGGGCTCGACGACTACGTCGGCGCGCTCGACGAGGCCGCCGGCGCGATGACCGAGATCACCGGCTCGCCCGACATCAACGTCTTCGGCGCATGTTCCGGCGGCATCACCTTGAGCGCGTGGCTCGGCTACCTCGCCGCGTCGCGCAAGCGGACGGTGCGCAGCGCCACGCTCGCGGTGTGCGTGCTCGACACGGACTCCTTTGCCGACACCACGGCCGGCCTCTTCGTGAACGAGTCGACGGTCGCCGCGGCGAAGGCCGCGTCGCGCAAGCGCGGCGTCGTGGAAGGCACCGACCTCGCGCGCATGTTCGCCTGGATGCGGCCGAACGACCTGGTGTGGAACTACGTCGTCAACAACTACCTCCTCGGCAACGACCCGCCCGCCAACGAGATCCTGTTCTGGAACAACGACACCACGCGCCTGCCCGCCCGGCTGCATTCCGATTTCCTGGATCTTTTCGAGAACAACGCGCTGGCACGGCCGCGCAGGCTCGCGGTCCGCAAGCGCAAGGTCGACCTTTCGAAGGTCGATGTCGACACCTACTTCGTCGGCGGCCTCACCGACCACATCACGCCGTGGCAAGGCGTGTACCGGACGGCGCGCACGTACGCCGCGAGCCGCACGACGTTCGTGCTCTCCAACGGCGGTCACATCCAGAGCCTCATCAACCCGCCGGGCAACAAGCGATCGTGGTTCGTGGCCGCGCCGGCGCGCGCCGCGACCGCCGACGGCTGGCTCGCGGGGCGCAGGAAGAAGAACGAAGGCAGCTGGTGGCCGCATTGGCAGGCGTGGCTCGTCAAGCGCTCGGGTACGCGCAAGCCCGCGCCCGCCGCGCTCGGCAGCAAGCGGCACGCCGTCATCGCCGCGGCGCCGGGCGCCTACGTGACGGAGCGCTGACCGTGGCCCGGGCGCGTGCGTCTGCCGCGATGCGCATCGACCATGCGCAAGTCGACGGCCGCCGCATTCGTTTCGGCGTGCGCCCGGGAGACCCGTCGCGGCTGCCGCTGCTCCTGCTCAACGGCCTCGGCGCCAACATCGAGCTCATGCAGCCGTTCGTCGATGCCCTGCCCGCGTGCACCATCGTGATGTTCGACGTGCCGGGTGTGGGCGGGTCGCCCACGCCCTCTTCGCCCTACCGCGTCGGAAGCGTGGCGCGTCTGGCCGAGCGCCTGCTCGACCAGCTCGGTATCGGCAACGCCGACGTCCTCGGCGTGTCGTGGGGCGGCGTCATCGCACAGGAGTTCGCGCTGCGCAACCCTGTGCGCTGCCGGCGCCTCGTGCTCGCCGCCACCGCCACCGGCGCGCTCATGGTGCCGGGACATCCCGCCGCGCTCGTGAAGATGATCACGCCGCGCCGATACCTCGACCGCGAGCACTCGCGCCGGGTTGCCGGGGAGATCTACGGCGGCGACTTCCGGCGCGACGACAAGCTTCACGAGCACACGATGCGGCACATCCGCTTTGAAAGCAGGAGCGGCTACTACATGCAGCTCGCCGCGGCCTTCGGCTGGACCAGCGTGCCGTGGCTGTGGATGCTGCGCCAGCCCACGCTCATCATGGCGGGCGAGGATGACCCCATCGTCCCGCCGGTCAACGCGCAGATCATGGCATGGCTCATCCCCGATTCGCGCGTCGCGATGCTCGACTGCGGGCATCTGTTTCTCATCACCCGGCCGGACGCCTCCGGCCGTCACGTCGACGACTTCCTGCGCGAGCCGCGCGCACGCGAGGGCGCGCAGAGCGGGCGTCGCCGCCAACCTTCAAGGACAACCAAGCCATGAACGAACTCGCCATCCGGCGCACGCCCTCCGCGCACGACGCGCCGCTTCTCATCCGCGACATCCTGGCGCGCGGCGTCGCGCAATCGCCCGCGCAGGAGATCGTCTACGCCGACCGTATGCGCTACACCTACGCCAAGCTCGACGAGCGCGTGCGCCGCCTCGCCTCGGCGCTCGCCTCGCTCGGCGTGAAACCCGGCTCGACCGTCGCCGTGATGGACTGGGACAGCCATCGCTACCTCGAGGGCTTCTTCGCGATCCCGATGATGGGCGCGGTGCTGCACACGGTGAACGTGCGCATCTCCCCCGACCAGGTCCTCTACACGATCAACCACGCGCGCGACGACGTGATTCTCGTCAACGCCGAGTTCCTGCCGATCCTCGAGGCGATCGAGGACAAGATCCGTCCCGGCGTGAAACTCGTGCTCATCAACGACGCCGCCTCCGCGCCGTCGACCAAGCTTTCGTTCGCCGCGGATTACGAGTCGATGCTTGCCGCCGCCTCGCCGTCGTTCGAGTTCCCCGCGCTCGACGAGAACACCCGCGCAACGACGTTTTACACGACCGGCACCACCGGGCTGCCGAAGGGCGTGTATTACAGCCATCGCCAGCTCGTGCTGCACACGCTGGGCACGGCGCAGGCGCTCGCCAACGCGCCGCACGCAACGCTTACCAAGACCGACGTCTACATGCCGGTGACGCCGATGTTCCACGTTCACGCCTGGGGCGTGCCCTATGTCGCTACGATGCTCGGCATCAAGCAGGTCTACCCGGGCCGCTACGTGCCCGATACGCTGCTCGCGCTGATCTCCCGCGAGGGCGTGACGTTTTCGCACTGCGTGCCGACCATCCTGTCGATGATGCTGGGCTGCCCGTCGCTCAAGGACGGCCAGCTCAAGGGCTGGAAGGTCATCATCGGTGGGTCGGCGTTGCCGCTGCCGCTCGCGCGCACCGCAGCCAACCTCGGGATCGACGTGTTCGCCGGTTACGGGATGTCCGAGACCTGCCCGATCCTCACGCTCGCACACCTGCGCCCGCACATGTTGCAGTGGGACGTCGAGAAGCAGCTTCCCGTGCGCTGCCGCGCCGGCCGCCCGATCCCCTTCGTGCAGCTGCGCATCGTCGACGCCGACATGAAGGACGTCCCGCACGACGGCGCATCGCAGGGAGAGGTGGTCGTACGCTCGCCGTGGCTCACGCAGGGTTACTTGAACGAGCCCGAGAAGTCCGAAGACCTCTGGCGCGGCGGCTGGCTGCACACCGGCGACGTCGGCGTGATCGACAGCGAGGGATACCTGAAGATCGTCGACCGCATCAAGGACGTCGTGAAGACCGGCGGAGAATGGGTGAGCTCGCTCGACATCGAGGACCTCGTGCTGCGAATGCCTGGCGTCGCGGAGGCCGCGGTGATCGGCGTGCCCGACGAGAAGTGGGGCGAGCGCCCGATCTGCTTCGTCGTCTGCAAGCAGGCAAGCGAGAAGCCGACCGAGAGCGCGGTCCGCAAGCACGTGCAGGAGTTCTGCGACAAGGGCGTGATCTCCAGGTACGCCGTGCCCGATCGCGTGTACTTCGTCGACGCCATTCCCAAGACGAGCGTCGGCAAGCTCGACAAAAAGGTGATCCGCGCGCGCCTCGCCGAAGGCGCCGGCGCGGCGCGCTGAAGGGGGAACGCCATGAGCCAATACCAGGCGCCGCTGCCCGAGATGCAGTTCGTGCTCACGGAGCTCGCCGGCCTCGAGGAGGTCGCGCGTCTTCCCGGCTACGAGGACGCGACCCCAGATACGGTCGCCGCCATTCTCGAAGAGGCGGGCAAGTTCGCCCGCGACGTCCTCGATCCGCTCAATGTCGTGGGCGACCGCGAAGGGGCCAAGCTCGCCGAAGACGGAACGGTCTCCACGGCCACCGGCTTCAAGGACGCGTACCTGCAGTTCTGCGAGCTCGGCTGGAACGCGCTCGCGAAAGATCCCGCGTTCGGCGGCCAGGGGATGCCGCACGTGGTCGCGGCGGCGGTCGACGAGATGTGGTGCGCCTCCAACCTCTCGTTCGAGCTGTGCCCCATGCTCACGAGCGGGGCGATCGAAGCGATCGAGCGCAACGGCTCCGACGCGCTCAAGCAGACTTATCTCGAAAAGATGGTGAGCGGGCAGTGGACCGGCACCATGAACCTGACCGAGCCGCAGGCAGGGTCGGACCTCGCGGCGGTTCGCACGAAGGCCGTGCCGCAGCCCGACGGGACGTACAGGATCTCGGGCAACAAGATCTTCATCACCTACGGCGAGCACGATTACACCGATAACATCGTGCACCTCGTGCTCGCCCGCACGCCCGACGCGCCGCCCGGAACGAAGGGCATCTCGCTGTTCGTCGTGCCGAAATTCCTCGTCAACGCGGACGGCTCGCCTGGCGCGCGCAACGACGTGCGCTGCGTGTCGCTCGAGCACAAGCTCGGCATCCACGCGAGCCCCACGGCGGTGCTCGCGTTCGGCGACAGGGGCGGCGCGGTCGGCCACCTCGTCGGCGAGGAGAACCACGGCCTGCAGTACATGTTCGTGATGATGAACCTCGCCCGCTTCGGCGTCGGCATGCAGGGCGTGGGCATCGGCGAGCGGGCGTACCAGCGCGCCGTCGCTTACGCGCGCGAGCGCGTGCAGGGCCGTGTCACGGGCGCGGCGAAGGATGCCGCGCCGTCGGGCATCATCGGCCATCCGGACGTCCGCCGCATGCTCATGTCGATGCGCGCGTGCAACGAGGCCGCGCGCGCCCTGGCCTACGTCACCGCAGCGGCGCTCGACCATGCACATCGCGACCCCGATCCCGAAGTGCGCAAGCGCAAGCTCGCGTTCGCCGAGATCATGATCCCGATCGTGAAGGGATGGAGCACGGAGATCGCGCAGCGCACGACGTCGCTCGGCGTGCAGGTCCACGGCGGCATGGGCTTCATCGAGGAGACGGGCGCGGCGCAATACGAGCGCGACGCGCGCATCACGACGATCTACGAGGGCACGACGGGCATCCAGGCGAACGATCTTATCGGCCGCAAGATCGCCCGCGACGGCGGCGCGGCGCTCGCCGCCGCCGCCTCGGAGATACGCGCCGTCGTCCGAGCGCTCGCCGAAACCGGCGAAGCCGGGCTCGGCGCGATCGCCAAGCGGTTGTCGGCCGGCGTCGACGCGCTCGTCGCAGCAGGCAACTTCGTGGCCGGCGGCGACCCGCGGCTATCGCTCGCGGCGGCCGTGCCGTTCCTCGAACTGGCCGGCATCGTGTTCGGGGGCGCGCAGCTCGCGCGCGGCGCGCAGATCGCGCACTCGCGGCTGCGCGCAGGCCAAGGCGACCCGGCGTTCATGCGCATGAAGATCGCCACGGCCCGGCACTTCGCCGAGCATTTCCTCACCCAAGCCCCCGGGCTGCGCGAGACGATCGTGCACGGCGGTGAGGGCGTCCTGACGGCGGCCGACGATGCCTTCTGATGCCAAGGCTCCCGCCGTCGTTATCGTCCCGGGCCTGCGCGACCACGTCGCCGAGCACTGGCAGACGATCCTCGAGCAGAACCTCCCGAATGCGGTGTCGGTGCCGCGCATGCAGCACGACAAGCTGTCGCGCGAGGCGTGGGTCGCAGCACTCGACCGCACGCTCGAGAAGGTCGGGGGCCCGGTGATCCTCGTCGCGCACAGCGCCGGGGTGATGATCACCGCGCACTGGGCGCAGCGGCACAAGCGGCCCATCCGCGGGGCGCTGCTCGCCACGCCGCCTGATCTGGAGACGCCCATGCCGGCGCCGTACCCGACCCTCGACGCGCTGAGACAGAACGGCTGGTTCCCGGTCCCGCGCGCCCCGCTGCCGTTCCGCAGCATCGTCGCCGCAAGCACGAACGACCCACTCGCACGCTACGAGCGCGTGGCGGAACTCGCAGCCGCGTGGGGCAGCAAGCTCGTCGACCTCGGCGGCGTCGGCCATCTCAATCCGGCGGCCGGCTACGGCTGCTGGACGCGCGCCGAGGAATTCATCGAGGAGCTCGCGGCGTGAGCGCCGTTACGTTGCGCACGGCGGACCTGCGCAACGGCTTCCAGCGCGGCTGGCCCGGCCTGCTGCTCGCGTGCGTCATCGCGATCGCCGCGGCGTTCATCGCCGAGAATCGCGGAGGCCCGACGCTGCTCTACGCGCTGTTGCTCGGCATGGCGCTCAACAGCGTGGCGATGGAAGGCAACGCCAAGGCGGGCGTGGACTTCGCTGCGCGGCGCGTGCTGCGCTTCGGCGTGGCGCTGCTCGGCGCGCGCATCACCTTCGAGCAAATCGGTGCGCTCGGCTGGTTCAACAGCGCCCTCATGGTCGCGGGCGTCCTGGCCACGATCGGCTTCGGCCTTGCGGTCGCGCGGCTCTTCGGCCAGTCGTGCCGGTTCGGCGTGCTGACCGGCGGCGCCACCGCGATCTGCGGCGCCTCCGCCGCGATCGCGATTGCCACCGTGCTCCCGCGCGACGAGAGGTCGGAGCGCGAGCTCATCTTCACCGTCGCGGGCGTGACGGCGCTGTCGACGATCGCGATGATCTTCTATCCGGCGCTTGCGAGGCTCGCCGGTCTCGATGCACAGCAGACGGGCGTATTCCTGGGCGGCACGATCCACGACGTCGCGCAGGTCGTCGGCGCGGGCTACAGCGTGTCGCCGCAGGCGGGCGACGCCGCGGTGCTGACCAAGATGCTGCGCGTCGCGATGCTCCTTCCCGTAGTCATGGCGCTGTCGCTGCTCGTGCGGCACCGTTTCCGCGGCGAAGCGACGAAGCGGGGCGATCCGCTGCTCCCTCCGTTCCTGCTCGCGTTCGTCGCCTTGATCGTCGTCGGGAGCCTGGGACTCATTCCCAGGCCGATCGGCAACGCGATGAACGAGGTGGCGCGGGCCTGCCTCGTGGTCGCCATTGCGGCCGTAGGCTTGAAGACCTCGCCGCTGGAAATGCGCAAGGTGGGGCTGCGCGCCATCGCCCTCCTGGCCGTCGAGGCGGCCTTCCTGGCCCTGCTCGTACTCGGAGCGCAAAGGATCTTCGGATAGGTCCTTTTCATCGCGGCCTTGACCAGGGTCAACGCCGCGGATATGGCACGATCCTATAGTCGTCCAATCAGACGATCCCGTCGGTGACGGCGATCGAGGCAGGCGTTGCCTGCTCAAGACCGCGGCCCCGGCGCGATTGGTCGCAAACCGGAGGAGCGCGATGTCCATCCGCATCGAGAAAGACTTCCTGGGTTCCAAGGAAATCCCCGCGGACGCGTATTACGGCGTCCAGACCCTGCGCGGCAAGGAGAACTTCAACATCACGGGCATCCCGATGTCGACGGAGCCGTTCTTCGTCAAGGCGTTCGGGTACGTGAAGAAGGCCGCCGCGCTCGCCAACCGCGATCTCGGCACGCTCGATCCGCGCATCGCCGACGCGATCGTCGGCGCCTGCGACCGCCTCATCGCCGGCGAGATGCGTGACCACTTCGTCACCGACTTCATCCAGGGCGGCGCGGGAACGTCGACCAACATGAACGCCAACGAGGTGATCGCCAACCACGCACTCGAAAAGCTCGGACACAAGAAGGGCGAGTACCAGCACGTCAACCCGAACGACCATGTCAACTTCGGGCAGTCGACCAACGACGTGTACCCGACGGCGTTCCGGCTCGCGCTCATCCTGCGGCTCACCGCCTACATGGACGCCCTGAGCCGGCTGCGCGACGCCTTCTTCGCCAAAGGCAAGGCGTTCGAGCGCGTGCTGAAGATGGGCCGCACGCACCTGCAGGACGCGGTGCCGATGTCGCTCGGGCAGGAGTTCCACGGCTGGGGCACGACCATCGGCGAGGAGGTGCATCGCATCGCCGAGGTGCGCGCGCTCCTGCACGAGATCAACCTGGGGGCCACCGCGATCGGCACTACGGTGACCGCGCACCCGGGGTACCCCGAACTCGCCACGCGCTACCTGTCCGAGATCACGGGCATGAAGTTCATCCTGGCCGGCGACCTGATCGAGGCGACGTCCGACACCGGCGCCTACGTGCTGCTGTCGGGCGTGCTGAAGCGCACGTCGTCCAAGCTCACCAAGATCTGCAACGACATCCGGCTGCTCGCCTCGGGACCGCGCTGCGGGTTCAACGAGATCAACCTGCCGCAGATGCAGCCGGGCAGCTCGATCATGCCAGGCAAGGTGAATCCGGTGATGCCCGAGGTCGTGAACCAGGTCGGCTTCCTCGTGATCGGCCTCGACCTCACGGTCACGCTCGCGGCGTCCGCCGGGCAGTTGCAGCTCAACGTGATGGAGCCCGTCATCACGTTCGCGCTGTTCACGTCGATCTCGGCGATGGAGAACGCAGTCGACAGCCTGCGCGTGCACTGCATCGACGGCATCACCGCCAACGCGGAGCGCTCGCGCGACATGGTGCTGAACTCGCTCGGCATTGTCACGCTGCTCAAGCCCTCGCTCGGCTACAAGCAGTGCGCGGAAATCGCGCGCGAAGGCTACGAGACCGGCAAGTCCCTGCACGACATCGTGGTCAAGGAGCGCAAGCTCATGACGCAGCAGAAGTGGGACGAGGTCTTTTCGTTCGATAACCTGATCAGCCCGAAGTTCGAACAGTAGCGAAGACGCGAACAACGGGCGCGGCGGAGCGCCCATGACAATATCGATAATTCTGCAGTTCGTCGTCGTGCTCGCCGCCATTTGGATGGGGGCGCGATTCTCGGGTGTGGGCCTCGGCCTGTGGGGCGCGGTAGGCCTGCTGGTGCTTACGGCGTTCTTCGGGGTCAACCCGACGTCGCCGCCGGTGGACGTGATGCTCATCATCCTCGCCGTCATCATGGCGGCGTCGGTGATGGACGCGGCAGGCGGCATCGACTTCCTGGTGCGCATCGCCGAGCGCATCATCCGCGCCAATCCGAAGTACGTCACGATCGTCGCACCGCTCACGACGTGGAGCTTCACGTTCGTGGCGGGGACCGGCCACATCGTCTATCCGCTCCTGCCTGTCATCTACGAGACGGCGCACCAGAGCGGTATACGCCCGGAGCGTCCGATGGCGGTGGCTACCATCGCGTCGCAGCAGGCGATCACGGCGAGCCCGGTCGCGGCCGCAACGGCGGCAATGATCGGCCTGTTCGCCGAGAAGGGCATCACCCAGTGGGGCCTGCCGCAGATCCTCATGATCTGCGTGCCGGCGACGCTCGTCGGCGTGCTCGCCGCAGCGATCGTGTCGATGTTCGTCGGCAAGGATTTGAAGGACGATCCGGAATACCAGGCGAGGCTTGCGGCCGGCGCAATTCCGGCGCCCAAGACCACGGCTGAGCGGCCGCCGCTGCAACCGGCCGCGAAGGCGTCCGCGCTGATCTTTCTCGCGGGCGTGGGTGTCGTCGTGCTGTTCGGGTTCTTCCCCTCGCTGCGCACGCTTCCCGGCGAAAAGAACGCGCTCGCCATGCCCATCGTGATCGAGATCCTGATGCTCGCGGTCGCAGCCATCATGCTCCTCGCCACGAAGGTGAAAGTGGACGAGGTTCCGAAGACCGCGACGCTGAAAGCGGGCGTGGTAGCGGTCATCGGCATCTTCGGCCTCGCCTGGCTCGGCGACAGCTTCATCGCCGCGCACAAGGACGTCATCGTGCCGGCCATCGGACAGCGGGCCGAAGCCGCGCCGTGGACGTTCGCGTTCGGACTCTTCTTCGCGTCGGTGTTGCTGTACAGCCAGGCCGCGACGACGCGCGCCCTGATGCCGCTCGGGATCGCCCTGGGCATCCCGCCGCAATTCCTGATCGCGATGTTCCCATCGGTGAACGGCTACTTCTTCATCCCGACCTACGGCTCGCTCATCGCGGCGATCAACTTCGACCTCTCCGGGACGACGCGCATCGGCAAGTACGTGCTGAACCACTCGTTCATGATCCCGGGACTCGTCGCGACGGCGGTCGCGGTCGCGACGGGGCTGCTGCTGGCCAAGGTGATGTTCTGAAGTCGAAGGACAAGTCAATGAGCAAGCTCTTGATCGCACTGGTCGCCGGTGCTTTCGCCACGATGGCCTTGGCACAGACATCTGCCCCGACGGGCGACGCCAAGACCCCCGAAGCCAAGACTACGGAGGTCGCCCCGGCGGACGCCGCTGCCTCGCGGCGAGCCGCATCGCAGGCGAACGTGAAAAGCGCGACCGCGGGAACCGAAAAGGGCTATACCCGGTCGGCGGGCGAAGCGGCGACCAAGGCGCATGCGACGAAGCACCACCCGAAGGCGACACCGGACACGGCGTCCAAGCAGGCCGCCGTCCAGTCGGCCACCGCGGGTACCGAGAAAGGCAGCACGCGGGCCGCGGGCGAGCAGGCCGAGCAGGCAAAGGGCGACACGACCGAAAGGCCGTACGTGCCGAAGCCGCAGGCCGAGACACCGGAGCTGAAGAAGCTCGTGCCTTAGCCTCGCTTCGGGTCGCGCGGTCGGGCGCCGAACACGCCGAGCGGCGCGAACAGCATCACGTGATCATGAGCGTAAGCCTGCCGCGCACCGCCATCTCCTCGCCGAGCGGTTGCTAACGGCAGCACTGGTGACGTTTCATGCGCTAGGTCAACACCGCGGCGGACTGCGCGCGGTAGGCTACGCTACCGGGGCGAGGTTGCCCTTTCTCCATTTCCAGGAAGCCATGAAGAAGTCGCTTTGCACGGCGATCGCCCTTGCGGTCGCGTTCTCCGCACTTCCCGCGCTGGGCCAGAAGCCCAGCGCCTATCCCGCCAAGGGCCAGAGCGCCCAGCAGAAGCAGAAAGACGACAAGGAATGCATGGCGTGGGCCAAGCAGGACACGGGGATCGACCCGGTCGCCGCCTCTGCGCCCCCGCCGCAGCAGACCGGCGCTGCCGTGGGCGGCGGAGAGCGGGTTCGCGGTGCCGCGCGCGGCGCGGTCGGCGGGGCGGTGATCGGCGGGATTGCCGGTGATGCAGGGACGGGCGCCGGCGTCGGCGCGGCGGCTGGTACTATGGCGGGCGGCGCAAAGGCCCGGAAGAACCAGGCCGCCCAGAACGAGCAGGCACAGCAGTCGCAACAGCAGCAGCTCGCCGCGTTCTACCGCGCTTACGGCGCGTGCATGGAAGGCCGCGGCTACACGATCAAGTGATTGGCGCTTTAGGAGACTCCATGAAGCATGGCGGGCAATTCGTTGCGATCGTCCTGTGCGCGGCGCTCGCGCTGCCGGCTCAGGCGCAGACGCCGCCGCCGCCGGGGACACCACCGCCCGCGCAGGCAGCGCAGGGCGGCAAGTCGTTCTCGCAGGGCGAGCTCGACCAGCTCGTGGCGCCGATCGCGCTGTATCCCGACGCGCTCCTCGCACAGGTGCTGATGGCGTCGACCTACCCGCTCGAGATCGTCGAGGCCGACCGCTGGGTGAAGGCCAATCCCAGTCTGAAGGACAAGGCGCTCGAGGACGCGCTCCAGAAGCAGACCTGGGATCCGAGCGTGAAGTCGCTCGCGGTCTTCCCGCAAGTGCTGACCATGATGAGCGAGAAGCTCGACTGGACGCAGAAGTTGGGCGACGCGTTTCTCGCGCAGCAGGCCGACGTGCTCGCCACCGCGCAGGCGCTTCGCGCGAAGGCGCAGCAACAGGGAGCGCTCAAGGACAGCGAGCAGCAGAAGGTGACCACGGCGACGGAGAACAACACGACGGTCATCAAGATCGAGCCGACCAATCCGGAAGTCGTATACGTGCCGACGTACAACCCGACGGTCGTATACGGGGCGTGGCCCTATCCAGCCTACCCGCCCTACTACTACTATCCGCCGGGCTATGTCGCGGGCGGTGCGCTGCTCGGTTTCACGGCAGGCGTGATCGTCGGCGGCGCGCTGTGGGGCAACTGCAACTGGGGCCGCGGCGACGTCAACGTCAACGTCAACCGTTACAACAACTTCAACCGCACCAACATCTCGAACAGCAACTGGAACCACAACGCGCAGCATCGAGGCGCGGTTCCCTATCGCGACCAGAACGTCGCCAAGCAGTACGGCCGCGGACAAGCCGCCGACGCCGCCTCTCGCGATGCCTTCCGCGGTCGCGCAGAAGCGGGGCAGGGTGCGATCCAGCGCGGCGAGGTGTCGCGCGACGCGGGCAACTACCGCAACAGCGCGGCGACGCGCGACATGGCGAGCAACCGCGGCGGCGCGAGCGCGGGGACGCGCGAAGCGGCGGGCGGGCGTGACTACGGTGGCGCCGCGAACCGGGGCGGCAACGCGTCGGCCTTCGATACCCGCGGCAGCGGCGCGCAGCAGCGCGACTTCAGCAACCGCGGGTCCGCGAGCATGAGCCAGTCGCGCGCTTCCGGAAACATGGGCGGCGGTGGAGCGTCGCGCGGCGGCGGTGGCGGCGGCGGGCGCCCCGCCGGCGGCGGTGGTGGTCGGGGAGGCGGAGGCCGTCGATGAACTGCGCGCACCTACCCCTGGAGACGATGATGCCCACCCGATACGACAAGGCGCGCACCCTAGGCGAGTCGATAATCCTGCTCGCGGTCCTCGTGCTGACGCTGCTCGCGGCGACGCGAACATTCGCCGCCGACACGAAGCAGAAGACCTTCGCGACGCCCGACGAAGCGGTCGGCGCGCTCGTCTCGGCAACGAAGGCGGACGACGTGAATGCGATTCGCGCGATCCTCGGCACGAAGCCGGGCGAGCTGTCCTCCGGCGATGCCGTCGCCGATCGCGCGTTGCGCACTCAGTTCGCCGCCGCGTACGAGGCCAAGCACGCGCTCACGCCGTCGGGTGACGCGATGAAGCTGACGATCGGCAACGACGATTTTCCGTTCGCGTTCCCACTGGTCAAGACCGGGGACCGCTGGCGATTCGACAGCGCCGCCGGCAAGGACGAGCTCCTGGCTCGGCGAATCGGCCAGAACGAGCTCGACGCGATCAAGGTGCTGCAGGCGATCATCGACGCGCAGCGCGACTACGCGTCGGAGGACCGCAACGGTGACGGCGTTCTCGACTACGCGACGAAGTTCGTGAGCTCGACGGGCAAGCACGACGGCCTGTACTGGCCGACCAAGGCGGGCGAGCCGCCGAGCCCGCTCGGCGAGCTCGTCGCCCAAGCCTCCAAAGAGGGTTACAAGGGCAAGTCGGGCACGGCCACGCCGTTCCACGGCTACTACTATCGCCTGCTCAAGGGGCAGTCCGCGAGCGCGAACGGCGGCGCGCTCGATTACGTCGTGCGCGGCCACGCGATCGCCGGCTTCGCGGTCGTCGCCTATCCGGCCAAATACGCAAACTCGGGGATCATGACGTTCATGGTCAACCAGGACGGCAAGATCTTTGAGTCCGACCTGGGGCCGAGCACGCAGGCCAAGGCGAGCGCGATGCAGCGCTTCGACCCCGGCAAGGGGTGGGCGCCCGTGAGCCAGCAATAGTCAATCCACTCAAAGGAGTCGCTTCACAATGTCAAAGCACCTCGCATCCGTCGCAGTCGTCGTGGCCCTCGCGCTGGCCGGCCCGGCTTTCGCACAATCCGGCGCCGTCATGGCCGGTACCGGGCCGGGTGCCGCCGGCATGGCGCAGACGGTGAAGATCAGCGCGACGATCACCGCCATCGACAAGGCGACGCGCGACGTCACGCTGAAGGGCCCGCAAGGCAACCTCGTAACCGTCACGGCGGGGCCGGACGTCAAGAACTTCGACAAGCTCAAGGTCGGCGACCAGGTCGACCTCCAGTACGTCGAGGCGCTGACGCTCGAGCTCAAAAAGGGCGGCGGGCTGGTCGTCGCGCGTACCGAGAAGACCGACGCCGTGGGCGCGAAAAAAGGCGAGATGCCCGGCGGCGCAGTCGGGCGCCAGGTGACGATCGTCGCGGACGTCGTCGCGGTCGATGCCGCCAAGCAGGTCGTGACGCTGAAGGGACCGAAGCAAACCGTCGACCTTCGTATCGCCGATCCGGAGCAGTTCAAGCGCATCGCGAAGGGCGATCAGGTCGAGGCGACGTTCACTCAGGCGCTCGCGGTCGCGGTCGACCCATCCATGAAGAAGTGACCGATCCGCGCGATTACGCCGCGGTCGAGACGCTCAAGGGCGGCCTGACCGTCACGATTCGCGCGCTGCGTCCGGACGATCGCGAAAGGATGGCGCAGGCCGTCCGCGGGCTCGACCGCGAGTCGATCTACTTCCGCCTCTTCAGCTACCGCAAGGAGCTCACCCAAGCCGCGCTCGACCGCATCATGCGATTCGACCCCGACAGCGAGGTGGTGCTCGTCGCGACCACCGG
>DATJXV010000052.1:0-9908 GCA_035499955.1 Casimicrobiaceae bacterium
TGGGACGGTGCACCAAACCCGAGCGCGTCGCAATGATCCGGATCGCTGAAAGTAGGCGATCGGCGCGTCCATCGCTAGAATGGCTGGGGCAACTCAAGCCGGGGTAGTCCAGTGAGCCGCAAGACCATCCACGCCGAGCCGTACGAGTTCGAATTCGACCCGGCGAGCACCGCGCTCGTCATCATCGACATGCAGCGCGACTTCGTGCAGCCCGGCGGCTTCGGCGAGGCGCTCGGCAACGACGTCACGCCGTTGCTCTCGGTGATCGAGCCCTGCCGGCGCGTGCTCGAGGCCGCGCGCCGCCTCGGCATGATGGTGATCCACACGCGCGAGGGGCACGCCGCCGACCTCGCCGATTGCCCGCCGAGCAAGATCGAGCGCGGCCGCGGCGCCAAGCGCATCGGCGATGCCGGTCCCATGGGCCGCATCCTCGTGCGCGGCGAGCACGGCCACGACATCGTGCCGGAGCTCTATCCGATCGCGGGCGAGGTCGTGATCGACAAGCCGGGCAAGGGCGCGTTCTTCGCGACACACCTCGAGCACGCGCTACACAACCGCGGCATCAAGTCGCTCATCGTGTGCGGCGTGACGACGGAGGTGTGCGTGCACACGACCGTGCGCGAGGCCAACGACCGCGGCTACGAATGCATCGTGCTCGCCGATTGCGTAGGCTCGTACTTCCCGGAGTTCCAGCGCGTCGCTCTGGAGATGATCAAGGCGCAGGGCGGGATCTTCGGGTGGGTCTCCGATTCTCGTCGCGCGCTCGCCGCGCTTTAGCTCGCGCGCCGCGGCGCTCCGCGATAGCAGCGCGCCGGCAATGATGGAAAACAGCAGCACGGAAATCAGCGCCGCGCCGACCCGTGCGGCCGCTATGTCAGCGCTCATCGTCGGATGCTAAACTGACTAGCGCTCTTGTCGGGCCCACCCTGCGACGGTTCATGAACGACAGGTCCGCTTCCCTACTCGCGGTGGAATCCTCGACCAGCGTCGACGACGCATTCGAGACGTTTCTCGAGGAGTTCGCGGCGGCGTTCGCTCGCGTGCCTAGCACGGACGTAGACGACGAGATCGACCGTTGGCTGCGCCGCATCGTGGAGTTCTTCGAGGCCGATCGCAGCTCGATTATCGAGGTCGTCGGATCCGAGGGGTTCGTCAGCACGCATTCCTATGCGCGTCCCGGTTTCGATAGCGCAGCCGGGATTCGTATGGCGTCGGTCCCATGGCTCGTGGAGTTATGGCAAAGGGGCGAGGGCTTTCACTTCTCCGACATCTCGGAAGTGCCGGCGGAGACGCACGGCCTCATTCACCAGCTCGGTCTTCGCTCGCACGTGTCGGTCCCGGTGCGCATCACCGATCAATTAATCGGCGCCTTCGCCATCGGCGACATCCGCAGATCGCGGCACTGGTCCGTGAGTGTCCTGAGGCGCCTGCGGCTCGTCGCCAATACGTTCGGGGGCGCCCTGGCGCGCAGGCGTGCGAGCCACGAGTACATGCGGCAGTCGGCGCTTCTCGCGCACGCGGGACGCGTGGCGGCGATGAGCCAGCTCGCGTCGTCGTTCGCGCACGAGATCAACCAGCCGCTCGGTGCGTCGCTGACGAACGCGCAGGCGGTGTTGCGGCTGCTCAAGGCAGCGCAGCCGAACCTCGACGATATTCGTGCAGGCGTCGAGGACATCGCCGTGGACACTCATCGCGCCGGCGAGATCGTGCGGGAGTTGCGGCGCTTCCTGCGGCGGCAGGAGCCCGACATCGCCGCCGAGTCGATCGCCGGGCTGCTGCATACGGTCGTCCGCTTCCTGGCTGCCGAAGCGCGAAGCCGGGATGTCACCGTCGAGGTCGAGGCCGCCGACGGCTTGTCCCACGCCAGGGCCGATCGCGTGCAGATCCAGCAGGTGCTCGTCAACCTCCTGCTCAACGCATTCGATGCGCTCGCTGGGACAGCCCCGGATCGGCGCAGGATCGTCGTGTGCGCCCGTCAATCGTCACCGCACCGCATCGAGCTGTCGGTGGCCGACACGGGACCGGGCGTACCCGCTGCGGAGCAGGTCCGCATCTTCGAGCCGTTCGTCACCACCAAGGTGAACGGCCTGGGCATCGGCCTTGCCATCGCGCGAACGATCGTTGCTGGACACGGCGGCCATCTCCGATATCGCGATGCACCTGGCGGTGGCGCGGTGTTCGAGTTCTCGCTAGACGCCGCGGCGGGTTAGCGCGGTGACGGCGCCTGCGGCAGCCAACCCGGGAACGGTTTACGTCGTCGACGATGATGCGTCGATGGGAAAGGCGCTCGGGCGCCTCTTGCGTTCGGAAGGCTACGTCGTGCACTCGTTCGAGTCGGCACCGGCGTTCCTCGCCTACGATGGGCATATGATGCCCTCATGCGCGGTCTTCGACATTCGCATGCCGCCGATGGACGGTCTCGCGTTGCATGCCGCGCTCAGGCAGGCGGGCCGCGCCCTGCCCGTGGTGTTCATCACGGGCCACGGTGACGTCCGGACCAGCGTCCAGGCGATGAAGGATGGCGCAATCGATTTCCTGGAAAAGCCTTTCACCGACGAGGCCCTGCTCCGCGCCGTGCGCACGGCGCTGCAAGCGAGCGAACGCACCGCATTGATTCAGGAGGACCGGCAGGCGCTGGCGCGCAAGGTTGCGTTGCTCACGCCGCGTGAGCGTCAAGTGTTCGCGCTGGTCGCCCAAGGCCTTCCCAACAAGGTGGTCGGCGCACGCATCGGCACCACCGAAAAGACCGTCAAGGTGCATCGTGCGCGCGTCATGGAGAAGATGGCGGCGGACTCCCTCGCCGACCTCGTCCGCATGGCGCAGAAGATCGATCCGGGCAAGCCCTAGCGGCGGTATTGGACTTCGGTCCAATTGTCCCGGCGGCAGCGCTCGCGCAGACTCGTGCGGTCCATGGCCCGCCGGCTCATCATCGTCGAGGACGACGCTTCCACACGGCGCGCCCTGATACGCTGGGCCAAGGCAGCGGGGTATCAGGCGGTCGCCTTCGCTTCTTCGCAGGCCTTTCTCGCCTGCGAGATTCACACGACGGATGCGTGCCTCGTGCTCGATCTCGGGCTTCCCGGAATGACCGGTGCTGCGCTCAAGCGTAAGCTCGTAGGCGAGCATCGCGATCTACCCACGGTGTTCATCACGGCTCTAGCGAGCCCCGAAACGACGCAGCTTCTGCGCGGGCTCGAGGGGATACCCGTGCTGCGCAAGCCGTTCGACGCCGAAGACCTTGCGGCCGCCATCGAATCGGCTGCAGCATAATTGGACCAAGGTCCAATTTCCGTTGTGTTCACCATGAAGTAACTTCGCTCGTGCAGCGTACACACGCACGCTCGGTAGCTCAAACCAAGGAGTCTTGCATGAACGCAGCTCGTTTGACGTTTCGGGCGTTGTGCTTGGCGTTTCTCGCGTTGCTGGCGGCGGCGTTACCCGCCTTGTCGCACGCCCAAGCCAAGCCCAACATCATCATGATCATGGGCGACGACATCGGATGGTCGAATATCGGCGCCTATAACCAGGGCATCATGGCGGGGCGCACGCCGAACCTGGACGCGTTGGCGTCGCAGGGCATGCGCTTCACCGACTACTACGCGGAGGCGAGCTGCACGGCCGGTCGCGCCAACTTCATCACCGGCGAGCTGCCGATCCGCACGGGCTTGACCACGGTCGGCCAGGCCGGGTCCTCGACCGGCATGCCCGACCAGGCCCCCACGATCGCCACCGCGCTCAAGTCCATGGGCTACGCGACCGGCCAGTTCGGCAAGAATCACTTGGGCGATCTCAATCGCTTCCTGCCCACGGTGCACGGCTTCGACGAGTTCTACGGCTATCTGTACCACCTCGACGCAATGGAAGACCCCTGCCATCGCAACTACCCGCCGGCGCTCAAGGATACGGTCGGACCGCGGCACATGGTCCACAGCTGGGCGACCGACGTCGACGACCCGACCGTGCAGCCGCGGTGGGGCAAGGTCGGCAAGCAGAAGATCGAGGACGCCGGCGAGCTGTGTCCGCAGCGCATGGAAACCGTGGACGACGAGATTCTCGGCAACGCGCTCAAGTTCGTCGACGGCGCGCGCAAGGCGGGCAAGCCGTTCTTCCTTTGGCTCAACCCGACGCGCATGCACGTCGTCACTCACCTGTCGCCGAAGTACGAAGCGTTGCGCACACCCGAGAACGGCTGGACGATCGAGGAAGCCGGCATGGCCCAGCTCGACGACATCGTCGGCGCGGTCATGAAGTACCTCAAGGACAACGGTCTCGAGGAGAACACGATCCTCGGCTTCACGACCGACAACGGCGCCGAGAACTTCACGTGGCCAGATGGCGGCCAAACCCCCTTCGCCGGCGGCAAGGGGACGGCCCTGGAAGGGGGCTTTCGCGTCCCGATGATCTTGCGCTGGCCCGGCAAGGTGCCGGCAGGCAAGGTGGAGAACAGCATCATCTCGGGCCTCGACTGGTTCCCCACGCTCGTCGCAGCGGCGGGCAACCCGAACATCGCCGACGAGCTGGTCAAGGGCAAGCAGCTTGGGGATGGCACGTTCAAGGTCCACCTGGACGGATACGACCAGACGAACCTCATCACCGGCAAAGGCCCGTCGGCGCGGCGCGAGATCTTCTACTTCACGGAGGGCACCCTCTCCGCGGTACGGATCGAGGACTTCAAGTATCGATTCACCGACCAGCCTCAGGGTTGGCTGGGCGCCACGGTCAAGGTCGATTGGCCGATTTTGACTAACCTGCGTCTCGATCCCTACGAACGCTCGGGGCTGCCAAGCTCTACGAGCGGATCGCTCGCGTTCTACAACTGGTTTGCGTTCGAGTTCTGGCGCTTCGTATTCGTGCAGCAGGAGGTCGGCAAGTTGGCGCAGACCGCCATCGACTTCCCGCCGATGCAGCCGGGCGCGAGCTTCAACCTCGAGGCCGTGAAGGCGCAAATCCAGAAGGCGATGGCGGCACACGCGGGGTCGTAGCCGGTAGCCCATGAAGCCGAGCGAGGGGCGGGGAAGCGCCCCTCGCCGGCGAATGCCTGCCGGGTCGAATCAGAGGACGCGAACGACCATGCGTCGAAGCTTATTTTCAACAATGCTCATGCTCTGCCTTGTCGCGCCCGCGAGCAACGCGCAAGGACTGCTCGGCGATCTCACGCTGCCGGCTATGCCGCGTTCAGCACCTTCGGGATGAAGCTCATGGTCGCTGGCGGCACGCGAGGCAAGGGACTCGCTGTCAACAACCGTACCAAAGTCCAAACGTACATGAAGATGCTGGAGGTGCAGGGCGGGCTTGGCTTCGGCATCGACCAGAACCAGCTTGTCTTCGTGTTCACCAACGAGCAGGCGCTCGCCGATTTCATCAATCAAGGGTGGGGATTCGGCACCCAGGCGAATGTGTCCGCAAGGGCCGGAGGCGAGGGCGAAACGTTCAGTGGCGCCGCTTCGATCTCCCCGGGTGTGTACCTGTACCAGATCACCGAGACGGGACTGTCTGCGACTCTGACGGTATCCGGCACTCGTCGATACGGATATCAATCCGCGCCCGTGACCCCCGTCGTGATGCCTTTGGACTGACTCATTTCACGCCGCCGGGTACATCCGGTCCCATCGTCTCCCACGGCAGCTGCCGCGTGAGGAGGATGTTCAGCAAATTGTCCTGGAAGTTCACGTTGCCCGTGAGCTGGTCGTGCCGCTCGCACAGGAAGAAGAAGTAGGCAATGGGCAGGAACGACTCCTCGTGCTGGGGCGCCGTCGGGTCCAGCGTCTCGCGGGCAAGGAGCGACGGCTTCGTCACGCGGCCGTCGCCGGGCTCGCGCATCACTTCCTCGTAGGGCACGCCGCTCTTCGGGTTCCTGATTTCGTCGGGCAGGAACCGCGCGCGCGGCTTGCCGTCCTCGTTCTCGACGAGGATGCGCGCAGGGGTAGGCTCGCAGTTGCCGCCGAAGAGGACGTAGCGGATGGGCGTTGCTGGCTCCGGCGTGGACAGGAGCCACGCCAGGCGGCGCGCGCGCTCGAGACGATGCTCGAAATAGCGGCGCAGCGCCGCCAACCGGGCGTCCGCCTGCGGACCTGCGCTCTCGCGGACGCGTGCCTCGACCGCCGCATCGTAGACGCCCCACGCGTAGCGCTTCCAGGTCTGCGGGTCGAACAAGTCGTCGGAGAGCGCCGCCCCGTCGAGGTCGACCAGCCATGCCGAGATGGGATGCGGGAAGAGCTGGTATCCCGAGGGCATCGTGGCGATGACTTCGGGCATGATGCGGTTGAAGCCGATGCGCTCGCCCCGCAGGTATGCGTGCAGCGACGAGACCGCGCCGAAGTTCGGCGTGCCCAGGAGGATCAGCTTGCGCACGCGCTGCGCGCCGTACAGCGTGATGAGCGACGGCGACCCGTCGAGCACGTCCACCGGCCCGTAGCGCAGGTAATAGCGCGAAACGATCCCGCCCATGCTGTGGGCGACGATGTCCACCCGCAAGGCGGGATCGCCGTAGTCGCGGCGCACCTGATCGATGAAGCGGTCGAGCTCGGCGGCGTGAACGACGTTGTCCTGCCGCCAGTCGTAGGCGAAGATGTAATACCGCTTCTCGCCCGCGCGCACGGGCGTTCCCGGCGTCCCCTTCGTATAACCGCCGTACTTCGAGAGCGTCTCGATGAGGCGCCCGTAGAAGTCGATGCCCACGACGTGGTCCGCGATGTCGTACGCCTCGATGTCGTCGGGGAGCACGGCGAGCGACACCGGATCGAAACGAAGCTCGATGTCACGATAGTCGGAGAACGCGATGCGCCTGTAATCGCCGGGCCAGAGCTGCTCGCCGCTGACGCGATTGCGAAGCTTCGAGCCGAACAGCCCCGGGATGACGATGACGGGCGTGGTGTCGGGCGACACCGCCGCCGTGCGGTACATGCGCGCGAGGTCCGGGCTGGCCGCTTCGTGCGCGCAGCCGACAAGCGCGAGTACCACAAAGAGCGCGGCTGCCGCCGCGCCCCATCGTGCAATCAAGCCGTGGCCGCCCGCGCGGACGGCCGCTCACGTCCTCCGAGCGCGAGGCAGGTCGCGCCGAACAACGCGTAGCCGAGCGCGACGAGCGGCGAGACCGCCCACCCGAGCTGCGCGCCGTGGATCAGCCCCACGAACGCGAGGATCGCGCCGGCGAACGCCCAGGCCGCGGCGGTGCGCAATCGGCCGTCGACGATGAACGCGGCCATGGCGCCCAGCACCATGCCCGCGAGCACCGAGCCCCCGCCCAGCGATTCGAGCCCGCGGTACAGCACGCCCGTGCCGGCCAGCTTGTCCACACCCACTTCCGCGACCGAGGTGCCCGCGGCCGCGAGCGCCCCGTCGATCTGCGTCTTCGCCCACTCGGCCACGTTGGGAATGATCGCAAGCACGACCGCGGGCGCGTGCGGCGCGGGCGACGCCTGGAACGCCTGCGCACCGATGACGAGGCCGATGTACAGCAGGATCGGCAGGATCGCCACGAGCGGGATCACCGCGAGCAGGAGCGCGGTGAGGCCGAGGAAGCACACGATCGCGATCGCGATGCCGGTGGCGAGCGAGTAGCCGACGCGGCCGCCGACCGACTTCCAGCCCGGATGCCCGATGTACACGGCGGGCGGGAACGGGCTTCCGAGCATGGAGCCGACGAGCGCGCCCAGGCCGTCCGCGAGCAGGATCTTGCGCAGGTTGTAGTTGTCGCCCGCCGCCGAGGCGCTCTCGACGTTGTTCATCGCCTCGGTGAAGTTGTAGATGCCGAGCGGGATCGCGGTGACCAGCAGGGGCGCGACGTCGGCGAGGCCGCGCCAGACGTCCATCGAGAACACCGGAAGCCGCAAGCCCATCTCCGCGGTGGCCTTGCCGACCGCCGCGGGCTGCATGTAGTCGGACCATCCGAGGAATGTGGCGCCCCACGCGATCACCGATCCCACGATCACGGCGACCAGCCCGCCCGGCAATCCGCCGGGGAGTCGGATGTTCGCGGTCCACGCGATCAGCACCAGCGCGAAGCACACGAGGCCGATCCAGGGCACCTCCCACATCTGGAAGGCGGGCCGCATCGAGATGAACGCGATCGAGATGCCCGCCAGGGTGCCGAGCATCGCCGCGCGCGGCGTCATCGCGCGAATCGCCGGGCCGACGAACGCGCCGAGCAGGACGATCACGCCGATGATGAAGCACCAGGCGAGCCCGGCGTGCCATGCGAGCATCGGGTCCCTGGTCTTGATGTACACCGGCAGCATGATGAGGAACACGACGATGAACATGTGCGGCACGCTCGGGCCGTACGGCATCGCCGTCACGTCGCCGCGGCGCTCGGCCTTGCCGAGTTGCCAGGCGAGATACGCGTAGAAGAGGTTGCCCAGCGGAAGCGCGATGCCCAGCGCGGGCAGGATGCGCCCGAACACGGTGTCGGCGGGCAGCTGCACGACACCCAGACACAGGCCCGTGAGCACGATCACGTTCAGGAGCACGTTGGTGAACAGGCCGAAGAACCCGTTCCAGTCGCCCGCGACCCAGAAGCGCACTTCACCGGTGTTTGCAGCGTCAGCCATTGCGTCCTCCCCCTTTTGGCAAGACTCCTACGACGATTCCCGCGCGAGCGCCTCCACCGCCTTCACGAAGCACGCCATCGGCGCCGTGGTGACCCCCGCGCCGATCTGTCCCACGCCGGCTTCGCGGTGCGCGATGCCGCTGTTGATGATCGGCAGGATGCCGCGGTCGACGACCTTGCGCGCGTCGATGCCCGCGGCGCCGGGCGCGAAGTCGAGCGCCGGCAGCGCGAACGCGGGATTCGAGCCGATGGTGATCTCGCGCATGCGCAGGCTGTGATGGAGCGCGTCGTCGGCGGATCCACCGACGAACTTGACGATGGCCGGCGCGGCGGCCATCGCGAAGCCGCCGAGCCCGGCGGTTTCCGTGATCGCGGAGTCGCCGAGGTCGGCAGCCGCATCGGCCACCGAATAGCCCGGAAAGTAGAGGCCCTCGATCGGGTTCGCGGGCGCCTCGAACCAGCGCTCTCGGGTGCCGGACAAGCGGACGCCGAAGTTCACGCCGTTGCGCGCCATGACGGTGACGAGCGAGCTGTGCGCAACGCCGTGCGCGGCGTCGAGCATCGCTTTGCACGCGGCCATCGACAGGTTGAGGAAGAAGTGATCGTTGCCGGCGAGGAAGGCGAGGGCGGCCGCGGCCGCGTCGCCTGCGACATCGCCGCCGACGAGCGCGGGCGCGATGCGCTTGAACAGCAGCGCGGTTGCGGCGGCATTGCGGTTGTGCACTTCGTCGCCCATCGTGAGCGCCTGCGCCATGATCGGCAGAAGCTCGATGGGGCCCGTGCGCGCGAGCGCCGCGCGCAGGGTCGGCGCAAGGACGTCGCGCTGCCAGCGAAGCCGTTCGATCACGGCGGGCGCGTTGGCGCCGAAGCGCAGCACCTTGCCGAGACCTTCGTTGAGGTTGCTCACCGCGCGAGTGCCGCCGGCGCCGTTTTCGACGACGAAGACCGGCATGGATGGGCACACGATCCCCGCCATCGGTCCCACCGCGCCATGGTGGTGGCACGGCGCGAGCTCGACTTGGCCGCGGTCGACGAGCTTGCGCGCCGCGTCGACGTCGCCGGCCCAGCCCTCGAGCACGACCGCGCCGAGAATCGCCCCCCGCATCGGTCCGCACATGTCCGTCCACGCGATGGGCGGGCCGGCATGCAGGACGAGGCGCGCGCCGCGCATCGCCGGGATCGCGTCGCGCGCCGCGGCGATGTCGACCAGCCCCGGCCGCGCGGCGAGGAAGCGCGCGAACGCCGTCGCGTTCGCCTTGTCGATGCGCGGGTCGGCGAGCGCCGCAGCGAGATCGCGCGCCGCCTGCGGATCACCCTGTCCCGGGGGCTGCCACGCCAGGGAAACGCAGCGACCGCCCGC
>DATJXV010000053.1:0-11034 GCA_035499955.1 Casimicrobiaceae bacterium
CAGGCCGAGGTCATCGACAAGGTGGGCGGGCTCGTCGCCGGCGTGACGTACGGGGCAAAGAAGGACTCCGCCGTGGAGTGCTACGAGAAGGCGCTCAGGCTCTTCCCGGAATCTCCGATCACCCACATCGAATACGGCAACGGACTCCTCATGCTCTTCGGCAAGGCCAGGATCGCCGAGGCGACGAAGCTCTACGAGAAGGCGGCGGCGCTCAAGCCGGCGGATGCGATGGAGCGGCTCGACGTCGAGCTCGCGAAGTCGGAGCTAGAATAGGGCGTACGCGAGGGCTCATGGGAGAAAGCGTGATGCGTGTCCTGTATGGTCGGCTTGCCGCAGCGGTCGCCTCGGCCGCGATGCTCGCCGCGCCTTTGCTTTTCGCGCAGGACAAGGCCGCCCCGGCGCCCGCCCCGGCGGCCGCCGCAGCGCCGGCTCCGGCGCCGATCGACACGCTGAAGCGCATCCGCGACACGGGCACCCTCCTCATCGGCGTGCGCGACACGAGCGTGCCGTTTTCCTTCCTCGACGCGCAGAAGCAGCCGCAGGGCTATTCGGTCGATCTGTGCCTGCGCATCGCCGACGCCGTCAAGGCCGAGCTCAAGATGCCGAGGCTCGACATCAAGTTCGTTCCCGTGACCTCGTCCAACCGCATCCCGATGCTGGTCGAAGGCAAGATCGACCTCGAGTGCGGGTCGACCACCAACACCCGCGACCGCCAGAAGCAGGTGGCGTTCGCGTACACGACGTTCGTCGCGGGCATCAAGATGCTCGCCAAGAAGTCGTCCAACGTGAACTCGATCGAGGACTTGCGCGGCAAGAGCATCGTCGTGACCAAGGGCACGACGAGCGAGAAGATGATGAAGACGATGAACGACGAGCGCCTGCTCAAGATGAAGATCATCGAGTCGGGGGACCACGGCGAGTCGTTCAAGGCCGTCGCCGACGGCACGGCCATCGCCTTCCCGATGGACGACGTGCTGCTCTACGGGCTCATCTCGAAGGCGAAGAACCCCGACGACTACGCGGTGGTCGGCAAGTACCTGTCCGTGGAGCCGTACGGCATCATGCTGCGCAAGGACGAGCCGGCGTTCGAGAAGATCGTCGACCGCGCGCTGATCGACCTCTTCCAGTCGGGCGAGATCCGCCGCATCTATGCCAAGTGGTTCAACACCAAGGACCTCGTCGTTCCGTTGAACCCGTACCTCAAGGAAGCGTTCCTCGCGCCGAACACGTATCCGGCCTGGCCGTAGCGGTCACGCGGCCACGGCTGCTTCCGCCTCTCGCGGATCCAAGTCTCCGTTGCGGGGCCACGGCGCCATGAGCGTGGTCAGCACGAGCTTCTCGAACTCCGAGGCGAAGCGCGAGGCGATGCGGTCGGGGTCCGGGCACAGGCCGGCGTCGGTGATGATGCCGAACTGCACGGCGCCGTTGTACGAGATGATCGATACACCCATGCCGATGTCGCCCGACTGCGGGACCCAGAACATGAGGCTCGCCAGCGGCGCGCCGGCGAGATAGAGCGGCTGCTGCGGGCCCGGCACGTTCGTCATCACCGCCGTCGCGTTGCGTGCGAGCGCGTCGAGCAGGAGGTCCTGCAGCGCCTTCGGCCCCGAGCCCATCGCGGCCAGGAGGCCGAGCGCGAGCACCGGCTGGAAGGAACCCTTGAGCGCGTTCATGTTGGCGCGCACCGCGTAGAGCCGTTCGACCGGGTTCTCGATGCCGATCGGCAGGTCGAGGAAGACGAGGCCGAACTGGTTGCCCAGCTTGTAGGCCTTCTCGATCGGGCGCAGGTTCACCGGCACGAGTGCGCGCAACATCACCCCTTCGGTGTCGTCACCCTTGCCGACGAGATACGCGCGCAGCGCGCCGGCCACGCAGGAGAGAAGCACGTCGTTGATCGAAGCGCCGAGCGCATTGCCGATCGCCCTGACCTCGGCGAGCGGAAGCGGCTCGGTCCACGCGACGTGCTTGGTCGCGCCCGGCCGGCCCTTGAACCGCGTGGGCGAGTCCTGTGGCATCAGAACGAGCTTCGCGATCTCCGCGGTGAGCGCGGTGCCCTGCTCGGCCAGGGCGAGCGCCTTCGACGGGTCGGACCAAAGATCCACGCCCTTGTCGACCAGCGTGGCGCCCACTTTGCGCGCGGTCTCGAGCACGCCCGCGAAAGGCGCCATCAGCTGAGCGAGTACGGCGTCGTCGTCGCGATCGCGCCTTCGCTGCGGCGCGAACGGCATCGCCGGCGGTCCGTCGGGCCCGGCGTCGGTCATCGACAGCATGACGCGCACGAGCGCGATGCCGTCGGCGTACGAGTGATGCATGCGCGCGATGAGCGCGCTGCCGCCGTCGTAGCGATCGACCAGATGGAACTGCCACATGGGATGCGCGGGATCCATCCGGGTGGTGGCGAGGCGCGACACCAGCGCCTGCAGCTGCGCCCGTCCCGCCGGCGCCGGCAGCGCCGTGTGCACGACGTGACGCGCGACGTCGAAGTGCGGGTCGGTCTCCCAGAAACTTACGCCGGGCATCTCGACCGGGCGCTCGCGGAACCGCCTGAACACGGCGAAGCGCTTGTCGATGACCTCGCGCAGGCGCGCAAGCGACAGCCGCTCGCGGAACAGCATGACCCCGCAGATCACCATCAGATTCTGCGGCCGATCCATGCGCAGCCACGCGGTGTCGACCGCCGAGATCTTGGTGCGACGCAGTGCGGGCATGGTTCGTTGCGCGCGACTTTGCAATCGCGCTAAAGTAGCACGAAATGCGCGCAGCGCAGGAGGATCGCATGGCCACCGCCAAGAAGGACGACCTCAAGGGCAAGTTCGAAGCGGCCGCCGCGGCGGCGAAACAGACGAAGAGGAAGCCCGACAACGCGACGCTGCTCAAGCTGTACTCGTATTACAAGCAGGCCACCGAGGGCGACGTGAAGGGCGATCGTCCCGGCGGCTTCGACTTCGTGGGCGGCGCGAAGCACGACGCGTGGTCCAAGCTCAAGGGGATGAGCAAGGACGACGCGATGACGAACTACATCAAGCAGGTCGACAAGCTCAACCGCGAATAGCCCGCATTCCCCGCGATCCCCGCAACGAAGAAGCCCGCCGGACCGGCGGGCTTTTCAATGGCGAAACGCCTGCGCTTCAAGCCGCGGTCGTCTTGGCGGCTCGCCGCGCCTTCTTCTTCGCACCCCGCTTGGCGGGCTTCGCGGCCTTTGCTGCGGGCGCGCGCTTCTTCGAGCCGCCCGAAGCCTTGATGAGCTCGTTCACGGCCTCCGACAGTGCATCGACGCGCTCGGAGAGCCGCTCGACGTCGCTTTGCGTGTGCACCCCGAGCTTGGCGAGCGCGCGCGCCACGCGCGCCTCGAACACCTGCTCCAACTTGTCCCACGTGCCGCCCACACCCGCCTTGACCTCCTTCACCTTGGCCTTGGCGGCGCCGCTCGCCGCGGCCGCGGTATCGGCCGCAGCCTTCCTCGTCTTCGATTCGAGCGCCTCGCCCTGCTTCACGAGCACGTCGAACATGCGCATGCCCTCCGCCTGCGCGCGCGAGAACGCGCCCAACCCCGCAAGCCAGATGCTGCGCGAGGAGTCGAGCATCGACGCGTCCTTGGCGGCGCTGTGTTCGCTTCCGGCGAGGCCGGCCCGAGCCTTCTTGAGCATTTCCGTTCTCCCCATCGCTGTGACCGCGCGCGACAAGCCCGCGGCCCGTTTCGATTCTAGGCGCCACCGCTAGAGCAATCATACTAAAGAGCGGCCGCGAAACGCGCGCGCCGCGGCGCGGCAATCGCAGGCGTACAATCCGCTGCCCACGACGCCTTGGAGGATGCGATGGCCTATTTCCTGACCGGCGCGACCGGCTTCATCGGACAGTTCCTCGTTCGCAAGCTCCTGGCGCGCGGGGAGCCGATCTACGTGCTGGTGCGCAAGGGATCGCTCGGCAAGCTCGACGCGCTGCGCGAGACGTGGGGCGACACGGGCAAGCTCGTGGTGCCGATCGTCGGCGACCTTGCGAAGAAGAAGCTGGGCGTGGGTGACGCCGACCTGCGAAAGCTCAAGGGCAAGGTGGACCACATGTTCCATCTCGCGGCGATCTACGACCTCAAGGCGAGCGCCGAATCGCAGCAGGTGGCGAACGTGGAAGGCACGCGCAACGCGGTGGCCTTCGCGCAGTCGGTGGCCGCCGGATGCTTCCATCACGTGAGCTCGATCGCCGCGGCGGGCCTCTACGACGGCGTGTTCCGCGAGGACATGTTCGAGGAGGCCGAGGAGCTCGACCACCCCTATTTCAAGACCAAGCACGATTCCGAAGCCGTCGTGCGCAACGAGTGCAAGCGCCCGTTCCGCATCTACCGGCCCGGCTTCGTGGTCGGCGACTCCAAGACCGGCTACATCGACAAGATCGACGGGCCCTACTACTTCTTCAAGCTGCTGCAGAAGATGCGCGGCGTGTTCCCGCCGTGGATGCCGATGCTGGGCATCGAAGGCGGGCGCATCAACATCGTGCCGGTGGACTTCGTCGCCGACGCGCTCGACTTTCTCGCCCACAAGAAGGGCCTCGACGGCAAGTGCTTCCACTTGACCGACCCGAATCCGCACCGCATCGGCGAGGTGCTCAACATCTTCTCGCGCGCCGCCCACGCGCCGGAGATGACCATGCGCCTGAACGCGCGCATGTTCGGCTTCATCCCGGCTCCGGTGCTGTACGGCGTGTGGTCGCTCGCGCCCGTGAAGCGCATGGTGCGCGCCGTGCTCACCGACCTGGGCATCCCGAAGGACGTGTTCAAGTTCGTGAACTGGCCCACGCGCTACGACAACCGAGAGGCGGCGAAGGCGCTCAAGGGCTCGGGCATCGCGGTGCCCGAGCTTGCGTCGTACGCCGACAAGCTCTGGGACTACTGGGAGCGCCACCTCGACCCGGACCTGTTCGTCGACCGCACGCTGGGGGGCAAGGTGAGGGACCGGGTGGTCGTGGTCACCGGCGGCTCCTCGGGCATCGGCAAGGCGACGGCGCTCAAGCTCGCCGCCGCCGGCGCCAAGGTCATGCTCGTCGCGCGCGGCGAGGAGAAGTTGGTCGAAACCAAGCGGGAGATCGAGGCCGCCGGCGGCAAGTGCTGGATGTACACGGCCGACATCTCCGACATCGCCTCCTGCGACGCGCTGGTCGCGCGCGTGCTGAAGGATCATGGCGCCTGCCACTACCTCGTCAACAACGCCGGGCGCTCCATCCGCCGCGGCGTCATCAACTCGCTCGACCGCTTCCACGACTTCGAGCGGACCATGCAGCTCAACTACTTCGGCGCGCTGCGCCTCATCATGGGGTTCCTTCCCACCATGATCGCGCAGCGGCAGGGCCACATCATCAACATCTCCTCGATCGGCGTGCTGTCCAACGCCCCGCGCTTCTCCGCTTACGTCGCGTCGAAGGCGGCGCTCGACTCGTTCTCGGCCTGTGCGTCGAGCGAGTTCCTCGACAAGGGCATCAACTTCACGACCATCAACATGCCGCTCGTGCGCACGCCGATGATCGCGCCGACCAAGATGTACGAGAACGTGCCCACGCTCTCGCCGGAGGACGCCGCCGACCTTGTAGTCGAGGCGATCATCCACAAGCCCGTGCGCATTGCGACGAGGCTGGGCATCTTCGGCGCGGTGAGCCACGCCGTCGCGCCACGCCTGACGCAGATCCTGCTCAATACCGCCTTCAACATGTTCCCGGACTCGTCGGCGGCGCAGGGCAAGAAGCCGGAGGAAGCCGCGTCGCAGGAGCTCACGCCGGAGCAGCTGGCGTTTGCTGCGCTGACGAAAGGAATTCACTGGTAGGGGCGGCCGCGTCGGCGCGCGCCTTGCGTATCTCGGCGGCCACGAGCGCCTGCACTTCGCCGTTGCCGATCAGGGCATTGTGCGCGATGGCGGTGAGCACGATGTTGTCCGCCCAGAGCAGGCGCGACGACGTCTGCGGCGTGACCATAGAGTCGTGCCACGACCAGATCGACACGGTGGGCACGTCCTTCTCGGCGGACTCCGGCACCGCCAGCGCGGCAAGGTAGGCGCTGCCCGGCCGCATCTCGGTCAGCGACGCGCCGCGCATGAGCCACGCGTGCATGCTGCCCGCGTGCGGCGTACCGACCGTGACCAGACGGCGGACGCGGCCGCCGCCGTAGCGGCGGATGTAGCTGCGCGCCACGAGGCCGCCCATGCTGTGGCCGACGATCACGACCGAGGGCGCGCCGGTGGCGCGCTCGATCGCGTCGAGCTTGCCCGCCACTTGCGGTGCGAACGTCTCGATCGGGTCGAACGGCGGACCATAGGAAAGGGCGTAGACGGGACCGAGCCCTTCGCGGTCCAGGTAGGCGCGCATGCTCGTCCAAACGGCGGCGTTGCAGCCGATGCCGTGGAGGAGCAGCACGGGCACCGCGGACGGCGCAGGCGTGGGGTCGGGCATGAGCGCCGCGAAACAGATCATCCGTGGCGCCTGCCCGATGGCCACCAGCTCGTGCCAGAAGTAGGGGATGCGCTGGGCGAGGCGCATGGCGACCCCGGGCGGGCGCGGCGCGCGCCAATACCAGCCGAGCGCGACCCACACGCTCGTGAAGAACAGCGGGAACGCGGCGTAGTACAGCGGCAGCCCGGCCACGAAGGACCACGGCGAAGCCCCGTGCGCCACCGCATAGGCCCCCCATGCGATGTACGCGGCGGACGTGACGGCCACCATCACGGCAAAGTACACGGCGACCCACATGGGCCAATGATACAAAGCGCTCAGGGCGCGGGTGTGGCCACTCGATGCGTGCGCCAGCTGCGCAGCGCGCTGACCGTCGAGGCGAGATCGGGGATCAGCACCACGCCCGCCATCGTCTTGCGCACGCGGCGCGTCATCTCGCCGCCGGCCCACAGCGTCACGTGCGGCGGCAGATCGCGGCGAAGCGCCGCGAGGCCGTCGGTGGCCTGCCGCAGCGGAAACGCCGCCGAGAACGAGAGCGCGACGATGTTGATCTTGTGCGCGATCGCAGCGCGGCGGATGTCCATGAGCGGCGTCTGCGGGCCGAGCGAGACGCACTGCGCGCCCTCCGGCACCATGATGGCTTCCACCATCAGCAGCCCCAGGCCGTGCTGCTCGGCGGGAAAGGTGGTGAGCAGGATGCGAGGCGAGCCGGTGGGGCGCGGAAACGCGTTGATGCCGGCGCGCAGCGCCGCGGTGAGTTGCTCTGTGAAAAGGTGTTCCTCGAAGACCTGCAGCTCGCCGCGCATCCACCCGTCGCCCACGGCGCGGTTGAGCGGGGTGACCGTGTCGAGCGCGAAGCGCTGCAAGCCCTGGCGCATGAGGAGGCTAGCGAGCGTGGTCTGCAGCGCCACGACGTCGTGCGAGGTGAGCATGGCGAGCACGTCGCGCTCGAGCGCCGGGGCCAGGTCGTCGCGCCGCGGCGGGGCGCGCGAATCGGCCATGGCATTCAATTCGGGCAGCGACAGGCGGATGATCTTGCCCGGACGCAGGCCCACGTCCATGAGTCGCTTCATCGCGCGAAGCTTGCCGATGTCGGAGGTCGTGTACTGCCGCTCGCCGTTGTCGTCGCGGCCCGGCTTGGGGAAGCCGTAGCGGCGCTCCCACATACGCAGCACGTCCTTGGAAAAGCCGGTGTCGCGCTCCACGGCGCTGATGTTGAGCGGTGCGCCTTGGCTGTCCCTGCTCATTGACTTGTCTTGGACGAAACGTCGATAATTCGGTGATCAGCCAGCATTGTATGGAGAGGAGGCTCTGATGTCCAGGACAATCATGGCTATGTTCGCGGCTCTTCTACTTGCGAACCCCGCGGCTCGCGCCGACGATTGCCCGCCGCTCCTGCGCTATACGTTCAACCAGTTGCAGACCGGCGAGGAGCAGTCGCTCTGCCGATTCCAGGGCAAGGTGTTGCTCATCGTCAACACCGCAAGTAAGTGCGGCTACACGCCGCAATACGAAGGCCTCGAGGCGCTGTATCGCAAGTACAAGGACCGCGGCCTCGTCGTCATCGGATTCCCGTCGAACGACTTCGGCGCCCAGGAGCCAGGCAGCAACAAGGAGATCGCGGAGTTCTGCCGGACCACCTACGGCGTGCAGTTCCCGCTTTACGAAAAGACGACGGTGACGGACCTCGCGCGTAACCCCTTGTACCTGCAACTCGTGCGCGCGACCGGCCAGTCGCCGACGTGGAACTTCCACAAGTATTTGATCGATCGCGACGGCCACGTCGTCGCGAGCTACGTGAGCGACGTCGAGCCGAGCGAGCTCGCTGCGCCGATCGAGGCCCTCCTGCGCAAGCCCGCCGCTGGCGGCTGAACGGCGACGCCGCGCGAATCCAGCCGCGGCGGGCTGACGACGTCGCGATGCGCGATCCGCGATCCGCGATGATCGCAACGCGCGTGCCCGCTCGCACGCTGGCCGCGTACGGCCTCATGGGTTTCCCCTTCGCGATGGCGGCGCTGCCGGTGTACGTCCACCTGCCCAAGTTCTACGGCGAGCATCTGGGAATGCCGCTGACCACCCTCGGCGCGCTACTCGTCGCGCTGCGCGTCGCGGACGGCGTGCTCGATCCGATCGCCGGCGCGATCGTCGACCGGGCGCCCTCCCGCAAGCTTCCCATCGCGCTCGCGGTGCCGGTGCTCGCCGCCGGCATGGTCGCGCTCTTCATGCCGCACGCCGACTCGCCGCCAGAGCTCGCCATCTGGCTCGCGGTCACGCTCGCCATCGTGTACACCGCGTTCAGCTTCGCCACGATCAGCCACGGCGCATGGGGCGCGGAGTTGTCCGCCGATCCGGTGGAGCGCACGCGCGTGACAGCCACGCGCGAGACGCTGGCCCTCGCCGGCGTCGTGGTGGCGAGCATTGCGCCCAGTTTCCTGGGCGGCGTCGACGGCGAGGCGGCGGGCCTGTCCCGCTTCGCGTGGATCTTCGCCGCAGCGCTTGGCGTGTGCACTGCGTGCACGCTGGCACTCACGCCGCCCGCGCCCCGGCCCGAAGCGATGCGCCCGCTCCTGCTCGCCGACCTCGCGGCTCCGCTGCGCAACGAAAGCTTCCGTCGCCTTTTCGCGGTGTTCGTCGCCAATGGAATCGCTTCTTCGATTCCCGCGACGCTCGTGCTCTTCTTCATTGCCGACGTCCTGCACGCCGAGGCATGGCAAGGCGTCTTTCTCGCGCTCTACTTCGTGGCGGGCGCGGCCGGCATGCCGCTTTGGGTGCGCCTGTCCGCGCGCCTGGGCAAGGTGCGCGCGTGGCATGTCGCCATGGCCATGGCGGTCCTCGCGTACCTAGGGGCGGCGTCGCTCGGCCGCGGCGACACGACGGCGTTCGCGCTCGTCTGCGTCGTCTCGGGGCTCGCCTTCGGCGCGGACCTCTCGCTCGCGCCGTCCCTGCTCGCCGACGTGATCGGTCGCGAAGGACGCATGCACGCGACAGGCGCCTACTTCGGGCTGTGGACGTTCGCGACCAAGCTCAACCTCGCGCTGGCCGCAGGTATCGCGCTGCCGCTGCTCGACGCGCTGGGCTACGCCCCCGGGGCAAGGCAGAGCGCGCAAGCGCACTCGCTCGCCTGGGTGTACGCAGGATTGCCGTGCGCGCTCAAGCTCTCGGCCATCGCCTCGCTCGCGTGGTTCGACCGCGGATGGAAGCGTGCCCTCTAGAAAAAGCGGCCCTGCGCGAACGCGAGGCCGCCTGGGGGCGCCAGCCCGGGAGCGTGGCCGGCGGAAGAAACCGTTGTGACGCCATCGTCGTCGCTGCGCACGCAGCGCGCAATGGACACGCGATGAAGCCGCGCCGCGCGCGACGAACCGGGCTCGCGGCGAGACGGAGCGAGTGCTCGTCGTCGGGCGCTAGGCGGGGCGCCGACGTGCGGGTCGGGTGGACGCCGGGGCGGCGCGTATGGGACAATTCAGGGCTTTGGCGAGCTAGCTCAGCTGGTTAGAGCAGAGGAATCATAATCCTTTGGTCCGGGGTTCGAGTCCCTGGCTCGCCACCAGATAAAACAAGCGCTTAGCCCGGCTTAACCTGCCGGGCTTTTCGCTTTCTGGCGTCGTGTAGCCATCATGTAGCCAAATTTGAACAATGACGGCGTTGCTTCCCTCACTAGCCCGTGCTGCGGCGTTTCATCGTTACATCTTGGGGCCGCTAAGCGCTCGGACGGCTTGGCCCCTCATGGCGGTGACCTCCGGTAGATCAATGAAAACCTCACCCCGATCCAATCTATTTCGGGTTCCGTAGAACGTGACATCGACCTCGCCGCCGCGCCAGAGCGCTGTGATCGAGTCGAAGGCTGCGCCAGCCAAGTTCTGTACTCGCTCGTGCGAAATGCTTGTTGGTGGCCCAAATTTCTCTGTGAGTTGCTCCAATACGATGCTCTGGCTACTGACGCCGTTGGTAAAAAAATCAAAACCGGCGAGCCCACCGTGCAGCTCGATCGCGTTGGCTTGCCACGACCTGACGGCGAGCGGGGATTCCTTCGCGCTCCAAATGATCCTAGTCACCAGCGCTGGCTCACCGTTTACCTCCTGCGGGTCCCAGCGGCACGTATAGGAAGGCGTAATTTGATAGTCCTTCCTTCCACCGATTTGAGGCATGTTTGGAATGAGAGGACACTCGGGCAACGCTATCGGTTTGCCGAACTCGAAGCCGTAAATAGTGGTTGCCGCTTGCGCACTCGCGCAAGACAGCGCCACCGCGAAAATTGCAGCCATCAATGGGCCGTGTACTCCCTGCGATGTGTCCATCATCCTAAGCCCCTCTCATTTCGATCTTGCAGCAGTCTTTCTTCACCCCTTCCACTTCCGTCCGACGAAGCTAAGCGGGTTCTCGTTGAGCCGAGCAATGATCGTGCCTAGTTTCTATCGGGTGGCCACGCGCGGCAATCGAACAGCGACCTCCTGAAACCGATCGGAGATATTTGGATAAACCACGAGAGTTCGAGGGCGTTTGTCCAATTGCTCGGATAGCCGCCCGGGCGATCGACGTCACCGGCCGGTCGCCTTTACCCGCAAATATGGCGGGACGCGAGAACACGAAGTGGCGCCCGTACAGGTA
>DATJXV010000054.1:0-7651 GCA_035499955.1 Casimicrobiaceae bacterium
GCCTTGAACACCGTCTCGCACTGGTGATGCGCGTTGCCGCCGCGCAGGTTGTCTACGTGCAGCGTCACGAGCGCGTGGTTGACGAAGCCCTGGAAGAACTCGTGCGTGAGGTCGACGTCGAACGTGCCGATCATCGCGCGCGTGAACGGGACGTGGAATTCGAGGCCGGGTCGGCCGGACAGGTCGATGACCACGCGCGACAGCGCCTCGTCGAGCGGAACGTAGGCGTGGCCATAGCGCACCACGCCCTTCTTGTCGCCGACGGCCGCCTTGAACGCCTGTCCGAGCGTGATGCCGATGTCCTCGACCGTGTGGTGAGCGTCGATGTGGAGGTCGCCCTGGGCCTGCACGGTGAGGTCCAGCATGCCGTGGCGCGCGACCTGGTCGAGCATGTGATCGAGGAAAGGAACGCCGGTCGCGAGCTGCGCGCGTCCGCTGCCGTCGAGGTCGACCTCGACGACGATCGCGGTTTCGGCCGTCTTGCGTTCCACACGCGCGGTGCGGCCCGGGTCGGATCTCGCGTTCATAGGCGCTTTATACACCAGGAGCCTGTCGGCCCGGCTAGGCGTAGCGCGACAGCGCCTCCAGGAGGGCGTTGTTCTCCGCCGGGGTGCCTACGGTGATGCGCAAGCAGCCTGCGAGCAGCGGGTGCCAGCCGTCGACGTTCTTGACGAGGATGCCGGCGTCCTTGAGCGTGGCGAACCACCGCGGCGCATCCGGCACGCGCACCAGGAGGAAGTTGGCGTGCGACGGGAAGACAGTCACCCGGCGCAACGCGGCGAGCGCCGCCGCCATGCGCGCGCGCTCGCGCCGGATTGCCGCCGCCTGCTCCGCGAGCAGCGTGTCGTGGCGCAGCAGCACGGGGACCACCGCCTGCGTGAGCGCGTTGACGTTGTAGGGCGGCCTCACCTTGTCGAGCTCCGCGATCCACGCCGGATGCGCCGCCGCGTAGCCCAGGCGGACGCCGGCCATGCCGACTTTCGACAGCGTGCGCACGACGACGAGGTTGGGAAACTCGAGCACGCGCGGCAGGAACGACGTGTCCGCGAACGCGTAGTACGCCTCGTCGACGGCCACCACGCCGGGCGCCGCCGCGATGATCCGCTCGATGTCCTGGGCGGCGAACAGCGTGCCGGTGGGATTGTTGGGATACGCGAGCCACACCAGCGCGGGCCGCTCGGCGGCGATCGCCGCGAGCATGGCGTCGATGTCGAGCGTCAGGTCGGCGCGCAGCGGGACGCCGGCGAAGCGCAGGTTGGCGAGGTCCGCGAGCATGCGGTAGAGCACGAACGACGGATCGGGCGACAGCACCACCGCGCCCGGCTTGGCGACGGCCGCGGTGAGCATCTGCAGGATCTCGTCGGAGCCGTTGCCGAGCACCAGCGCGACGTCGTCGGGCAGCGCGAGCGACCGGCGCAGCGCGGCCTTGACGTCGTCGCCGCCGCCGTCCGGATAGCGGTTGATGCGCGCGTTGGCGACGGCCGCGGCGATATCGGCGCGCGCCTCGCCGGAAAGCCCGTACGGATTCTCCATGGCGTCGAGCTTGATCATGCCCGTCGCCTTCGTCACGGGATAAGCCGTGAGCGCGCGGATCTTCGGGCGGATCGTGCTCTTCACGCGCGCGAGCACCGCGTCTTGCGACGCCACGGGCCGCGGGGAACGCGAATCGTTCATATCGCCTTGGTGTCGGCGATGTAGAGGTCCACGCCGCCGGTCGCGAAATTGGCGAGGTCCGCCGCCGTGGCCTGGCCTTCCGGCGTCACGAGCGCGGCCTGGATCGCCGCGACCGAATCGAAGGCAAGGACGGCCACGAGATGGTACGGCGACGGCCCCCCAGCCAGCGACGCGACGTCGCCCGATGTGACCTCGTAGTGGCGAAGGCCGGGGACCTTCTTGGCGATCGGCACGTGCGTGGCGTAGTAGTAACGATCGAAGGCGGCCGGATCGAGCGGGCGCTTGTACATCGCGAACAGTTTCGCCATCGCGTTCTTCCCCTTTCAGCTCTTGTCGAGGCGGGCTTCCGCCGAGCGCGCGTGCGCGATGAGGCCCTCGCCGCGCGCGAGCGTGGAGGCGACCGGCCCGAGCGCCTGCGCCGCCGCCTTGGAAAGGCGCAGCACGCTCGACCGCTTCTCGAAATCGTAGACGCCGAGCGGCGAGCTGAAGCGCGCCGTGCGCCCGGTAGGCAGCACGTGGTTGGGGCCGGCGCAGTAGTCGCCGAGCGCCTCGGAGGCATAGTGGCCGACGAAGATGGCGCCGGCGTGACGAATGGCGGGCAGGAGCGCGTCCGGATCGGCCACCGCGAGCTCGAGGTGCTCGGGCGCGATTCGATTGACGATGGCGCAGGCCTCCGCGAGATCGCGCGTGCGCACGAGCGCGCCGCGCCTGGCGAAGGAGGCCTCGATGATGGCGGCGCGCGGCATCTCGGCGATCAGCCGGCGCGCGCTCGCGTCCACGCGCTCGACGAGGTCGGCGTCGTCGGTGACCAGGATGGCCTGCGCCATCTCGTCGTGCTCGGCTTGCGAGAAGAGATCGAGCGCGACCCAGTCGGGATTCGCCGTGCGGTCGGCGACCACCACGATCTCCGACACGCCGGCCACCATGTCGATACCGACGGTGCCGAACACGCGGCGCTTGGCTGCCGCTACGTAGGCATTGCCGGGCCCGCAGATCTTGTCGACGGCGGGGACGGTCTGCGTGCCGTAGGCGAGCGCGGCGATCGCCTGCGCGCCGCCGATCGTGAACACGCGCGTCACACCCGCAAGATACGCGGCTGCGAGGACGAGCGGATTGCGCACGCCATCGGGAGCGGGTACGACCATCAGGATCTCGGCCACGCCGGCCACGCGCGCGGGGATCGCATTCATGAGCACGGACGACGGATACGCGGCCTTGCCGCCCGGCACGTAGATACCCGCGCGGTCGAGCGGCGTCACGCGCTGGCCGAGCTCGCTGCCGTCGTCCTCGGTCGTCGCAAACCCGCCGCCTTTCTGCCGCTCGTGATAGCGGTGCACGCGCCGCGCGGCCTCTTCCAGCGCGGCGCGCTGCGCTTGCGCAAGCGTCTGGAACGCCTCGCGCAGGGCCGAAGGCGGAATCTCGAGCGCGGCGACCGACGGCGCGTCGAGCCGGTCGAAGCGCCGCGTGTAGTCGAGCACCGCGGCGTCGCCCCGCGCGCGGACGTCGGCGACGATCGCCGCCACCGCCGCGTCGATCGCCGGGTCTTGCGCGGCTTCGAACGCGATCAGCGCGTCCAGCGCGGCGTCGAATCCGGGATCCGCCGTCGAAAGACGGCGAAGCGAAAGGCTCATGATGTCACGCGGCGGCGGCCTGCGCGGCGCGCGTGAGCGCGTCGATCAGCGGCTGCATCGCGGCGCGCTTCAGCTTGAGCGCGCCGGGGTTGACGATGAGACGCGAGGTGATCGGCATGATGTCCTCCACCGCGACCAGGTCGTTGGCGCGCAGCGTGTTCCCCGTGGAAACCAGATCGACGATCACGTCGGCGAGGCCCATCAGGGGTGCGAGCTCCATCGAGCCGTACAGGCGGATGAGATCGACGTGCATGCCCTTGCGCGCGAAATGCTCGCGAGCGGTCTTGACGTACTTGGTCGCGACCCGGATGCGCGCACCCCGCTGCACGGTTCCGGCCCAGTCGAACGCGCGGCGCGTGGCGACCACCATGCGGCAGCGGCCGATGCCCAGGTCGACGGGCTGGTACAGGCCCTCGCCGCCGTGCTCGAGGAGGATGTCCTTGCCGGCGATGCCCGCGTCGGCGGCGCCGTATTGCACGTACGTCGGCACGTCGGCCGGGCGCACGACGAGGAAGGTCACGCCCCGCTTGCTGGTCGGCAGGATGAGCTTGCGCGAGGACTCCGGATCCTCGTCGGCCACGATCCCCGCGTGCGCGAACAGCGGTAGCGTCTCCTCGAGGATGCGGCCCTTGGCGAGGGCGATGGTGAGCGTCGGCACGGCATGCGAAGAGGGCTGCGGAAGCTCATTTTACCGTAGCGATCGGCGAGGCGAACCCGCGCGCGTCGCGGTCGTAGGCGCAGCGGCCGGCGACGTAGGTGGCGCGTACCGCGCGGTCGTCGCCGAGGGCCATCTGCGCGGCGAGGATCTCGTCGATGTCCTTCGCATAGTCCATGCGCAGCGAGAGCATGGGCGTCGATTCGAGGTCGAGCACGACGATGTCCGCTTCCATGCCGGGCGCCACGCTGCCCACGCGATCGGCAAGGTCGAGCGCCTGCGCCGCGCCGCGGGTTGCGAGGTAAAGCGCGCCGGAGGGCGGCAGCGGCGTGCCCGAAAGCTGCGCGACCTCGTAGCCGGCCTGCATCGTGCGCAGGATCGAGAAGCTCGTGCCGCCGCCCAAGTCGGTGGCGAGGCCGACGCGCACCGGGCGCTCGCGCCTTTTCGCGGCGCCGAGCCGAAACAGGCCGCTGCCCAGGAAATTGTTCGACGTCGGGCAATGCGCGAGCGCGGTGCCGCTTGCATGGAGAAACTCGAAGTCGGACTCCGCGAGATGCACGCCGTGACCGTAGATCGCGCGCCGCCCGGTCAGACCGTGACGGGCGTAGACGTCGAGATACGAAGACGCCTCGGGAAACAGCGACGCGACGAGCGCCACCTCCGCGGTGTTCTCCGAGACGTGCGACTGGACGTACACATCGGCGTGCTCGCGCCGCAGCGCGCCGGCGGCGTCGAGCTGCGCCGGGGTGGAGGTGACCGCGAAGCGCGGCGTGATCGCGTAGGCGAGGCGCCCTTTACCGTGCCAGCGTCCGATCAGCGCCTTCGACTCGTCGTAGCTGCGCTGCGCACTGTCCAGGAGCGCGGCGGGGGCGTTGCGGTCCATCATCACCTTGCCCGCGATGAGCCGCAGGTCGAGTTGCGCCGCCTCCTCGAACAACACCTCCGCCGAGGCCGCGTGCACGGTGCAGAACACCGACGCGGTCGTGATCCCGTTACGCAGGTTCTCGCGCAGGTAGGCGCGGGCAACGGAGCGCGCGTAGCCCGCGTCGGCGAAGCGCTCCTCGGCCGCGAACGTGTAGCCCGACAGCCAGTCGAGCAGCGGCTTGCCGCCCGCGCCGATGATGGGAAGCTGCGGATAATGGACGTGGGTGTCGATGAAGCCCGCGCTGATCAGCGCATGCGCGTAGTGCGTGATCGGCACGGACGCCGGCAGGCGCGCCATGACCTCCGTCGCCGGGCCGCAATCGGCGATCCGGCCTTGGTCCATGACCACCACGGCATCGGGCTCGTAGCGGCGCGCGGCGTCCACGCCGTCGACGAACGGGTCACCCGTAAACGTGACCAGAGCGGCCCGTATCGCGATCATTGTCTCGGTGTGCGGACGTTCGGCGGGACCGCCGCACCCGCATTCGTGCGGAACGGGTTGATGTCGAGCCCGCCGCGCCGCGTGAACCGCGTGTTCACCGTGAGCGCCTCGCAGCGGCAGCGCGCGGCGACGTCGACGAAGATGCGCTCGGCGCAGTGCTCGTGGAATCCGGCGTGCTCGCGATAGGACACGAGGTAGCGCAGCAGGCCCGCGCGGTCGATGCGCGGGCCGCGGTAGGCGAGCGCGACGGAGGCGTAATCCGGTTGGCCGGTGATCGGGCATACCGAGCGGAAGAGGTCGCTGCGCAGGGTCTCGGAGACCGTGTCGCCTTCCGCGCACAGCGACAGAGGGTCGACTTCGTAGCGGTCCGTCGCGATGGCGACGTCGTCCAGGCTCTCGCCCGCGAGATCGGCGATGCGCGCCTGCGCGAACGCGCGCTGCGGGGTCATCGCCACGCGCACGGGCGCCCCCGTCGCGGCGGACAGGTCGCGCTCGATGACCTCCCCAACCTCCCGTGCGCCCGCGAACCGCGACTGCGCGAACGATCCCAAGTACAGCTTCACCGATTTCGATTCGACGATCGACGGCGATGCGACCGGAACCACGAAGGACACGATGGCGATGCAAGGCTTGCCGTCGCGGTCGAGCCACGTCTGCTCGTACGCCGTCCATACGTCCGCGCCAGCGAACGGGAGGTCGCCGCCGATGCCGAGCTCCTCGCGCTGCGGCGCGCGGGGCACGGCGAACAGCAGCGAGGCGTCGTAGCGGTCGGGGTAATCGGTCGCGTGGCCCAGCGGGGCGGCTGCGAGCTCTTCCTTGAGCGTAGTCATGCGTCGGCCGCGTAGGGGCTCATTTCACCCGTTCGATGCGCGCGCCGAGCGCCGCGAGCTTCTCCTCGATGCGCTCGTAGCCGCGGTCGAGGTGGTAGATGCGATCGATCGTGGTCTCGCCTTCGGCGACCAGCCCCGCGATGACGAGGCACGCCGACGCCCGCAGGTCGGTGGCCATCACATTCGCGCCGGTGAGCTTGGGCACGCCCTTCACGACGGCGGTGCTGCCCTCGACCTCGATGTCGGCGCCGAGCCGCACGAGCTCCTGAACGTGCATCATGCGGTTCTCGAAGATCGTCTCGGTGATGACGGCCGTGCCCTCGGCGCGCGCGGCGAGCGCCATGAACTGCGCTTGCATGTCGGTCGGAAAGCCGGGGTGCGGCGCAGTGCGCACGTTGACCGCGGCAAGCGGCCCGCTGCGCGAGACGCGGATTACGTCCCCATCCACCGCGACCCGCGCGCCGGCTTCCCGCAGCTTGGTAATCACGGCGTCGAGCGAATCGGCATCTGTGCCGCGGATGGCCGCCTCGCCGCCGGCGGCGGCTACGGCGGCGAGGTAGGTCCCCGTCTCGATGCGGTCGGGCATGATCGCGTGCATCGCGCCGTGGAGCCTCGCCACGCCCTCGATCTCGATGCGGTCGGTGCCGGCGCCGCCGATGCGGGCTCCCATCGCGACGAGGCAACGCGCGAGGTCGACCACCTCGGGCTCGCGCGCGACGTTTTCGAGCACGGTCGTGCCTTCGGCCAGCGTGGCGGCCATCAGCAGGTTCTCGGTCCCGGTGACGGTGACCATGTCGAAGACGAACTTGGTCCCGCGCAGGCGTCCCTTGGCGTTGATGTAGCCGTGTGTAAGGTCGATGTCGGCGCCCATCGCTTGCAGACCCTTCACATGCTGATCGACGGGCCGCAGGCCGATCGCGCAGCCGCCCGGCAGCGAGACCCGCGCCTCGCCGCAACGCGCGAGCAACGGTCCCAGCGCCAGGATCGAGGCGCGCATGGTCTTGACGAGCTCGTATGGGGCGAGCGGCCAATCGATACGCGAGGCGTCGAGGCAGACCGCGCCCGGGCGCGACGCGTCGAGCGCCACGCCCATCTGCGACAAGAGCGACTGCATCGTGCGCACGTCGTTGAGCCGCGGTACGTTGGTGAGCGTCAGCGGCTCGGGAGACAGCAGCGCCGCGCACAGCAACGGGAGCGCGGCGTTCTTGGCGCCGGAGGCACGGATCTCGCCGCGCAGCGCGGCGCCGCCCTGGATGCGAAGCTTATCCACGGTCCGCCCATTGTTCCGGCGTGAGCGTGCGCATCGACAGCGCGTGGACCTCCTCGCGCATGCGCTCGCCGAGGGCGGCGTACACGAGCTGGTGCTGCTTGATGCGCGAGAGGCCTTCGAACGCCTTGGACACGATCACGGCCTCGAAATGAGTGCCGTCGCCACGCACCTCGACGTGCTCGCAGGGCAGGCCGGCGAGGAGCGAGGCGCGGATGGATTCGGGGG
>DATJXV010000055.1:0-49217 GCA_035499955.1 Casimicrobiaceae bacterium
GCGAGGTGAGCCTCACGAGCGACGGGCACGATCTTGCCGAGCGCTGCCGCCGCATCGTTGACGAGATCGACGCACTGCGCGGCGAAGTGGAAGGCGCGCGCGGCGAGCCCACCGGGACGCTGCGTCTGTCGGCGCCGATCACCTTCGGCAAGCGTGTGCTCGTGCCGCTGCTCGCGACACTCACGGCGCGGCATGCGCGGCTCGGGCTCGACCTCGCGCTTACCGACCGCTTCGTCGACCTCGTGAAGGAGGGCTTCGATGCGGCGGTGCGCGTCGGGGCCCTGCGCGACTCGACGCTCGTCGCTCGCACCTTCGCCACGCAGCAGCCGGTGGTGTGCGCGAGCCCCGCCTATGTCGCACGCTACGGCCGTCCGGCGTCACCCGACGACTTGGCGAAGCATCGCTGTCTCGCCTTCCGCCAGCCCACGTCGGGACGGCCGCGGCCATGGGAGTTCGGCCAGGGCAGGACCGCGCGGGTGCGCACGCCCGTCGCGAGCGCGACCATGAACGACGGCGAGGCGATGGTGGCCGCCGCCATCTGCGGCATGGGCCTTCTGCAGGTTCCCGACTACATGGCCGAGGACGCTCTGCGCGCGCGCTCGCTCGTCGAGGTGCTGAAGGCGTATCGGCCGCCCTCGCTCCCCATCTCGCTTGTGTATGCCGGCACGCGGCTCGTCACACCGGGGCTTCGCGTGCTGCTCGAGGCGTTGACCGGCCGCGCATCGCTACACCGAAAAGGGGTCTGACCCCATTACAAGGCCTGGCCCTTTTTTTCAGCGCCAGTCCCAGCCGCCGGTGCCGCCCGCGTCGCGCCGGGCGTAGGCGCGCTCCATGCGCTCGAGGTCGTGCAGGTCGCTCGCGTGGCCCAACCGCTCCTCGAGAGAGCGGACCTCGATGTCCTGGCGCAGGCGCGGCTTCGTCGGCGCGCGCAACGCATCCGCCCAACGGATTACGATCGCCGTAACGGCAGCGACCGGGCGCGCAAAGGGCGAATAGGCGCGGCGCGAAGTCCACGCGTTGCGAAGGGTCAAGGCATCGAGGTGAGGCATGGTCGTATCTCCTGTTGCTTTTAGGTGGCGGGAACCAGCGATTCCTTCGCCACGCTTGCAAGATAGGGCCTGCGCGATTGTCGGACCAGCGATCAATTCGCCGGTTTATGTTAAGATTTTCTACATGATTACAGAGGGCGCATGCGGCTGCCACCGTTAAACGCCGTGCGTGCCTTCGACGCGGTCGCGCGCTTGGGCTCGGTGCGCGCCGCGGCGGACGAACTCGCGGTCACGCCTGCCGCGGTCAGCCAGCAGCTGCGCGTGCTCGAAGCGCACCTGGGCATCGCGCTCACGCAGCGGCAGGGCCGCGGCCTGACGCTCACCGACTCCGGCCGCACGTGGCATGGCGAGATCGCGCGCCACCTGCGTGCGATTGCGCTTGCCGCGGAACGCGTGCGGCCGGGCCGCCGTGTGGTGCAGGTCACGGTCGTGCAGTCGTTCGGCTCGCGCTGGCTGATGCCGCGCCTGACCAAGTTCACGGCGCGCGAGCCCGAGATCGAGGTACGCATCGACGCGAGCCCCGTGCTCGCCGATTTCACGCGCGACCCGTTCGACCTCGCCATCCGGGAAGGCCGCGGGCCGTACGCCAACGCCGAGTCCGTGCAGCTGTTCGCCCTGGAGTTCTATCCGGTGGCGAGCCCGGCCGTCGCGCGCCTGATGCGCCGCCGCAACGGCACGCTCGACTGGTCGCGCGCGCGGCTGCTGCACGAGGTGACGTACGACTACTGGCCGGACTGGGTCGCGATGGCCGAGGCGACCGACGTCGACGTCGCGCGCGGCCTCTTCTTCAGCCACACCATGCTGGCGCTCGACGCGGCGGTCGAGGGACAGGGGGTGGCGCTCGCCCCGCCGCCGCTCGCCGAGCGGGAGCTTGCGCGGGGCGCGCTGACCGTAGTCGACCCGCGCAGCTTCGTGCCCGGCACCGGCATCCACCTCGCCTGGCCGCGGCGCGGGCTGCGAACGCTGTCCCCGGCAGCCACCGCCTTCCGGGACTGGGTGATCGAGGAAGCCCGCGCCATGCGTGTGCCTATCGTGCCCGCGGGTGGCCGTCCGGCGGCGCCGTCGCCCGTCCGGCGCAGGCGCGGTTCGTCGGGCGGATAGCGTCCTTTGGCCCCGCGTCCGCTACCATCTCGCGTGCGCGGCGCCCACGAGGCGCTGCACCCTTCCATGGCGGACCCCCCAATGAGCGATGAAGGCTATTTGCGGCACCCGGCGCTGCGCGGCGACGCCCTCGTCTTCGTGTGCGACGACGATCTGTGGTCGGTCGGTGCAGACGGCGGTACGGCCCGCCGGCTGACCGCCGGGCTCGGCGAACCCGCGACCCCCTGCCTGTCCCCGGACGGCAAGTGGATCGCTTTCGTGAGCCGCGACGAGCAGCATCCGGAGGTGTACCTGATGTCTGCGGAGGGCGGCCCGGCACGCCGCATGACGTGGCTCGGTCCCGACGTGATGGTGCGCGGCTTCACGCGCGACGGGCACATCCTGTTCGTGACCACGCACGGCCAGCCGTTCTTCCGCAACTACCGCGCCTACACCCTCGACCCCGCCGGCGGCATGCCGCAGCTCCTGCCGCTCGGGCAGGTGAACCATCTCGCGTACGGGCCGGACAAGGCGATGGTGATCGGGCGCAACACGGCCGATCCGGCACGCTGGAAGCGCTACCGCGGCGGCACCGCCGGCCATCTTTGGATCGACGCCGAAGGCGGCGGCACGTTCCGTCGCATGACCGAGCTTGCAGGCAACATCACGAGCCCGATGTGGATCGGCGACCGCGTGTACTTCCTGTCCGACAGTGAAGGTGTGGGGAATCTGTATTCGGTGAGGCCCGACGGTGCCGACCTGAAGCGGCACACCGATCACGACGATTTCTACGCGCGCCACGCGCAGACCGACGGCAAGCGCATCGTTTACCAGTGCGGCGCGCGCATCCACCTGTTCGATCCGGCGGCGGGGCAGTCGAAGCGGGTCCCGATCCGCGTGCCGGCGCACCGCACGCAGGTCGCGCGCAAGTTCGTGCCCGCCGGCGACTTCCTCGGCGGCTTCGACGTGCATCCGGACGGACATAGCGTCGCGGTGGACGTGCGCGGCAAGCTTTTCACGCTCGGGCTTTGGGAGGGCGCGGTGCGCCAGCTCGGACTGCCCGACGGCGCGCGCTATCGCCACGGCCAATGGCAGGCCGACGGCGCGACGGTGGTCGCGGTCAGCGACGAATCGGGCGAGGAGCGGGTGCAGATTTGGAAGGACGGCGCGACGCGCTCGCTGCCGTGGGACGTCGGCCGCGCCGTCGCGATGCGCGCGGCACCGAAAGGCACGCTCGTGGCGATCGGCAACCATCGCAACGAGGTCCTGCTCGGCGACATCGAAAGCGGCGCGGTGACGGTCATCGACCGCAGCGACCACGGCCGCACCGAGGACCTCGCGTGGTCGCACGACGGGCAGTGGCTCGCCTATACGTCGTGGACCGACGCGCGACACTGCGCGATCAAGCTCCACAGCGTGGCGGCGAAGGCGAGCACGCTCGTCACGCAACCCGAATTCCGCGACTACGCGCCGGCCTTCGACCCTGCCGGCCGTTACCTGTACTTCCTGTCGATCCGCACGTTCGACCCGGTGTACGACGCGGTGCAATTCGAGCTGTCGTTCCCGCGCGCGTCGCGGCCGTACCTCATCGCGCTGCAGGAAGGGACGGCGCCGCCGTTCGACCCGCCGCTCAAGGGCATGAAGCCCGAAATGCCGCCGGGCTTCGGCCCCAACGGCGACGGCAAGGGCGGCGACTCGCTGCGCGTGGACCTTGCCGGCATCGAGCGTCGCGTGGCGGCGTTCCCCGTCGCGGAGAACAAGTTCGGCCAGATCGCCGGCGTGGCGGGCAGCAAGGTCATCTGGACCGTGCTGCCGATCGTCGGCGCGCACGGGCGCGGCGGACACAAGGAGGCGCCGGGGCGCCTCGAGCTCTTCGATTTCGCGACGTTGCGCGCCGAGACGCTCAACGACAAGGTCGAGCGCTTCGCGCTCGCCAACGATCGCATGACGCTGATCCTGCGCGACGGCAAGCGCCTGCGCGCCATCCCGGCGGTGCGCAGGATGGAGCCGCCCGATCCGGAGGCACGATCGGAGGCGCCTTCGCGCAAGAGCGGGTGGATCGACCTCGACCGCATTCGCACGGCGGTCGACCCGCGCGCGGAATGGCGGCAGATCCTGCGCGAGGTGTGGCGCCTGCAGCGCGACCACTTCTGGACGCCGACGATGTCGGGTGTCGACTGGGCGGAAGTGTACGAGCGCTATTCGCCGCTGCTCGAGCGTGTGTCGTCGCGCGGCGAGTTGTCCGACTTGATCTGGGAGATGCAGGGCGAGCTCGGCACGTCGCACGCCTACGAGATGGGCGGCGACCACCGCAAGCCGCCGGCATGGCCGCTGGGCCAGCTCGGCGCCGAATTCAGGCTCGGCAAGGACGGGGCGAGCTACGAGATCGCGAGCATCGTCACGGGCGATCCGTGGGAGCCGGGCGCCGATTCGCCGCTCAACGCGATCGGCGTCGAGGCGAAGGTCGGCGAGCGCATCGTCGCGGTCAACGGCCAGCCGGTGTCGCGTACCGTGCCGCCGCAGGCGCTGCTCGTGCACCAGGCCAACGCCAAGGTCGAGCTCACGATCGAAGGCGAGCGCGGCCGGCGCACCGTGGTCGCCACGACGGTGGCCGACGAAGTGCCGGCGCGCTATCGCGAATGGGTCGAGCGCAACCGCGAGTGGGTGCACAGGCAATCGAGCGGACGCGTGGGGTACTTCCACTTGCCCGACATGCAGTCGTCGGGCTTCGCCGAGTTCCATCGTTATTTCAGCGCCGAGTGCGATCGCGACGCGCTGATCGTCGACTTGCGCTACAACCGCGGCGGACACGTCTCGCAACTCCTGCTCGAGAAAGTGGCGCGAAAGCGCACCGGCTACAACCTGTCGCGCTGGATGAAGCCTTCGCCGTATCCGGACGAGGCGGTGGTGGGGCCGGTGCTCGCCCTCACGAACGAGCACGCGGGCTCCGACGGCGACATCTTCTCGCACAACTTCAAGCTCATGAAGCTCGGGCCGCTGGTCGGGACGCGCACGTGGGGCGGCGTGATCGGCATCTGGCCGCGGCACACGCTGGTCGATGGCACGCAGACGACGCAACCCGAGTTCTCGTTCTGGTTCAGCGACGTCGGCTTCGGTGTGGAGAACTACGGCACCGATCCGCAGATCGAGGTCGACAACGCGCCGCAGGACGCGCGCGCGGGACGTGACCGCCAGCTCGAGACGGCGCTCGCCACGGCGCTCGACCTGATCGAGAAGACGAAGCCCGGCGTGCCGGAGTTCGGCGAGAAGCCGTCCCTGACGCGCAAGCCGCTGCCGGCGCGCAAGCGGTAGAAGCAAAAAGGGGTCAGACCCCATTTCAAATTGTTTCAGATCGGGTCGAAGGGCATCCCGACTAAACTGAAGCATTTTGAAATGGGGTCTGACCCCTTTTTGCCATGGATGAGCGCACGGCGATCGCGGTGACGGCGGTGCGTGCGGTCGAGACGACCGATCGCGCACGCACCGTGCTGACGGACGCCGACCGTGCCTGGGCGAGCCGCGCCGCGGCGGAGGTGGTCGGCGCGTCCGCAACACCCGCATCGTTCATCGGACGGCGCGCGCTGCTCGCGCTCGAGCGTCTCGCCGAGCGCAGGCATCGCGTCGCGCGCCTCGCCAGCGCCTGGCGATGGCGGCCGTGGGTGGGCGGCGCGGTCATCGCCGCGGCGTTCGTCGTGGGCGTGGCGGCCAACGAGATCGGCGGCGCCAAGCGCGTCAACATCCTGTACTCGCCCGTGGCGCCGCTCGTGCTGTGGAACGTCGTGGTGTATGCGCTGCTCGCGGCGCGATTCGTCGTGCGCTACGGCGAGGCCGCGGGGCCCGGCCCGATCGAGCGCACCCTCGCGCGCTTGGCCGGCGGATTGCGCAGCGCCGGCCGCCGCGATGACGAGGCGGTCGTCACTTTCACGCGGGCGTGGACCGCGACGGCCGCATCGACCTACGCCGTGCGTGCGGCGCGCATCCTGCACTTCGCGGCGGCGGCGCTCGCGCTGGGCGTCATCGCCGGCCTCTACCTGCGCGGCCTCGGGCTCGAGTACCGCGCCACCTGGGAAAGCACGTTCCTGGATGCGTCGACGGTGCGCTCGCTCGTGGCCGTGTTCTACGCACCGGGCGCGCTCGTCACCGGCATCGCGGTGCCGGGCGTGGCGCACGTGGCGGCCATTCGCGCGCCCGACAGCGAGAACGCCGCGACGTGGCTGCATCTCATGGCGGCCACGCTCGCCGCCGTCGTGGTCGTGCCGCGCGTGCTGCTCGCGCTGGTCGCCGCGGGGATCGAGCGCTACCGCACGGCGCGCCTGCACGACGACCTCGACGATCCGTATTTCCAGCGTCTGCTGCGCGGCTTCAAGTCCGGGGCCATCGCGGTGGACGTCGTCCCGTACAGCTTTGCGGTGTCCGCGCAGAGCGTGGCGTCGCTCGAGCTGCTGCTTGCGCGCGCGCTCGGCGCGAGCGTCACGACGAAGCTCGCTGCCGCGGTCGCGTACGGAGACGAGGACACGCTGGCGGACCTGCCTTCAGGATCGACCGTGGTCGCGCTGTTCAACGCGGCGGCCACACCGGAGCGCGAGGCGCATGGGCGCTTCCTCGCCAACCTCGCGAATGCCCGGCGATCGCTCGTCGTGGTCGTCGACGAGGCGGCGGTCAACGAGCGTTGGGGCGGCGATCCCGTGCGCCGCGCCGCCCGCCGCGAGCTGTGGCGCGAGTTCGCGCTGAACAATGCGCACGCCCTCGTCTTCGTCGACCTCGCCAACCCCGACCTCGACACAGCGGAAGCGGCGTTCGACGCGGCGTTGCGATGAGCACGGTCACGATTTCGCTCATCTCGCACACCAATGCGGGGAAGACCACGCTCGCCCGCACGCTGCTCGGGCGCGACGTCGGCGAGGTGCGCGACGCGCCGCACGTCACGACGGAGGCCGTGGCGTACACGCTGATCGACGCCGGCGACGATCGCCTCGTCCTGTGGGACACACCGGGCTTCGGCGACAGCGCGCGACTGGCGCGGCGCCTCGCGCAGGAGCGCAATCCGATCGCCTGGTTCGTAAGCGAGGTGTGGGACCGCTTCCGCGACCGTGCGTTCTTCCTCACGCAGCGCGCGGTGCGCAATGTGCGCGACGACGCCGACGTCGTGCTCTACCTCGTCAACGCCGCGGAAGATCCCGGCGACGCGGGCTACCTCGCCTCCGAGCTCACCGTGCTCGCGTGGATCGGCAAGCCCGTGCTCATGCTGCTCAACCAGACCGGCCCGCCGCGCGGGCCCGAAGCGGAGGCGCAGGACGAGTCGCGCTGGCGCAGCGCGCTCGCCGCGCATGCGGTCGTGCGCGCGGTGCTCGCCTTCGATGCCTTCGCCCGCTGCTGGGTGCAGGAGTTCACGCTGTTCGACGACGTCGCCCGTGTCCTGCCTTCCGATCGCGCCGCGGCGTTCGCGCCGCTGGCCGCGGCCTGGCGCGCGCGTCGCGAGGCGCAATTCGACGAGTCGATGGCGGCGCTCGCCCGCGTCGTCGGCGACGCGGCTTGCGCCCGCGTGGTCGTCCCGCGCACCGCCATGCTGCGCCGGATCGGCACCGCGCTCGGCATCGCGGAGGATCCCGCGCGCGGCGAGGCCATCGAAGCCGCGAAGGCGCTCGCCCGCACCGTCGCGGCCGACATGCAGACCGCGATGGACGCGTTGCTCGCGATCCACGGCTTGAGCGGCCGCGCGGGCGCGGAAGTCGCGGCAAAGATCGACGAGGACATCGCGCACGACGGCCCGCTCGACGAAGGAAAAGCGGCGGCCATGGGCGGCGTGGTGTCGGGCGCGCTGACGGGGCTCGCCGCGGACCTCGCCGCCGGCGGCCTCACCTTCGGCGCGGGCATTCTCACGGGCGCCGTGCTGGGCGCGCTCGGCGGCGCCGGCGTGGCGCGTGCCTTCAATGTCGCGCGCGGGCAGACCGACGAGACCCTGCGCTGGGACGACGCCTTTCTCCTGCGCCTTGCCGCCCTTGCGCTCCTTCGCTACCTCGCCGTCGCGCACTACGGGCGCGGCCGCGGCAGCTTCGCCGACAGCGAAGCGCCCGCGTTCTGGCGGCCGCGCGTCGAGAGCGAGCTCGCGGCGAGGCGCGAGCGGCTCGCGGCGATCCTCGTCCGGCGGGGACCGGACTGCGACGCCGCGGCTGCGACGGCCGCCCTGACGCCGCTGCTGCGGGAAACGATGCTCGCGGTGCTCGCCGGCCTCTACCCGAACGCCGGCACGGGACCGGCCCGGGCCGCATGACCCGGCGGCCGGCCGCCATGCGGTACCATGCCAACCCCGCCGCTTCCTTCCGCCATGGACGTCGCCTTCATCCTCGACCCCCTGCCCGAGCTCAAGGCCTACAAGGACTCGAGCGTCGCGATGATGCGCGAGCTCGCGCGCCGCGGGCATCGGCTCTTCGCGCTCGAGCAGCGCGACCTGCTATGGGATGCCGGTCGCACGTGCGGACGGGCGCGGCGCATCGAGGTGCTCGCCGAGGACGAGGACTGGTACCGCGCCGGCGAGGGCGAGCTGCGCCAGCTCAACGAGTTCTCCGCGGTGATGATGCGCAAGGACCCGCCGTTCGACATGGAGTACGTGTACTCGACGTATCTGCTCGAGTGCGCCGAGCGCGAGGGCGCGCGCGTCTTCAACCGGCCGCGCGCGATCCGCGACCACAACGAGAAGCTCGCCATCGCGAAGTTCAAGGAGTTCATCGCGCCCACGCTCGTGACGCGCGACATGGATCTCGTCGCGCAGTTCGTGGACGACCAGGAGGACGTCGTCGTGAAGCCTCTCGACGGCATGGGCGGCACGTCGGTGTTCCGGGTGAGCGAGTCGGATCCGAACCGCAACGTCATCGTCGAGACCGTGTCGCGGCACGGGCGCACGATGGTGATGGTGCAGCGTTACCTGCCGGAGATCGTCGACGGCGACAAGCGCATCCTCCTGGTCGGCGGGCAGGTCGTGCCGTATTGCCTTGCCCGCATACCGAAGCCCGGCGAGACGCGGGGCAACCTCGCTGCCGGCGGGCGCGGCGAGGCGCGCCCGCTGACGCCGCGCGACCGCGAGATCGGGGAGGCGCTCGCGCCTGTCTTGTGGAATGAGGGGCTGCTGGTGGTCGGCCTCGACGTCATCGGCCCCTGCCTGACCGAGGTCAACGTGACCTCGCCGACGTGCTTCGTCGAGATCACGCAGCAAAGCGGCTTCGACGTGCCGGGGCTTTTCGCCGACGCCCTGGAAAAGGCCGTCGTGGGACAATAGCGCGCCATTAAGTCCGCGTTAAGTCGGCCGGCGTATACCGGACGCTTTCGGCTCCCTTCTCATACCATGAGCTTCGTGAAACGACTCTCGTGCGCGCTGGCGGCGCTCGGCTTCGCGGCCTGGGCCGCCGCCGGGATCCCGCCGGCCACCCCAAAGGCGGCGCAGGCGCCCGAGGGCACCTGGTCGCACGCGTTCGCCGCGTACGGCGAGCCCAAGTACCCGCGCGGGTTCAAGAACTTCGACTATGTCAACCCGGACGCGCCCAAGGGCGGCACCCTCAACGTGCAGAATCCGGACCGGCGCACGAGCTTCGACAAGTACAACCCGTTCACGATCAAGGGCGACCCGCCGACGGGCGCCTCCATCCTGATGTTCGAGTCGCTCGCCGTGCGCTCCGGCGACGAGCCGGCGACGATGTACGGGTTGCTCGCCGAGGAGATGCTGGTCGCGCCGGATCGCTCCTCGATCACCTTCAGGCTCAATCCCAAGGCTCGCTTCTACAACGGCGACCCCGTGCTCGCGCAGGACGTCAAGTATTCGTTCGACATGCTGACGAGCAAATACGCGGCGCCAGGATATCGGACGCAGTACAGCACGGTGGCCGCCGTCACCGTGCTCGACGATCGCACCGTCCGCTTCGATCTGAAGGAGCACACGGCCGACGCCATCTTCAATGCCGGGCTCCTGCCGGTGTTCTCGCAGAAGTGGGGCCTGGGGCCCGACGGCAAGCACAAGCAGTTCGACGAGATCATCACCGAATACCCGATCACGAGCGGCCCTTATACGATCGGCGCGGTCGATCCGAGCCGCACCATCGAGTTCGTGCGGCGCAAGGACTACTGGGCGCAGGACCTCGGCGTGATGAAGGGCCAGAACAACTACGACTCGATCGTCTACCGCTACTATCGCGACAACGCGGTGGCGATGGAGGCGTTCAAGGCCGGAGAATTCGATTTCCTGCTCGAATACTCGGCGCGGCGCTGGGCGCGCCAGCACCAGGGCCCGAAGTGGGACGACGGCCGCATCATCAAGGAGGAAATCCCGCACGGCTTTGCCTCGGGGTTCCAGTCGTACCTGCTCAACCTGCGGCGCCCGCTGTTCCAGGACGTCCGCGTGCGAAAGGCCATCAACCTCGCCTTCGACTTCGAGGCGGTCAACGTCTACAAGCAGTACAAGCACACCAACAGCATGTTCGCGAACTCGGAATTCGCGGCAACTGGCATGCCGAGCGCGGGCGAGCTCGCCATCCTCGAGCCGTTCCGTAACGAGCTTCCGCCCGAAGTGTTCGGCCCCGCCTGGATTCCGCAGAGGATGGATGCCACGCCCAACACGCTGCGCGAAAGCCTCAAGCAGGCGCGCAAGCTTCTCGAAGAGGCGGGGTGGAAGGTCGCGCCCGACGGCGTCCTGCGCAACGCCAAGGGTGAGCCCTTCGAGTTCGAGTACATGGAGCCGCAGGAGGCGCCGGGACGCGCGGAAGCGGTCTTCGAGCGCAACTTGGGCATTCTCGGGATCAAGTACAAGCCGCGGCTCGTCGACTTCGCGATCTACCGCCGGAGGCTCGAGACCTTCGACTTCGACATGGTCGGCATCAAGGTTCCCGACTTCACCATTCCCAACGTCGCAGAGCTGCGCGATCAGTACGGCAGTGCCAACGCCGACGTCGAGGGCTCGGGCAACCTGCGCGGTCTCAAGAGCAAGGCGGTCGATGCGATCCTCAAGAAGATGGAGGATGCCAAGACCATGGACGAATTGCGCGACGCCGCGCGCGCGCTCGACCGCGTGATCATCTTCGGCTGGTACCAGGTGCCCGATCTGTACATCGCCGCCAACCGCGTCTCGCGCTGGGACAAGTTCGGCATTCCCAAGGTCATTCCCAAGTACTACGAGATCCAGCAGTCCGGCGAGTACCTCGTGTGGGCGGTGACCGGGTGGTGGGACAAGTCGCTCGAGAAGCCGGCGCTCGAGAAGAAGGCCTCCAACTAGATGCTTGCTTACATCGGCAAGCGCGTGCTGCTCATGATCCCGACGCTGTTGGGCGTGGTGACGCTCGTGTTCGCGATCATCCAGTTCGTGCCGGGCGGGCCCATCGAGCAGATCATGGCCGAGGCGCGCGCCAGCCGCGGCGGCGACACCGCGTACACGGCCAAGCGCGACATCGACAAGAAGCAGATGGAGGAGCTCAAGAAGCTCTACGGCTTCGACAAGCCGTGGTACGTGCGCTACGTGGACATGCTGAAGAGCTTCGCGCGGTTCGACCTGGGCAAGAGCTTCCTGCGCAACCAGGACGTGTGGACGCTGATCAAGTCGAAGCTGCCGGTGTCGATCAGCCTCGGCCTTTGGACCTTCCTCCTTTCATACCTCATATCGATACCGCTCGGAGTCGCCAAGGCCGTCCGGGAAGGCTCGACCTTCGACACGCTCACCACGTTGATCGTGCTGATGGGTTTCGCGGTCCCCGGCTTCGTCCTAGGCATCCTGCTGATCGTGCTGTTCGCCGGCGGCACCTTCCTCGACTGGTTCCCGTTGCGGGGGCTCACCTCCGACAACTGGGCGAGCCTGTCGTGGCCCGCACGCATCTTCGACTATTTCTGGCACCTCGCGCTGCCGCTGACGTGCTACGCGATCGGCAGCTTCGCGGTCATCACCTTCCTCACCAAGAACACGTTCGTCGAGGAGATCCGCAAGCAGTACGTGCTCGTCGCGCGCGCGAAGGGCGTGCCGGCGCGGCGCCTGCTGTACAAGCACGTGTTTCGCAATGCGCTGATACCGCTCGTCACGGGATTCCCGGCGGCGTTCGTGGGCGCGTTCTTCGCCGGCGCGCTGCTCATCGAGACCATCTTCTCGCTCGACGGCCTCGGCTACTTGAGCTACGAATCGCTCGTTCGCCGCGACTATCCCGTGGTGCTCGGGTCGCTGTATCTGTTCACGCTGATCGGCCTCGTCGTCAAGCTGATCGGCGACCTCATGTACGTGGTCGTCGATCCGCGCGTCCAATTCACGGCCGTGGCCAAATGAGCCCCCACGCTCGCGAAGAAGCCCGGCTCGCTGCCCCCCGAGGGGGCGGAGTCGCTCGCTCGGGGCGGCCCTTCGCGACCGACCCGAGCCCCCACGCTCGCGAAGAAGCGCGGCTCGCTGCCCCCCGAGGGGGCGGAGTCGCTCGCTCGGGGCGGCCCTTCGCGACCGACCCGAGCCCCCGCGCGACCGACGCATGAGCACGGTCCTCGCCGACCCCGAAGCCGATCGCGCAGCCGCCGTTTCGCAGCCGCGGCGCTACACGTCGCTGTCGCCGAACCAGCGCGCCTGGGCCCGCTTCCGCCGCAACCGGCTCGGCTACGTATCGCTGTTCGTGCTGGCCGCGATGCTCGCGGTGAGCCTGCTTGCCGAAGGGTTCAGCAACGATCGCCCGCTCGTCGCGCGCTACAACGGCGAGTGGTATTTCCCCATCTTCAACAACCCGCCCGAGACGACGTTCGGCGGTGATTTCGCCACGTCGACCGAGTGGCTCGATCCGCTGATCCAGGAGCAGTTCGGCAAGCCCGGCAACTTCGCCCTGCACACCGTCAACAAGTTCGGCGTGAACACGCTCGACTATTACGCGCGTGCAGCCGATCCCGCGGCGCCCGGCATGGGTCACTGGCTGGGCACCGACCAGGCCGGCCGCGACATGGTCGCCCGCCTCCTGTACGGGTTTCGCACGAGTGTGTTCTTCGGCCTCGCCTTGACGTTCGTGGGCACTGTGCTCGGCATTCTCATCGGCGCGCTGCAAGGCTACTTCGGGGGGCGCGTCGACTTGACGTGGCAGCGCGTCATCGAAGTCTGGAACGCGGTGCCGGAGCTGTATCTGCTCATCATCATCGCGTCGATCTTCGCGCCGTCGCTGTTGCTGCTGATCGGCGTGTTCGCGCTGTTCGGCTGGATCGGATTGTCCGACTACGTGCGCGCGGAGTTCCTCCGCAACCGCAACCTCGAGTTCGTCAAAGCAGCGCGCGCGATGGGCCTGTCCAACGGCCAGATCATGTGGCGTCACATCCTGCCCAACTCGATGACGCCGGTGATCACGTTCCTGCCTTTCCGCATGAGCGCGGCGATCGTGTTCCTCACCGCGCTCGACTTCCTGGGGCTCGGCGTGCCGGACACGGCGTCGCTCGGCGACCTGCTGCGCCAGGGCAAGGACAACCTCGACGCGTGGTGGATCACGATTCCGACGTTCCTGCTGCTGACGCTTCTGTTCCTGCTCCTCACCTTCGTCGGCGACGCGCTGCGCGACGCCTTCGACACGCGCAAGTCATGAGCGTGGGGGCGCGATGACGACCTTGCTCAACGTCGACCGGCTGTGCGTCAACTTCGGGCCGTCTCGCGTGGTCGACCGGGTGTCGTTCGCGATCGACGGCGGCGAGAAATTCGCGCTGGTCGGCGAGTCGGGGTCCGGCAAGTCGGTCACGGCGCTCTCGGTGCTGCGGCTGCTCGAGACCGCGAGCTACGAAGGCGAGATCCGCTTCGAAGGCGAGAACCTCCTCGCCAAGAGCGAGCGCCAGATGCGGGGGCTGCGCGGGCGCGACATCGCGATGATCTTCCAGGAGCCGATGACCGCGCTCAACCCGCTCTACAGCGTCGGCAACCAGATCGCCGAGGTTCTCGAGCTGCACGAGGGCCTGCACAAGGAGCGCGCCCGCGGCCGTGCGATCGAGCTCCTCGCTCGCACCGGCATCCCGGACCCGCAGGCGAAGGTGGACGCGTTCCCGCACCAGCTCTCCGGCGGGCAGCGGCAGCGCGCGATGATCGCCATGGCGCTCGCTTGCCGGCCGAAGCTGCTGATCGCCGACGAGCCGACCACGGCGCTCGACGTCACCATCCAGGCGCAGATCCTCGCCCTGCTCGACGACCTGCAGCGCGAGTACGGCATGGCGATCCTGTTCATCACGCACGACCTGAACCTCGTGCGCCGCTTCACGCACCGCGTCGGCGTCATGGAGAAGGGACGCCTCGTCGAGCAGGGGCCCACGACGGAGGTGTTCGCGCGGCCGATCGATGCCTACACGATCAAGCTCATCAACAGCCGCCCGCAGCGCATCGTGCAGCCGGTGCCGGCCGACGCGCCGGTGCTCGCCGCAGCCAACGACCTAAGCGTGGACTTCGTCGCGGGCAAGGGCTGGTTCGGCAAGGAGGTCTTCCGCGCCGTGCGCGACGCGACCCTCACGCTGCGCCGGGGCGAGACGCTCGGCATCGTCGGTGAGTCGGGCTCGGGCAAGACGACGCTCGGCATGGCGCTCCTTGCGTTGCAGCCGATCGCGGGCGGCACCGTCACGCTCGAGGGCACGCGTCTGGACGACGCCAACCGCGCCACGCTGCGCGCGATGCGACGCCGCATGCAGGTCGTGTTCCAGGATCCGTTCGCCTCGCTGTCGCCGCGCATGACGGTCGAGCAGATCGTGGGCGAGGGCCTCGCGCTGCACATGCCCGAGCTGTCGAAGGCACAGCGCCGGCAGCGCATCGTCGACATGCTCGCCGAAGTAGGGCTGTCGGAAGCCGGCGGCGTGGCCGACGTGCTGACGCGCTATCCGCACGAATTCTCGGGAGGCCAACGCCAGCGCATCGCCATCGCGCGCGCGGTCGTGCTGCGTCCCGAAGTGCTCGTGCTGGACGAGCCCACGTCCGCGCTGGACGTGTCGGTGCAGCAGCAGGTGTTGAAGCTCCTCACCGACCTGCAGGCGCGCTACGGCATGAGCTACCTGTTCATCAGCCACGACCTCGCGGTCGTGCGCGCGATGTCGCACCGCGTGCTCGTCATGAAGGACGGCGCGATCGTGGAGCAAGGCGAAGCCGAGGCGCTGTTCGCGGCGCCGCGCGACAAATACACGAAGACGCTGCTCGCGGCAGCCAGCGTCGCTTAAGGCGCGCCACTCCGAATGGCACCGGCCGATACGCGCACGCCCGCTTACGACGGCGGCTGCGCCTGCCGCCACGTGCGCTATCGCATGACCACCCGGCCGCTGTTCGTTCACTGCTGCCACTGCCGCTGGTGCCAGCGCGAAACGGGATCGGCGTTCGCGCTGAACGCGATGATCGAGTCCGAGCGAGTGGAACTCACGCACGGCGAGGTCGAAGTGATCGACACGCCGTCGAACAGCGGGAAGGGCCAGAAGATCGCGCGCTGCCCGAAGTGCCGTGTCGCGGTGTGGAGCAACTACGCGGGCGGCGGCGACGCGGTGCGCTTCGTGCGCGTCGGCACGCTGGACGAGCCCGACCGCTTCCCGCCCGACGCGCACATCTTCACGATGTCCAAGCAGCCGTGGGTCGTGCTGCCCCCAGGCGCCCCGGCGTTCCACGAGTACTACAAGTCGAGCGAGCTGTGGCCGGCCGCAAGCCTCGCCCGCCGCGAGGCCCTGCTCGCCAAACGCAAGCCATGAGCGGAGCGCCGTCCGGCACGCTGCGTGCTACCATGTCCCACGCGAGCGCATGGCCATGATCGGAGTGCTCATCATCGCGCACGACACGCTGCCCGACAGCCTGGTGAAGGCGGTCACGCACGTGCTGGGCGTTCGTCCGCCGCAATTCGAGACGCTGTCGGTGCTCGCAAGCGACGACCCGTTCAGCCTGCTGCCCGGTGCGCGCGACCTCGTGCGCCGGCTCGACACCGGCGACGGCGTGCTCATCTTCTCGGACATCTACGGCGCCACGCCGTGCAACCTTGCGGGGAAGCTGCAGGTACCGGGTCGCGTGGAGCTCGTAGCGGGCGTCAACCTGCCGATGCTGGTGCGCGCGTTCACGTACCGCGTCAAGGGCATGGACACGATGATCACGAAGGCAGTATCGGGGGGGCGCGACGGCGTGCTGCGCATCGAGGTCGATCCGGTCTATGCAGCAGCGCGAGGTTGAGATCATCAACAAGCTGGGTTTGCATGCGCGGGCCTCGGCGAAGCTCACGCAGCTCGCGGCGCGCTACCAGAGCGACGTGCAGATGTCGCGCAACGGCCGCAAGGTGAACGCCAAGAGCATCATGGGCGTGATGATGCTGGCGGCGGGCAAGGGGTCGAAGGTCGTGATCGAGACCGAGGGTCCCGACGAGAGCGACGCGATGGAGGCGATCGTGTCGCTCATCGGCGATTACTTCGGCGAAGGCCAGTAAAGACCCGTGGTCTCGCGCGGCATGCCGCGCCGCGTGCGCCGGTTGCGCCGCGTCACCGTCGCGTCACGCGGCCGCGCCATGCTCCATCGTGCGGCGCAGCGCGCGACGATTCGGCATAAGGTCATGGGCAACGAGCGGACACATTTGCGGAACCATCGCGCGGAATTGGCGACCAATGGTGAATCGCGGCCGCGCTGGTCGGTCGCGATCCTTGCATTTCAATGGCTTGTGGTGTCCCATGCAGATTCGTTCCGTCTCCATCATCAATCCGCTCGGCCTGCACGCCCGCGCGTGCGCGCGGATCGTGCAGATCGCTTCGAAGTTCCGCTCCACCGTCTCGCTGAGCGTCAAGGGACGTCGCGCGAGCGCACGCAACATCGTGGCCGTGATGCTGCTGACCGCGTCGGTGGGCGCGACGGTGCGCATCGAGGTCGACGGCCCGGACGAAGTCGAGGCGATGCGCGCCATCGCCGCGCTGTTCCACGACGGCTTCGGGGAACGGTCGTAGCGTTGCGGTCGGGCGCGGCCCGCACCGCGCCGCATGGCGGAGGTCGCGCGTGACGGTCAGCTTCGCGCTTTCGGGCGTCGGCGTCTCGGGCGGCATCGCGATCGGCCGCGCGCAGCTCGTCTCGCACGCCACGCTCGAGGTCGCGCACTACACGATCCCGGCGTCGAAGGTGGACGCGGAGATCACGCGCTTCACCAACGCGATCAAGGAGGTGCAGAAGGAGCTCGAGGCGCTGCACACGGCCATGACCGGCGGCGACGTGCCGAGCGAGTTCGGCGCCTTCCTCGACGTGCACTGGATGATCCTCACCGACCCCACGCTATCGGAGACGCCGAAGAAGATCATCGTGGAGCAGCGCTGCAACGCCGAGTGGGCGCTCACCCAGCAGATGGGCGTGCTCGCCGAGCAGTTCGACCAGATCGAGGATCCTTATCTTCGCGAGCGCAAGGCCGACGTCGTGCAAGTGGTCGAGCGCGTGCTGAAGCGCCTCATGGGCAAGCCCGGCGCGCTGCGGCCGCCGGTCGCCGAGGAGCAGACCATCCTGGTCGCGCACGACCTGTCGCCGGCGGACGTGATCCAGTTCAAGCACCACCACTACGGGGCGTTCCTCACCGACGTCGGCGGCGTGACTTCGCACACCGCGATCGTCGCGCGGAGCTTGAACGTGCCCGCGGTGGTCGCGACGCACAACGCGCGCGCGCTGATCCGCGACAGCGAGATGCTGATCGTCGACGGCGACTCGGGTGTCGTGATCATCAACCCCGACCGCGCGGTGCTCGCGGAGTACCGGCTGAAGCAAAGCGAGCTGGAGCTCGAGCGGCAGAAGCTGAAGCGCCTGCGCAGCAAGCCCGCGGAGACGATCGACGGCGTCCACATCGAGCTGCACGCCAACATCGAGCTGCCCGAGGACCTCGCGCAGACGGTCGAGAACGGCGCCACCGGCGTGGGGCTGTTCCGCTCCGAGTTCCTGTTCCTCAACCGTTCGGGGCTGCCCTCCGAGGACGAGCAGTTCGAGGCGTATCGCGCGGTCGCCGAAGGCATGCACGGCCAGCCGGTCACCATCCGTACGTTCGACTTGGGTGCGGACAAGCAGCTCGAAGGGCTGGACGGTCTCGCCCGCGTCGCCCCCAATCCCGCGCTCGGGTTGCGCGCGGTGCGCTTCTGCCTCGCCGAGCCGCGTCTGTTCCTCACCCAGCTTCGCGCGATCCTGCGCGCGTCGCACTACGGCAAGGTGCGCATCCTGGTGCCCATGCTCGCGTCGTCGACCGAGATCGACCAGACGCTGGTGACCATCGAGCAGGCCAAAGAGAGCCTTCGCGACCAGGGCGCGCCGTTCGATGCGTCGACCGAGGTCGGCGGCATGATCGAAATACCCGCCGCGGTGATCGCGATGGACGCGTTCCTCACGCGGCTCGACTTCCTGTCGATCGGCACCAACGACCTGATCCAGTACACGCTCGCCGTGGACCGCGCCGACGAAGCGGTCGCGCACCTGTACGATCCGCTGCACCCCGCCGTCGTCCGCCTGCTTGCGCAGGCCATCTCCACCGCCAACAAGGCGGGCAAGCCCATCGCAGTATGCGGCGAGATGGCCGGCGAGGTGCATCTCACGCGGCTGCTCCTGGGCATGGGACTTCGCAATTTCTCGATGCACCCGGCGCACCTGCTGACGGTGAAGCAGCGGGTGCTCACCTCGGATGCGGCGGCGGCCAAGCCGCTGGTCGACCGCATCCGCCGCGCCGACAGCGCCGACCGCGTCGCGGCGCTCGTGGACAAGCTCAACACGCTGTAATGGGGTCTGACCCCATTACAAGGCCTGTCCCCTTTTCGGGAATGGGCGCGGGCGCAGGCCTGTTTTTCGCTTGTTCGGAACCTCACGCGAGCCCTGCTTCGTGCATAATGCCATTGTCATGAAACGCCTTTTGCTTGCCCTTGCCGTCGGCCTCGCCGCCGCGCCCCTCGCCCATGCCGCGGAGGCCGGGCAATCTGCGCCCCCGTTCATGCTGCCCACCGCCAAGGGCGACACGGTCTCCCTCGACAAGCTGCGCGGCAAGGTCATCTACGTCGACTTCTGGGCTTCGTGGTGCGGCCCGTGCCGCCGCTCCTTCCCCTGGATGAACGAGATGCAGCAGAAGTACGGCGGACGGGGCTTCGTGGCCGTAGGCGTGAACGTCGACAAGAAACGGGCCGACGCCGACCGCTTCCTCGCGCAAACCCCGGCTAATTTCACGATCGTGTACGACGAGGCGGGCGCCGCCCCCACCGCGTACAACGTCAAGGGCATGCCGAGCTCCTACCTCATCGACGCGCGGGGCACCGTGACCTTCGTGGAGCGGGGGTTCCTGGACGAGCACAAGGCCGACCTCGAGCAGCGCATCGCCGCTCTCGTCGCGGCGCCCTAGACGATGCGTGCAGCACTCGCCGTCGCCTTCGCCTGCCTCGCGCTGTCCGCATGCGCGACGATGGAGCCGCCCAAGCCGTGGGAGCGGGGCAATCTCGCGAGGCCCGACATGCAGTTCGACTACGACCGCCTGGACGCCAAGACCACCCAGCACATCTACACCAGCAAGGAAGCGGCGACGGGTGGCTACGGGGTCGGCGGAGGCGGCTGTGGCTGCAACTGACGAGGACGACCCCCACGCTCGCGGCAACGACAAAAACGCCGCTCGCTGCCCCCCGAGGGGGCGCAGTCGGTCGCTTGGGGCGGCCCTGCGAGACCGACGGGGACCGGGGCCGCTGCTTGCCGCCGCCCTCGCGCTTCCCGGCGTCATGCCGGCGCCCGCGGCGGCGCAATCCGCGCCGGACAAGGGCACCGTCGAGCTGCAGTACATGAGCTACCGGGATTGGCAGCCGGGGCGCGACCGCATGACCGTCGACGCCCCCGCCTTCTACGCGCTCATTCCCTTGGGCGACACCTGGACCATCGAGGGCGGCATGGTGTACGACGCCGTGTCCGGCGCGTCGCCTCTGTACTTCAACGTGCTCTCCGGCGCATCGATAGGCGACTACCGCACCGCCGGCGATCTCAAGGTCACGAAGTACTTCAACGGCTACGCGGTCAGCGTGGGCGGCGTCGTCTCGTCCGAGCAGGACTTCCTGTCGCGCGGCGGCTCGGTCAACGTGCAGATCTACAGCGACGACCGCAATCGGACGTGGCTGCTGGGCTTCGCGGGCACCAACGACCGCATCAACGCGACCAACGGCGTGGCGCCCAATTCCAAGCGCAATTCGCTCGAGTTCATCGTCGGCGTGACGCAGGCCCTGTCGCCCACCGACATCGTGCAGTCGAACCTCACGTTCTACACGGGCCACGGCTACTACTCCGACCCGTACAAGCCGCTCGACACGCGTCCCTCCACGCGGCAGACGTGGGCCTGGCTCACGCGCTACAACCACTACTTCGCCGACTGGGACGCAACGCTCCAGCTCGGCTATCGGCTGCTCTACGACTCCTTCGGCAGCATCAGCAACGCGCTGGACGTCGCGTGGGCGCAGGCGCTGCCCTGGAGCATCACCGTCACGCCGGCGCTGCGCTTCTATTCGCAGACTGCCGCCGATTTCTACATGAATCCGCCCTTTCCCAAGGGCTACGTCGACGGCCAGGACTATTCGGCGGACACGCGCCTTGCGTCTTTCGGCGCGCTCACCGCCGGCCTGACGGTGGCATTTCCGGTGTGGGACGGCTGGAACGTCTCGCTGCGCGGGGACTACTACCGGCAGGACCCGGCCTGGCAGATCTTCGGCAGCGGCAGCCCCGGCATCCAGACGTTCTCCGCGCGCTGGTTCATGGTGAATCTCACGCGCAATTTCTAGCAGCGAGCAAAATGGTGCCAGGCCTTGTAATGGGGTCTGACCCTATTTCATGAAGCTGCTGCGCCAGACCTTCCGCGCGATGGCCGCGGAGCACGACATCCAGCTCGCGGCGGACGATGAAGCCGCCGCGCGCCGGGCCGCCGCCGCCGCGATCGCGGACGTGATGCGCATCGAGGCCAAGTACTCGCGCTACCGCGACTACAGCGTGACCACGCGCATCAACCGCGCGGCGGGCGGCGGCGCGGTCGCGATCGATGCCGAGACCGCGGCGCTTCTGGGCTACGCCGACCAGTGCTACGCGCAAAGCGGCGGCCTGTTCGACATCACCTCCGGTGTGCTGCGCCGGGTGTGGGACTTCCGCCGCGATCCGCCGCGCCTGCCCTCGCCAAGCGACCTCGCGGCGGCGGTCGCGCTCATCGGCTGGCACGACGTCGAATGGACGCCGTCGTCGGTACGCCTGCCGCGCGCGGGCATGGAGATCGACTTCGGAGGCATCGGCAAGGAGTATGCGGCGGATCGCGTCGCGACCATCTTGCTGGAGCACGGCATGCGCCACGGTCTCGTCAACTTGGGCGGCGACATCCGCGCCGTCGGCCCGCAAGCCGACGGCACGCCGTGGCGCGTGGGCATCCGGCATCCGCGCGTCCAGGACGCTGCGGTCGCGGGCTTCGATCTTGCCACCGGCGGCCTCGCCACCAGCGGCGATTACGAGCGCTACTTCGAGATCGCGGGCAAGCGCTACTGTCACATCCTCAATCCGAAGACCGGCATGCCGGTGACGCACTGGCAGTCGATGAGCGCCGTCTCGCCGCTGTGCGTGGTGGCGGGAAGCTGCGCGACGATCGCGATGCTCCTCGAGGCCGGCGGCCCTGCGTTCCTCGACGCGCAAGGCGTGCAGTGGCTGGGGATCGCCGCGGACGGAACCCTGCGCGGACCGGGACACTGAAGCGGCGAAGCCCGCGTTTTGCGGGCTTCGCCGTCGCAGTGCGCTTACGCCGTCAAGGCGCGCACATGATGACGCCGATCGTCCCGTAGCCTTCGGGGATCCAGCCCTGCGCGAGCATCGTCGCGCGCACCGCGAGGTCGGTCGTGTAGCGATGGTTCGGCGCGGCGCCCTGGCCGTTGTTGTACACGCGGTAGACGGGGTTGAGGCCCGCCGGGCACGTGCCGTCCTGCGCCGGGGTCACGGTGTAGAAGACCTCGCCTTCGAACGTCCAGTTCGGGTTCGCCTTGACCGTGGCGCACTCCGCCGCGTCGGGCGTGTAGAAGTGCGAGCTCTTCGGCGCGAAGGCCGTGCTGAAGAAGCGGCACACGGTCTTCAATCCGGAGGCGGCGGCCTGGTAGACGTTGATCTGGCGGCCGGTGCGCGCCCAGCCGGCGAACGTGCCGTTGTCGAGCTTCGTGATCTCGTCCGGGATCGTCGTGATGAAGTAGTGATCGAAGTCCGCGTGGTGATACTCGATCGCGGCCACGACGTTCGGCGACGGCGGAGGCTGGCTCCCGGCGAGCCCGTTGCCGGATGCGACGATCGCCTGCGGGCTGCCGCTGCCGGTGCTCGCGACGGTGATCGAGGCGCTGCGCGCGCCGCTGGCCGCCGGCATGAACGTCACGCTGAAGCTGCAGCTTGCGCCTGCCGCCACGGACGCGCACGTCGAGGCGCCGACGGCGAATTCCGCGACGTTGCTGCTGGCGATGGACGACACCGTCACGGCGACGCTGCCGACGTTGCTGATCGTCACCGTCGAGGGCGCGCTCGTCGCGCCGACGCTCGTGTCCGGCATCGTCACGCCTGCGGGCATCGACAGCTGGCCGGTGCCCGGCGGCGGCGATCCCGACACCCCGGTGCCCGACAGCGAGATCGACAGCGAGCCGCCGCCCGCGTAGGTGAACGTGAGCGTCGCGCTGCCCGGACCGGCGCCGCCCGGCTTGTACGCGACGCTGAGGCCGCACGACGCGCTCGCGGCAATCGTGCTCCCGCACGTGTTGCCGCTCACCACGAACTCCGCGCTGTCGCTGTTGGTGAGCGCTACGCTCGTCGCCGCCGCGGTGCCGGCATTGGTGACCGTGATCGCGGTGGCGGGACTGGTCTGTCCGACGGTGACGTTGCCGAACGCCACGAGCGGCGGCGCCGCGGAAAGGCTCGGGCTCGGCGCCGACGTGCCGGTGCCGGACATCGACACGACGATGCTGGGCGCGCCGGTGGAGCTGATCGTCAGCGTCGCGTTGTCCGCCCCGGCGCCGCTGGGCGCGTACGCGACATTGAGCGTGCAGGAGGCGCCCGCGTTGAGGGTCGCGCCGCAGGTGTTGCCGCTCACCGGGAACTTGGTTCCGTTGCTGTTGGCGAACGCGATGCCGGTGGCCGCGCCCCCGCCGGTATTGCTCAGCGTGACCGTCTGCGCCGCGCTCGTCGAGCCGATGGTGATGCTGCCGAAGCCGAGCGACGCGGGCGCCGCCGACAGGTTCGGCGTCGGCGCCGCGGTGCCGGCGCCGGACATCGCGACCGCGACGGACGACCCGCCGCTGTAGCTGACGGTCAGGGTGGCGTTCTTGGCGCCCGTGGCCGACGGCGTGAAGGTGACGTTGAGGCTGCACGACGCGCCCGCGCCGAGCGAGCTTCCGCACGTATTCCCGCTCATCACGAACTCGACGAGGTCGCTGTTCAACAGGCTGACGGACGTGGCCGCCGCGCCGCCGGTGTTGCTGATGGTGAGGCTTTGCGAGGCGCTGGACGATCCGACCTGGACGCTGCCGAAGGCCAGCGACGTCGGCGCCGCGGACAGCGAGGGCGCGGAAGGCGCGGTCCCGGTGCCGGACAGCGAGATCGGGATCGACGCGCCGCCGCCGGTGATCGTGTAGGTGGCGTTGTCGCTGGCCGCCGCCGTGGGCGAGTACGAGAACACGACGGTGCAGTTCGCGCCCGCGTTGAGCGTCGCGCTCCCGCAGGTGCCCGACTTGATGAACTTGGCAGGCGCGGCCGGGTACGACATGTTCGTCGCCGCGGCGTTGCCGGTGTTCGACACGGTGATGGTCTGCGTCGGGCTCGTCTGGCCGACGGTGACGTTGCCGAAGGAGAGCGACGTCGGCGCCGCCCCGACGTTGGGGGCCGACGGATTGACGCCGGTGCCGGAGAAGTTGACCGTCACGTTGACCGAGCCGGACGTCAACGTCCAGGTCTGGTTGTCCGCGCCCGCGGCGGCGGGCTGGTACTGGACCGTGAGCGTGCACGAGGCGTTGACGGCGAGCGAGCTTACGGTCGTGCACGTCCCGGAGGCGACGAACTCCGCCGCGTCGCTGGCCGAGCGCGACAGGCTGCTCGCCGTGGCGCCGCCAGTGTTAGTGATGGTGAGCGACTGCGAGGCGCTGGTCGAGCCGACGTTCACGTTGCCGAACGCGAGCGAGGTCGGGCTCGCGGTGAAGGCCGGCGTCGCCGCGGGGCACCCTTGGTTGCCCGCGCGGTACCAGATGTAGAGCGCGAGGTTGTCCTCGTCGCTGGATGTAATGCCGAGCCCCGATTGCAGTCCCGACATGTCCGGCACGCTGTTGAGCGCCTGGTCGATGTTGCCTGCGACCGTGCCCGGCCCGGCGTATTGCCCGCCGGTGAGAATGTGATTGTTATCGGCGTGGGGATCCGAGCCGTGGCAACTCGACTGCGAACAGCTTACTTCGACGCCCCCGACCTTCTTGTGGTAAAGATTGTTGCCGGCATTGCAATCCTGCGCGTTCGCGACGGCCGACCACGCAACGGCGATGGGGGCGAGGAGGGCTAGCAGGAGCCGGTTGGGCGTTTTCATACGGTAAATCTCCGGACGGCGGCTGTATTCGACCGAATGCGGGGGCAGTGGCGCGAACATCCAGTCTACGGCAAATTATTCCGTTGTCATAGTACGGCGTCATAGACTTTCCGATAAACGGCATTTCTGACGACTTCGTTGCGAATGGTCCCTTCCGCACACCGCATATGTCATCGACATGGGGCCTGCGGACCGCGGGTTGCCCCGGGAATGGGCAAAACCCGCTAGAATCGACACTCGCGCCGATTTGATCCAGCTTGCGGGCGCGGGAAACCCTCGGGGAATCAAAGGGTTTTCAAACAAATACGGCTAAAGCGGCGCGTCCACGAGGAAAGCCCGCCAGGCCATCTAGCGCTAGGGCTTTCTCGACCGTCACGCATGCCCTCGTTCTCGGCCACCACCGGCGGCGCGCCCGCCGAGACCCCCGCCCGCAGGGCGCACTCCGTCGGCGAGGTCGAGGCGAGTGTCGCCGCCTTCGGCGAACCGCTGCAGCTCGCCTGCGGGCAATGGCTGTCGCGCTACGAGCTCGCCTACGAGACGTACGGCAAGCTCAACTCGGACCGCTCGAACGCGGTGCTCGTCTGCCACGCGCTCAACGCGTCGCACCACGTCGCGGGGTACTACGCCAACGATCCCGAGAACGTCGGCTGGTGGGACAACATGATCGGCCCGGGAAAGCCGCTGGACACCAACCGCTTCTTCGTGGTCGGCGTGAACAATCTCGGCAGCTGCTTCGGCTCGACGGGCCCGCAGTCGATCAACCCCGACACGGGCAAGCCGTGGGGAAGCGATTTCCCGCTGGTCACCGTCGAGGACTGGGTCGACTCGCAGGCGCGGCTGGCCGACAAGCTGGGCATCGTGCAGTTCGCCGCCGTGATGGGGGGCAGCCTGGGCGGGATGCAGGCGCTTTCGTGGGCGATCCGCTATCCGCAGCGCATCCGGCACGCCCTGGTCATTGCCGCGGCGCCCAACTTGTCGGCGCAGAACATCGCGTTCAACGAGGTCGCGCGGCAGGCGATCCTGACCGACCCCGATTTCCACGACGGGCACTTCGCCGCGCATGCCACGTTGCCGCGGCGCGGCCTGCGCATCGCGCGCATGGTCGGCCACATCACCTACCTGTCCGATCTGCAGATGGAGGACAAGTTCGGACGCAAGCTGCGCGAGGGCTTGAACTACTCCTTCGCGCCCGAGTTCCAGATCGAGTCGTACCTGCGCTACCAGGGCGAGAAGTTCGCCGAGTACTACGACGCCAACACGTACCTGCGGATCACCAAGGCGCTCGACTACTTCGACCCGGCGAGCGCAACGGGCGGCGATCTTGCCAGCGCGCTCGCGCCGGCGGCCTGCAAGTCCCTCGTCGTGTCGTTCACCACCGACTGGCGCTTCCCGCCGTCGCGCTCGCGCGAGATCGTCAAGGCGCTGGTCGACCGCCGCCGCGACGTGTCGTACGCGGAGATCGAAGCGCCGCACGGGCACGACGCGTTCCTGCTCGACAATCCGCAATATCACGCACTGGTGCGCACTTACTTCGACAACGTCGCCTCCGACGCCGACTACTCGACGTTCCGCTTCGGCGCCGAGATCAAGCAGAAGATCGAGGAGCGCGACCGCCAGGCGCACCGCGCCGATTTCGCGACGATCGCGAGCTGGATCGCGCCGGGCGCGCAGGTGCTCGATTTGGGGTGCGGCGACGGCAGCCTGCTTGCGTATCTGTCGCGCGAGCGAAGCGCAAAAGGGTACGGCATCGAGATTGCCGACGCCGGGGTTGTCGCGAGCGTGCGCAACAGCGTCAACGTGCTGCAAAGCGACCTCGAAAGCGGCCTTGCGGGCTTCGACGACGCGTCGTTCGATTGCGTGATCCTGTCGCAGACGCTGCAGGCGATGCGCCACACCGAGGAGATCGTCGCCGAAATGCTGCGCGTCGGGCGCGAGGTGATCGTCACGTTCCCCAACTTCGGCTACTGGGCCCACCGCTGGCAGATCCTGCGCGGCCGCATGCCCGTCTCGGACAAGCTTCCGTACCAGTGGTACGACACGCCGAACATCCACCTTTGCACGGTGGCCGACTTCGACGCCTTCCTGCGCGAGCGCGGCTGTGTGGTCGAGAACCGGGTGGTGCTAGCCGGCGGGCACGCCGTGCACGCGCTGCCGAACTTCCTGGGCGAGCTCGCGATTTACCGCTTTCGTCGCGCATGACTTGAAATAGGGTCAGACCCCATTACAAGGCCTGGCACCATTTCTCCATTGCACCCGTGCGGTCGTCCGTAAGGACGATTCTGGGACAGCAAGCGAAGGGCTACCGTGGAAGGCATGCCCCGCCTCCCGCGGACTTACGTGCCTGGCCTACCGATGCACGCGATCCTTCGCGGAAATGATCGTGCGCCCCTGTTCGCCGAGCGGCGCGACTTCGAGGGTTTCCGCCACTGCGCAGTGGTCGCGGCATGCCGCTTCGGAGTTCGAGTGCACGCCTACGTCCTCATGACCAACCACGTGCATCTTCTCGTCACGCCGCAGTCGCCGTCGAGCCTGCCCCGGACGATGCATTGGCTCGGGTCCGTCTTCGTGCAGCAGATCAACACTCAATATGCCCGGACAGGCTCGCGCCTGGAAGGCCGCTACAAAGCGCGACACATCCAAACCGACGATCACTTTCTCGCCTGCATGCGCTACATCGAGGAAAACCCGGTTCGGGCGAGTATGGTCGCTGCGCCGGCCGACTATCCCTGGTCGAGCCACCACGCCAACGCCTATGGCGTTCGCGACGACCTCGTGTCGAGTCATCCGCTTTTCGCCGCGCTTGGCAACTCGCGGGAGGAACGCGCAACGTCTTACCGCGCCCTGTTTGACGCTCCCGTCAGCGCGTCGGACCTCGAGTCAATCCGCATGCCGGTCCGCCCGCGAGGCCGCCCGAAAAAGGGGTCAGGCCTTGTAATGGGGTCTGACCCCATTTCTTAGGCAGCCCCCCTCCGGCGCGCCGCCGAAGCGCAGCACGCATCTCATGACGGCGATTGTGGGTGCGCCGTGGCGCAGGCGCAATCTGGCTAGCCGCTACAATCGCCGTCGCCCGATTTCGTACACGACCGGAGAGCGCGATGCGCGTGCAGCGGCAGGGTGTCACGTTGTGGAAAGAATGGCTGGCGCTGCTGGTGGCCGCCTGGCTCGCCGCCGGTTGCGCGAGCGCGCCGCAGACGGCCGACCCGCTGCCGTCTTGGAATGAGGGGCCGGTGAAGGCGGCGATCGTCAAGCTGGTCGACGACACGACGCGCACCGGCAGCCCGGACTACGTTCCTCCGCCGGAGCGCATCGCGACCTTCGACAACGACGGCACGCTGTGGTGCGAGCAGCCGATGTACGTCGAGGTTCTCTTCACCGCCGATCGTATCCGCGCCCTCGCCGCGCAGCATCCCGAATGGCGCACCACGATGCCGTTCAAGGCGGTCGTGGACAACGACCAGGCCGCGATGGCCAAGCTGAGCGGGGAGGACTTCTTACAGCTCGTCGCCGCCACCCATGTGGGGCTCACCTCCGCGGAGTTCCGCAAGCTCGTCGCAGACTGGCTCGCCGTCGCCAGGCACCCGCGCTTCAATCGTCCCTATACTGATCTCGTGTACCAGCCGATGCTCGAAGTGCTCGCTTACTTTCGCGCCAACGGCTACAAGACGTTCATGGTGACGGGCGGCTCGCTCGAATTCGTCCGCGCCTTCGCGGAGAAGGCGTACGGCATTCCCCCTGAGCAGGTCGTCGGCACGTCCTACGAGGCGACCTATGCCTTCACCTACGACGTCGCGACCACCCGTGCCGAGGCGAAGGTGATGCTGGTCGACGACGGCCCGGGCAAGGCGATCGGCATCGACCATCACATCGGCCGCATCCCGATCGCGGCGTTCGGCAACTCCGACGGCGACCTCGCGATGCTGGAGACCACGACCAACAGTCCGGGCAGCCGCGAGCGGCCGCGCTTCGCGGCCTTTGTCTGGCACACCGACGCCGCCCGCGAGTACGCGTACGACCGCGACGCGACGGTGGGGCGGCTCAACGTCGGTCTCGACGCGGCGTCGCGGCACAAGTGGCGGCTCATCAGCATGAAGAGCGAGTGGAAGGTGATCTTCCCCTACGAGCTTGCGAAGTAGCCCGCGGTGACGGACGACAAGCGCGCGGTGGCCGCCGCGGCGCCGGCCGCAGCAAGTCCCCGGGAGACCTGGCGCGAGGCGCTGTTCAACCGCCGGATGCTGATCTGCGTCTTCGTCGGATTCAGCTCCGGCCTGCCGCTCTACCTCCTCATCAACCTCGTCCCGGCGTGGCTGCGCACGGAGAAGGTCGACTTGACCGCGATCGGTCTCTTCAACCTCGTCCAGTTCCCGTACATCTGGAAGTTCCTGTGGTCGCCGCTGCTCGACCGCTACGCGCTTCCGCTCGGCCGCCGCCGCGGCTGGATGTTCGCGATGCACGTCGCGCTCATCGCGTCCATCGCGGCGCTCGGCCGGCTCGACCCGTCGACCCAGATCTGGTCGATCGCGTATCTGGCCGCCGGCGTCGCGTTCTTCTCGGCGAGCCTCGACATCGCGATGGACGCGTTCCGCCGCGAACTGCTCCCCGACGCCGAGCTGGGCCTCGGCAACTCGATCTACGTCAACGCGTATCGCATCTCGAGCCTCGTCCCTGGGTCGCTCGCGCTGATCCTCGCCGATCGGATGCCATGGTCGCAGGTGTTCCTGGTCACGGCGCTCTTCATGCTGCCCGGGCTCGTCATGACGCTGGTGGTCCGGGAGCCCACGGCGGCGGCGCCGCCGCGCACGATCTTCAAGGCGGTCGTCGAGCCGTTCCGTGAGTTCTTCACGCGCAAGGGCTGGCGGCAGGCGCTGCTCGTGCTGCTCTTCATCTTTCTGTACAAGCTGGGCGACAGCATGGCCACCGCGCTCGCCACACCGTTCTACCTCGAGATGGGGTTCACCAAGACGCAGATCGGCATCGTCGCCAAGAACGCGGGACTGTGGGCGAGCGTCGCGGGCGGGATGCTCGGCGGCCTTTGGATGGTGAAGATCGGGATCAACCGCGGCCTGTGGCTCTTCGGGGGCGTGCAGATGGTGTCGATCCTGGGCTTCGCGTGGTTGTCCACCCTCGGCGCGACCAGCCTGTTCGCCCTGGGCGTGGTCATCGCGTTCGAGGCGCTGGGTGTCGGCCTCGGCACTGTGGCCTACGTCGCGTTCATCGCGCGCGCCACCGACCCGCGCTTCACCGCCACGCAGTTCGCCCTGTTCACGAGTCTATCGGCGGTGCCGCGCACGCTGGTCAATGCCACGACCGGATGGATTGTCGCGCAAACGGGGTGGTTCGACTTCTTCCTGTTGTGTACGCTGCTGGCAGTCCCGGGGATGGCACTACTCTTGCGTGTGGCTCCTTGGCGAGCCGGAGGCGCCGAGGAAGGCGGCCGCCCATGAATCCCTACAAGTTCAGCGCGATAGCGCACCGCGACCACGACTACTGCAACCCGGTGTCGGCGGGGAAGATCGAGCGAATGCTCGACCTCCTGCCCCTCGACGAGTCCTCGCGCGTGCTGGATCTGGGCTGCGGGCGCGCCGAGCTGTCCCTGCGCATCATCGAGCGCTTCGCCTCGACGGTGGTGGCAGTGGATAGGAGCTCGCTCATGCTCGACCAGGCACGCGAGCGGGCGGAATGGACGGGCGCCCTGGGCAAGCTGCACCTCGACGACATCGACATCCGCGACTTCCGGGCCGACCCGGAGACGTTCCACCTGTCCGTGATGCTCGGCGCGGGCGGGATCGCCGGCGGCATGGCCGGCATCTGCAACCAGCTCAAGGTCTGGACCCGCAGCGGCGGCTACATCCTCATCGGCGAGGGCTACTGGCGCACCCGGGCGCATCCGGACTACCTTGCCGTGCTGGGCGCCGAACACGGCGAGTTCCTCGACCACCGCGGCAACGTCCAGGCGGGCATCGAGGCGGGGCTCATCCCCATGCACGCCGCCACGGCGAATTCGGACGAGTGGGACGAGTACGAATGGAAATACTGCCGCTCGATCGAGCGCTACGCGCGCGAGCAGCCGGAGGACCCCGACGTGCCGGCGATGCTCGAGCGGATCCGCAAATGGCGCGATGCCTACCTGCGCTGGGGTCGCGATACACTCGGCTTCGCGGTCTATCTCTTCTATCGGCCCGGCACGCGGATCGGATGAAAAACGTCTGGTGGACCCGCGCCCGCGCAGCGGGCGCGATGCTGCTTTTGCTCTTCTGCGTCATGCAACAAGCGGCTTCCGCGCCGGCGGTCACCGTCCCGCCGCTCGAATTCCGAGAACGGGTGCTCGCCAACGGCCTTCGCGTGGTCACCCTCGAGGACCACACGAGCCCGACGGTGAGCGTGCAGGTCTGGTACGAGGTCGGCGGCAAGAACGACCCGCCCGGGCGCTCGGGCTTTGCGCATCTTTTCGAGCACTTGATGTTCAAGGGCACGAAATACCTCAAGGCGGAGCAAATGGACCGCCTCACCGAGGACGTCGGCGGCATGAACAACGCCGCCACCCGCGAGGACGTCACGCACTACTTCGAGGTGGTGCCGTCCAACCACCTCGAGCGGATCCTCTGGGCGGAGGCCGAGCGCATGGGCAACCTCGACGTCGCCGACGAGAACTTCAAGTCGGAGCGCGCCGTGGTCGAGGAGGAGTACCGCACGCGCGTGCTGGCGAGCCCGTACGGGCGCTTCTACGAGTCCTTTTCGCCGCGCTCCTACGCTGTCCATCCGTACAAGCGCGGCGTCATCGGCAACATCGACGAGCTCGAGGCGGCCTCGCTCGACGACGTGCGCGACTTCCACCGCACCTACTACCGTCCCGACAACGCGATCCTCATCGTCGCCGGCGACTTCGACCCGGCACAGCTCGATGCCTGGATCGACAAGTACTTCGCGCCGATCGCAAAGCCCGCGACACCGATCCCGCGGGTGAGCGCGACCGAGCCGCCGCGTGCGCGCGAAGCGCGCTATCGCGAGACCGGCCCCAACGTGCCGCTGCCCGCGGTGGCACTCACCTGGGCGGCCCCTTCCGCGCGCAGCCCCGACGCGGCGGCGCTGAACGTGGCCGCCGCGCTCCTCGGCAACGGCGAGTCGTCGCGTCTCAACCAGGCGCTCGTCTATCGCGCGCAGATGGCGCAGGAGATCTCGTTCAGCGCCGACCTGCGCGTCGACCCGGGGCTCCTTGTCGCTTACGCCGTCGCCGCGAAGGGCACCTCGCCCGACGCTCTGCTCAAAGCGCTGCGCTCGGAGATCGTGCGCCTCGCGCAGAAGCCGGTGCCGGAAGCCGAGCTCGCCAAGGTGAAGATCCAGCTCCTCACGCAAGCGCTCGACGGGCGCCAGACGCCGATGGGCAAGGCCGATGCGCTCGGCGAGGCGATCATCTACCGCGGCGACCCCGCCTACGCGAACAAGGAGCTCGACGAGCTGATGGCCGTCACCGCCTCTGACGTTCAACGCGTGCTGCGCAAGTACATTCTCGACGCGAAGGAAGTGACGATCGAGTACGTGGAAGCGGGCGCGAAGAAATCGTGACTCGCCTGCTCGCGCTCGCCGCCGTTCTCGCCGCTCCGCCGCTTTTCGCGCAGCCGTACGACAAGCCGCCACCCGTCGGTCCGCCGCGGCCCGTCACCATCGCCGCGCCCGACGTCGCAACGCTGGACAACGGGCTTCGCGTCGTGGTCTCGCAGCGGCGCAGCCTTCCGCTCGTCACCGTGGAGCTCGTCATCCGCTCAGGGACCGAGACCGATCCACGCGACCTCGCCGGGCTCGCTGACATGACCGCCACGCTGCTCGCCAAGGGCACGGCCAGGCGCACCGCGCCGCAGATCGCCGAGGCCGCCGAGGCGCTCGGCGGGCAACTCGACACGGGCGCCGGCTGGTACCGGACCAGCGTGTCGATGACGGTGACGCGGCCGCAGCTTGCCGCGGCGCTCGCGCTCATCGCGGAGGTCACCTTGACGCCGAGCTTCGCGCAGGGCGAGCTCGATCGCGAGCGCAAGCTCACGCTCGATGCGCTCGCGGTGGCGCTGCGCGATCCCGGCAAGCTCGCGAGCTTCGCGAGCGACCGCGCAGCGTTCGGCGAAGGCACGTATGGCCATCCCGCGGGCGGAACGCCGGGCTCGGTGGCGCGCATTCGCCGTGCCGCCGTCGTGGCGCAGCATGCGAAGTACTATCGGCCCGACAACGCGACGCTGATCTTCGTCGGCGACATCGATCCGGCCGAGGCACGCACGCTCGCGCAATCCGCGTTCGGCGCGTGGAAGCGCCCGGCGGCGGCGTTGCGCGCGGCGCGCGCCGACGATGCCCAAGCGGCACCGCCCGCGCCGATCGTGATCGCCATGGCGGGCGCGGGTCAGGCCGGCGTGGCGATGACGGCACCGTCCATCGCGCGCAGTGCCGCCGACTACTACCCGGGCGTGATCGCCAACACGCTGCTCGGCGGCGGGTACTCGTCGCGGCTCAACCTCGAAGCGCGTATCAGACGCGGCCTCACCTACGGCATTTTCAGCCAGCTCGAGGCGCGGCGGCAGGCCGGCGTATGGTGGATCGCCGCGCAGACCAGGAACGAGTCGGCGCCCGAGCTCATCGCGGTCGTGCTCGAGGAGTTGCGCAAGGTCGCGGCGTCGCCGCCGCCCGCGGAAGAGCTCGAGGCGCGCAAGCTCACGATGATCGGCGCCGTCAGCCGGCGCTTCGAGACGACCGAGGATCTCGCCGGGACGCTGGCCTCGCTCGAGGCGAACGGCATTCCCGTGGCCGAGGTGACCGCCACCATCGACCGGCTGGCCGCCGTGACGCCGCAGCAGGTCGTCGACTTCGCCAAGGCGCACTGGGGGCCCGAGGCGCTCGCGATCGTGGTCGCCGGCGAGGCCGACAAATTCGAGAACGCGTTGAGGGCCGCTTACCCCGGCCTGCGCGTCATCCCGCACGACGCGCTCGATCTCGACCGCGCGACGTTGACGAAATAGTGCCAGGCCTTGTAATGGGGTCAGACCCCATTTCGAGTTGTTTCAGAGCTTGGGAATGCGCAGCGTCTTGCTCACCATGAGCGTGCCGGAGAGCACGTAGAGCAGCGAGAAAGGATGCAGCGCGGCGGGCCCCAACATCCACACGCCGCCATAGATCGCATCGCCGATGCGGCCCTGCGACGCCGCGAAGGCCAGAAGTCCTACGAGCAAGACGCTCGTCGGGATCGGGGTGCCCTCGAAGTAGGTCACCTTGCCGGCCTCCTTCGCCATCGCCTCGGCGGTCACGTTGTAGCGCGCGAGCCGGCTCACGCCGCAGCACACGAAGTACAGGAGCGCGATCCAGTCGAGGGTTCGGCTGAGCCCCGCCGCGAAGCCGAGCGCAGCGGGCGCCACGCCGAACGAGATCACGTCGGCGAGCGAGTCGAGCTCGCGCCCGAAGGCCGACTGCGTGTGGCGGGAGCGCGCAACACGGCCGTCGAGCACGTCGAACACGAGCGCCACAGGGGCCAGCGCGGCCGCGACGTAGAAGTACGCGAGGTCGCCGCGCGCGCCGTAGGCCGCCGCACAGAGCACGCTCGCCACACCGCACGCGGCGTTGGCAAGCGTCAGGAAATCCGCGAGATGAAAGCCGCGGATCATCGAGAAGTGGCGCGGCGGTGTCATCCCGTCTCGTCGATTCTAGCCGCGCGCTCGAACGCCTCGGCGTTGTCGAGCCACTCGCCTTCCAGGCGCGCGAGCTGCCACGCGAGCTCGCCCTGGCGCGCGATCTTCGCCTTCAGCGTCTCCTTCTCGGATTCGACGTACGCCGACTCGCTCGCGAGCCAGGCATCGAGCGCGTCCTTTTCGGCGGCGAGCTCGCTCATGTCGCGCTCGATCGCCGCCTGGCGGGCGAGAAGCGGCTTGCGCGCGTCCGACAGGCGCTGCCTCGCCTGCGCCTCCTCGCGCTTGCGCGCCTTGCGGTCGGTCGCGACCCCGCTGTCGCCGGCTTCGCCGCGCTCTCGGCGCCGGAGCTTCAGCACGTAGTCGCGGTAATCGTCCAGGTCGCCGTCGAACGGCGCGACCTTGCCGCCGTCGACGAGCCACAGCACGTCGGTGGTCGCGCGCAGCAGATGGCGATCGTGTGCGACGACGACCAGCGCGCCTTCGTAGTCGGTCAGCGCCTCGGTCAGCGCCTCGCGCATCTCGATGTCGAGATGATTCGTGGGCTCGTCGAGCAGGAGCAGGTTCGGCCGCTGCCGCACGATGAGGGCGAGGGTCAGGCGTGCCTTCTCGCCGCCGGAGCAATGGTGGACGGCCGAGGTGGCCATCTCGCCTCGGATGTCGAAGCCGCCCAGGAAATCGCGATGCTCCTGCTCGCGCGCCTCGGGCTCGAGCTTGCGCAAGTGCCACAGCGGCGAATGCTCGAGGCGAAGCTGCTCGACCTGGTGTTGCGCGAAGTAGCCGAGGCGCAATCCCTGCGCGGTGCGCCGCGTGCCCTCGCTCGGGACGAGCGTGCCGCCGATCGCCTTCATGAGCGTGGACTTGCCGGCGCCGTTGGGGCCGAGGAGGCCGATGCGCTCGCCCGCCAGGATGCCGAAAGTCAGGTGATCGAGTACGGGAGGCCGCTCGCCGTAGCGCAGGGTGGCGTCCTCGAGCAGCACGAGCTGGCGGGCGGCGGCGGCGGCCGGCGGGAAGACGAACTCGAACGGGCTGTCGACGTGCGCCGCGGCGATCAATTCCATCCGCTCGATCGCCTTGATGCGGCTTTGCGCCTGCTTGGCCTTCGTCGCCTTGGCCCGGAAGCGGTCGACGAACGATTGGAGGTGCGTGATCTGTCGCTGCTGCTTCTGGTACGTGGCCTGCTGCAGCGCGAGCTGCTGCGCGCGCTCGCGCTCGAATTGTGCGTAGTTGCCGCTGTACGAGACGAGCTTGCGTCCCTCGAAATGCACGATGCTTGCGACGACACCGTCGAGGAAGTCGCGGTCGTGCGTGATGAGCAGCAGCGTGCCGGGATACTTGCCGAGCCAGTCCTCGAGCCAGAGCACGGCGTCGAGGTCCAGGTGATTGGTGGGCTCGTCGAGCAGGAGCAGGTCGGAGCGGCACTGCAGCGCCTGCGCGAGGTTGAGCCGCATGCGCCAGCCGCCGGAGAAGCTCGCGACCGCATCGCCGTGGCGCGCCTCGGCGAACCCCAGGCCCGCGAGCAGCGTCGCGGCGCGCGCCCGCGCGCCGTAGCCCCCGATCGCTTCGAAGCGATGATGAAGGTCCGCTATCACCGCGCCGTCGTGCGCCGGATCGGCCTCGGCCGCGGCGAGCGCCGCCTCGATCTGGCGCAGCTCGCGATCGCCGTCGAGGACGAAGTCGAGCGCGCTCGTCTCGACCGGCGGCGTCTCCTGCGCGACGTGGGCGACGATCCACGACGGCGGCAGGTCGATGCTCCCGGCATCCGGCAGGAGCTCGCGGCGCAGGGCGGCGAAGAGGGTGGACTTGCCGCAGCCGTTCGCGCCGACCAGCCCCACACGGTGCCCGGCGTGCACGGTGAGATTGGCGCCTTCGAGCAGCGTCTTCGTCCCGCGGGTCAGCGTGAGGTTGGAGATGCGAATCATCGTGTCGGGCGGGCTTCAGGCCGCCGCGTGTCCATGCGGCTTCAAGCGAGCGTGTAGTCGTAGTCGATCACGAGCGGCGCATGGTCGGAGAAGCGCCGGTTCTTGTAGATGTGCGCGGCGTGCGCGGTGGCGGCGATGCCCGGTGTTGCGATCTGGTAGTCGATGCGCCATCCGACGTTCTTGGCCCACGCCTGGCCGCGGTTGGACCACCACGTGTACTGCTCGGGACGCGGGTCCACCCGGCGGAAGACGTCGACGAAGCCGAGATCGTCGAATACCCGGGTGAGCCAGGCCCGTTCCTCGGGCAGGAAGCCCGAGTGCTTCTGGTTGCTGCGCCAGTTGGTGAGATCGATGTTGCGATGCGCGATGTTCCAGTCGCCGCACAGGATGATCTCGCGCCCGGCTTGCCGAAGCCTCGAAAGATGCGGCAGGAACTCGGCGAGGAAGCGGTACTTCGACGCCTGGCGGTGCGGCCCGCTCGACCCCGACGGCAGATACAGGCTGATCACGGACAGGTCGCGGAAGTCGGCCTGGAGGTAGCGTCCCTCGCGATCGAACTCCGTGCTGCCGAAGCCGGTGCCGAACGCCGCCGGGGCGCGGGTGTAGACGCCCACGCCCGCGTAGCCCTTGCGCTCGGCGGGGTGGAAGTGCGACGTGCACTTGCGGGGCGCCCGCAGCGCCCTCGGGACGTCATCGTGATGCGCCTTCAACTCCTGGAGGCAAACGACGTCCCACGGCTCGACCCGGGCGAGCCAGCGCGCGAACCCCTTGCGCTCGGCGGCGCGGATTCCGTTGACGTTGAGCGTGATGATGCGCATTGCAAAGGGTTGGGAGTGTAAACCGCGGGGTATACTGACCCGAATTTCCTCGTAAAATCAGGCCGATGTCAGGTTTTCGTCAGGAGTTTCTCGCCTTTGCCTTGGCACGCGAAGTGCTTCGATTCGGTCAATTCACGACGAAGGCGGGGCGCAAGACTCCTTATTTCTTCAACGCAGGATTGTTCAACGATGGCGACAGCCTGCGCTCGCTCGGTCGCTTTTACGCAGAGGCGCTGGTCGCGTCGGGTGTGGCCTGCGACCAGCTGTTCGGGCCGGCGTACAAGGGCATCCCCCTTGCCGCCGCGACGGCGATCGCCCTTTCCCAATTGGGGCACAATCTGCCGTGGAGCTTCAATCGCAAGGAGGCCAAGGACCACGGCGAAGGCGGCGTCGTGGTCGGAGCGCCGCTGGCGGGACGGGTCCTCATCGTGGACGACGTGATCACCGCCGGCACTTCGGTACGCGAATCGGTCGAGCTCATCCGCGCGCACGGCGCCGACCCCGCCGGGGTCCTCATCGCGTTGGACAGGATGGAGCGCGGGCAGGGCGAGGCGTCCGCCGTGCAGGAGGTCGAGGCGGCGTACGGCATCCCGGTGGTGGCCATCGCCACGCTGGACGACCTCATGGGCTTCCTCGAGGGGCGGCCGGAGCTTCGTGAGCAGGCCTCCGCCGTGAGCGCCTACCGCGAGCGCTACGGCACAGCGTTGAACGGTTGACCAAGGGCGGCGTCGAAAGGGACAACGGAAATCGGCAAGCTGATGGCACGGACCCGGATCCTCGCTTGCATCGGCGCGCTCTGCGCGGCGGCGCTCGCGCTCGCCCCGGCGGCGCTCGCGGCGACGTACAAGTGGGTCGACGACAAGGGCGAAGTCCATTACACCGACCAGATTCCGCCCGAGGCCATCAACAAGGCCAACGTGCAGCTCAACAAGCAAGGCGTCCCGGTGAAGAACACGGACGCCGCGCCCACCGCCGAGCAGCGCAAGGCGAAGGCCGACGAGGAGGAGCGGCAGAAGCAGCTCGCGAAGGAGAAGGAGCTGGTCGACCGCCGCGACAAGGCGCTGCTTGCCACTTACACGATGGAAAGCGAGATCGAGCTCGCACGCAGGCGCGCGTTATCCACCATCGAGCAGCAGATCCAGTCGTCGTCCGCCTACACCGAGCAACTGACCAGGCGCAAGCAGGAGCTCGAGGCGAGGAAAGCCGCGGCCGGCGACAAGGGCCTTCCACCCGTCACCGAGCGCGAGCTCGCCAGCATCAGCGTCGAGCTCGCCAAGCAGGCCGACCTCGTGGCGGCGCGGCAGAAGGACGTCGTGCTCGTCAACGTGCGCTACGACGCCGACCGCAAGCGGTGGCGCGAGTTGCGCGCGGCCACCGAGGCGCAGATGAACGGCAAGGCGCCTGCGCCGACGTCCGCGGCGCCCACGCCGTCCGCCACGGCGCAGAAGTAGCCCCCGCTTAAGCGATAATTGCAGCTTTTCTTCCTCGGGTGCGTGTCATGCCCGAGCGGTATCCGCTATGGCCCAATACGTTTACACCATGAACCGCGTCGGGAAGACCGTTCCCCCGAAGCGCGTCATCCTCAAGGACATCTCGCTTTCGTTCTTCCCGGGCGCGAAGATCGGGGTGCTCGGCCTGAACGGCGCCGGCAAGTCGAGCCTGTTGCGCATCATGGCGGGCGAGGACAAGGAGTACGAAGGCGAGGCGACGCCTATGCCCGGGCTACGCGTCGGCTTCCTGCCGCAGGAGCCGCGCCTCGACCCGGACAAGACGGTGCGCGAGGCGGTGCAGGAAGGCATGGGGGAAGTGCTCCAGGCCAAGGCGAGACTCGACGAGATCTACGCGGCGTACGCCGAGCCCGACGCCGACTTCGACAAGCTCGCCGCCGAGCAGGCGCGCCTGGAATCGATCATCGCCGCGTCCGGGGCCGACTCCGACGTGCAGATGGAGATCGCGGCCGACGCGCTGGGCCTGCCGCCGTGGGACGCGAAGATCGGCAGCCTCTCGGGCGGGGAGAAGCGCCGCGTGGCGCTGTGCCGCCTTCTGCTGTCGAAGCCCGACATGCTGCTGCTCGACGAACCCACGAACCATCTGGACGCCGAGAGCGTGGACTGGCTCGAGCAGTTCCTGTCGAAGTTTCCCGGCACCGTGATCGCGGTGACACACGACCGCTACTTCCTCGACAACGCGGCCGAGTGGATCCTCGAGCTCGACCGCGGCTACGGCATCCCGTGGAAGGGCAACTACAGTAGCTGGCTCGAGCAGAAGGAGCAGCGGCTCGAGACCGAGTCGAAGCAGGAAGCGGCCCGCATCAAGGCGATGAAGCAGGAACTGGAATGGGTGCGCCAGAATCCGAAGGGGCGCCAGGCCAAGGCGAAGGCGCGCATCGCCCGCTTCAACGAGCTCGCCTCCTACGAGCACCAGCAGCGCAACGAGACCAACGAGATCTTCATTCCCGTCGCCGAGCGATTGGGCGACGCGGTGATCGAGTTCGAGCACGTGCGCAAGGCCTACGGCGACAAGCTCCTGATCGACGACCTGTCGTTTCGCGTGCCGGCCGGCGCCGTCGTCGGCATCATCGGACCGAACGGCGCGGGCAAGACCACGCTCTTTCGCATGATCGCGGGCAAGGAGAAGCCCGACGCCGGCAAGATCACCATCGGCCACACGGTGCAGATGGCGGTGGTCGACCAGACCCGCGAATCGCTGCCGAACGACAAGACCGCGTGGGAGGCGATCTCCAACGGCCAGGACATCCTGACCGTCGGCCGCTTCGAGATGCCGTCGCGGGCGTACCTCGGGCGCTTCAACTTCAAGGGGTCCGACCAGCAGAAGATCGTCGGGCAGTTGTCGGGCGGCGAGCGCGGACGGCTGCATCTTGCGGCCACCCTGCTGAAGGGCGGCAACGTCCTGCTGCTCGACGAGCCGTCGAACGACCTCGACGTCGAGACGCTGCGGGCGCTGGAGGAGGCGCTGCTGGAGTTCGCGGGCAGCGCGCTCGTGATCTCGCACGATCGCTGGTTTCTCGATCGCATCGCCACTCACATCCTCGCGGCGGAAGGCGATTCGCAGTGGTTCTTCTATCCGAGCAACTACACGGACTACGAAGCCGACAAGCGCAAGCGACTGGGGGAAGAGGCGGCCAAGCCGCATCGCATCCGGTACAAGCCGCTGATGCAATGAGCGTGCTGTTGTGGGTTGCCGCGATCGCGCTCATCGCGATCGGCGTGGCCGGCACCGTGCTGCCGGCCCTCCCCGGCGTCACGCTCGTGTTCGCGGGCATGCTGCTCGCGGCGTGGATCGACCGGTTCGCGCGCATCCCCGTGTGGCTGGTCGTCGTGTTCGGCGTGTTGACGGCGATCGCGTGGGCGATCGACTACTTCGCAGCGGCCGCGGGCGCGAAGAGGGCGGGGGCGAGCAAGCTCGCCGTGATCGGCGCGATGATCGGCACGCTCGCCGGCGTCTTCAGCGGGCTGTGGGGACTGCTGTTCATGCCGCTCGTGGGCGCGGCGATCGGCGAATTCGTCGCGCAACGCGACCTGCGGCGGGCGGGCAAGGTAGGCGTGGCGACTTGGCTCGGCATGCTCGCCGGCACGGCGCTGAAGGTCGCGATCGTGTTCGCGATGCTCGGCGCGTTCGTCGCCGCGCTGGTCCTCTAGATTCGCTGCCTCGGCGCGGGGCCGCGCGCCTCGATCACGCCGACAGCTTTCGCTTGAGGATCGCGTTGACCCGGGCCGGGTTGGCCTTGCCGCGGGAGGCGGCCATCACCTTGCCGACGAGCGAGTTGAAGGCTTTCTCCTTGCCCGCTTTGTACTCCGCGACGATGGCGGCGTTGCCGGCGATCGCCTCGTCGACGATCTTCTCGATCGCGCCTTCGTCGGAGATTTGGCGCAGACCCTTCCGCTCGATGATGGCGTCGGGGTCGCCCTCGCCGGCCCACATGGCGTCGAACACATCCTTCGCGATCTTGCCCGAGATGGTGCCGTCGGCGATGCGTGCGACGAGGCCGGTGAGCATGACCGACGACACGGCCGCGTGTGCGATGTCGGTCTCGCTGCGGTTGAGCGCCGCCGCAACCTCGCCGGTGATCCAGTTGGCGAGGGTCTTGCCGTCCCCGCCCGCCTTGACGGCCGTCTCGAAATAGCTCGCATGCTCGCGGCTCGCGGTCAGCGCGATCGCGTCGTGCGCGGGCAGCGCGTAATCGCGCTCGAAGCGCTGCCGCATCGCCTCCGGCAGCTCCGGCATCTGCGAGCGCACACGCTCGATCCACGCCTCGTCGATGAGAAGCGGCGGCAGGTCCGGGTCCGGAAAGTAGCGGTAGTCCTGCGCGTCTTCCTTGCTGCGCATCGAGCGTGTCTCGCGGCGGTCCGGGTCGTACAGCCGCGTCTCCTGCACCACGCTGCCGCCGTCCTCGATGAGCTCGATCTGGCGGCGCACCTCGAAGTCGATCGCGTCCTGCATGAAGCGGAAGCTGTTCAGGTTCTTGATCTCGCAGCGCGTGCCGAGCGCAGCCGCGCCCTGCGGCCGCACGGAGACGTTGGCGTCGCAACGGAAGCTTCCCTCCTGCATGTTGCCGTCGCAGATGCCGATCCACCGCACGAGGCCGTGCAGCGCCTTCGCGTACGCGACCGCCTCCTCGGAGCTGCGCAGGTCCGGCTCGGACACGATCTCGAGCAGCGGCGTGCCGGCGCGGTTAAGATCGATGCCCGTCATGCCGTGAAAGTCTTCGTGCAGCGACTTGCCCGCGTCCTCCTCGAGGTGCGCGCGCGTCAGCCGCACGCGCAGCTCGCCGCGCGTGGGCGACACGATCGCGACGCTGCCGCCCGCGATTACGGGAATCTCGTACTGCGAGATCTGGTAGCCCTTCGGCAGGTCGGGGTAGAAGTAGTTCTTGCGCGCGAAGACGCTGCGCCGGTTGATCGCGCCGCCGACGGCGAGGCTGAAGCGGATCGCGCGCTCCACGGCGCCGCGGTTGAGCACGGGCAGCACGCCGGGGAGCGCGATGTCGACCGCGGAGGCCTGCGTGTTCGGCGCCGCGCCGAAGGCGGTCGCGGCGCCGGAGAAGATCTTCGCCGCCGTCGACAGCTGCGCGTGCGTCTCGAGGCCGATGACGATCTCCCACTTCACGGTGTCAGCTCCGGCGGTGCGCGCAAGTGCCAGTCCGTGGCTTGCTGGAATCGGTGCGCGACGTTCAGGAGCTTCGCCTCGGCGAAGTAGTGGCCTTGCACGAGCAGGCCGATGGGCAGGCCGCGACGGTCGAAGCCGCAGGGGATCGAAATGCCCGGAGCGCCGGTGAGGTTGCCGGCGATGGTGAAGATGTCGTTCAAGTACATCTGGACCGGATCGTCGACCTTGTCGCCGATCGGGAACGCGGCGGACGGCGCGACCGGCCCCATGATGACGTCGCATTGCGTGTACGCGCGCGCGAAATCGTCGGCGATCAGCCTTCGCACCTGCTGCGCCTTGAGGTAATACGCGTCGTAATAGCCGTGCGACAACACATAGGTCCCGACCAGGATGCGGCGCTTCACCTCCGCGCCGAAGCCTTCCGCGCGCGTCTTCTTGTACATGTCGAGCAGATCCGTGTACTGCTCGGCGCGATGCCCGTAACGCACGCCGTCGAAGCGCGACAGGTTCGACGAGGCTTCCGCGGGCGCGATCACGTAGTACACGGGCACGGACAGCTTGACGTTGGGCAGGGCGATGCCGATCGTGGCCGCGCCGAGCTTGCGGAACTGCGCGAGCGCGCCTTCGATGGCGCCGGCGACGTCGGGATCGACGCCCTCGCCGAAGTACTCCGCGGGCAGGCCGATCTTCAATCCGGCGAGCGGCTTCGCGAGATCGCGCGTGTAGTCCTCGCGCGGGCGGTCGAGCGAGGTCGAGTCGCGCGCGTCGTGGCCCGCCATGGCGTTGAGGAGAAGACCGCAGTCCTCCGCCGTGCGCGCGAACACGCCAGGCGTATCGAGACTCGAAGCGAACGCGACGAGGCCGTAGCGCGAGCACACGCCGTAAGTCGGCTTCAAGCCGCAGATGCCGGTGAGCGAGGCAGGCTGCCGGATGGAGCCGCCGGTGTCGGTGCCGGTGGCGGCGGGCACGAGGCGCGCCGCCACCGCGGCCGCCGAGCCGCCCGAGCTGCCGCCCGGCACGTACTGCGTGTTCCACGGGTTGCGCACGGGGCCGAACCACGAGGTCTCGCTCGACGAGCCCATGGCGAACTCGTCCATGTTGGTCTTGCCGACGAGCACGGTGCCCGCGTCGCGCAGGCCCGTGACGACGTGCGCATCGTACGGCGCCACGAAGTTGGCGAGCATGCGCGAGCCGCAGGTCGTCTTGAGCCCGGCGGTCATGAGCACGTCCTTGTGCGCGATCGGCACGCCGGCGAGCGGCGGCGCGTCGCCCTTGGCGAGCGCGGCGTCGGCGGCCGTCGCCTGCGCGAGGGCACCTTCGGCGTCGACGGTGACGAACGCGTTGAGCGCGCTCTGCGCCTTCTCGATGCGGCCCAAAAGCGCGCGCGCGAGCTCCACGCTGGAAAGCCTCTTCGCGCGAAGGGCGGCGGCGAGCTCAGCGACGGTACCGGGGACCATGGCGCTACTCGATCACCCGCGGGACGAGGTACAGGCTGTCCTCCACCGCAGGGGCCACGCTCTGGAATAGCGCATGGCGGTCGGACTCGGTCACCGCGTCCTCGCGCAAGGGCAGGGCTACGTCCTGCGCGTGCGCCATCGGCGTGATGCCGGCGGTGTCCACCGCCTGCAGCTGGTTGATGAGCTCGAAAATCGCCTCGAGCTTGCGGTGCACGTCGGAAGCCGCCTGCGCGTCGATGTCGATGCGTGCGAGATGGGCGATGCGGCGGACGTCGTCCAGGGTCAGGGCCATAGCTTCAAAAGCCGAAAGCGTCCGAAACGGAAGCATTCCGGCGCGAGAGGCGCAGTTGGCACGGGTGCGTATCGGCGCGGCATGCGGCCCGCGGCGCGGGATCCTCCTAAAAACCGCGTCAAATCAGTGCGGAGGACCAAGAGGGAATGCTATCATAATCGACAATCTTTTGACCCCGCGGCGCCGGTTTTGCCGCACGGGCGGGCCAATTCGCGCGCCTTGAAGCACCCTGCCACGCCATCGCCACGCATCTTCACCGGATTCCAAGCATAAATGTTCGAGTTTTTCAAAGGCTACTTCGGCAGCGACTTAGCGATCGACCTCGGCACCGCCAACACCCTGATCTACGTCCGCGGCAAGGGCATCGTGCTGAACGAGCCGTCCGTGGTGGCCATCCGGCAGGAAGGCGGTCCCAACGGCAAAAAGGTGATTCAGGAAGTGGGGCTCGCGGCGAAGCAAATGCTCGGCCGTACGCCGGGCAACATCACCGCGATCCGTCCGATGAAGGACGGCGTCATCGCCGACTTCACGGTGACGGAGCAGATGCTCAAGCAGTTCATCAAGAAGGTTCTCGAGTCGCGCCTGTTCTCGCCGTCCCCCCGCATCATCATCTGCGTGCCGTGCGGCTCCACCCAGGTCGAGCGGCGCGCGATCCGCGAGTCCGCGCTCGGCGCCGGTGCCTCGAAGGTGTACCTCATCGAGGAGCCGATGGCCGCGGCGATCGGCGCCGATCTCCCGATCTCGGATGCGACGGGCTCGATGGTCGTCGACATCGGCGGCGGCACCACCGAGGTCGGCGTCATCTCGCTGGGCGGCATGGTGTACTCGGGCAGCGTGCGTGTGGGCGGGGACAAGTTCGACGAGGCGATCGTCAACTACATCCGGCGCAACTACGGGATGCTGATCGGCGAGACCACCGCCGAGCTCATCAAGAAGACGATCGGCTCGGCGTTTCCCGGCTCCGAAGTGAAGGAGATGGAGGTCAAGGGCCGCAACCTGGCCGAGGGCATCCCGCGCAGCTTCACGGTGTCGTCCAACGAGATTCTCGAGGCGCTCACCGATCCTCTGAACAGCATCGTGTCGGCCGTGAAGAGCGCGCTGGAGCGCACGCCGCCCGAGCTCGGCGCCGACATCGCCGAGCGTGGCATGGTGCTGACCGGCGGCGGGGCGCTCCTGCGCGACCTCGACCGCCTGCTGATGGAGGAGACCGGGCTGCCGGTGATCGTCGCCGACGACCCCCTGACCTGCGTCGTGCGCGGCTGCGGCAAGGCGCTCGAGAACATGGAAAAGCTGTCGACGATATTCACGTCCGACTAGCGAAAAAAGGGTCAGACCCTATTTTCTATACTGTCCTTGACCGGTTTCCGGAGGAAAATAGGGTCTGACCCTTTTTTCGCATGCACCACGTCTCCGCCGATCCGCCCCCCTTCTTCCATCGCGGACCGTCGCCCCTTGCCCGGCTCGCTTTCGTGAGCCTCGTGTCGATCGCCCTCATGTTCGCCGACACGCGCTTTCGCTACCTCGAGAACATCCGCCAGGGCGTCGCCATCGTGCTGTATCCCGTGCAGCGCGCGGTGCAGCTTCCTGGCGAGGCGCTGTCGTGGGTCGGCGCCTACTTCGCGTCCAAGCGCTCGCTCACCGACGAGAACGCGGCGCTCAAGCGGGATCTCGTCGCCGCGACCCACGAATCGCTCGAGTTCAACCGCCTGCGCGACGAGAACGCGAGCCTGCGCGCGCTGCTCGACATCTCGAAGCGCTACGGCGGCACGAGCACGGCGGTGGAGGTGCTCTACACCGGGCGCGATCCGTTCACCCAGAAGCTGTTCGTCAACCGTGGCTCCGATGCGGGCATCCAGGCGGGGTTCGCCGTCATCGACGAGATGGGCGTGGTCGGCCAGGTGACGCGTGTGTTCCCGAGCATGGCGGAAGTCACGCTGGTCACCGACAAGGACCAGGCGGTGCCGGTGCGCGTGGAGCGCAGCGGCGTGCGCAGCGTGGTGTTCGGCGCCGGCGCCGGGCGCGCCCCCGAGCTTCGCTTCATGGCGCCCACCGCGGACATCAAGCCCGGCGACAGGCTTCTCACCTCCGGCATCGACGGCACCTACCCCGCGGGGCTCGCCGTGGCGCAGGTGGACAGCGTGGATCGCGAGACCGGCCAGATGTTCGCGCGGATCACCGTGCGGCCGCTCGCCGGCGCTGACCGCAGCGCCCTTCTTCTGGTGCTTGGTCAGGGCTACGTCGCGCCGCCGCGGCCCGAGGAAGCGAACGACGGCGACAGCCCTACCAAGAAGGCCGGACGCGGCAAGGCGCGGCGTTAGATGAACATGTTCTCGCGCGCCGCCGCCCTGACGCCCGCCCGGCCCGAGGAGATCCTGCGCCAGGTCAACCCGTGGTTCATCGTGCTGACCTGCTTCCTGGGCCTCGTCGCCAACATGGCACCCGCCTCGGGCGTGACGCTCGTGCTGCGGCCCGACTTCCTCGCGCTCGTGATCCTGTACTGGTGCATCCAGGAGCCGCGCTACATGGGCGTAGGGGTTGCGTGGATCCTCGGGCTCGTCATGGACGTCGCCGACGCCACCGTGTTCGGCCAGCACGCGTTCGCGTACGCCGTGCTCGCCTATGCCGCCGAGTATTTTCGCCGCCGCGTGCTGCGATTCCCGCTGTGGCAGCAGGCGCCGCAGGTGGCGATCCTGCTGCTCGTGTGCGCGGCGCTCGTGATGCTGGTGCGCCTGGTGGGCGGCGCTGCGATGCCGGGCTGGACCTACTTCGTGTCGCCGATCGTGGGTGCGCTGCTGTGGCCGCTTCTCTCGGTGCTCCTGCAGTGGCCGCAGCGGCCGGCCCGCTCGCCGGGAGAATTATGAGCCCCCACGCTCACACGAAAGCGATGTTCGCTGCCCCCCGAGGGGGCGCAGTCAGTCCCTCGGGGCGGCCCTTCGGGACTGACGTCTCGGCATGAGCCGCGGACGCCGCCTCTTCGCCTCGCGCCCCAACGACTACGGGGGCTTCCGCTCGTCCGGCTCGGAGATGCGCAACGCCGAGCGCGAGGTGTTCCTGTTCCGCCGTCGCCTCGTGGTCGCGGGCGTGCTCGCCCTCGTCGCCTTCGGCGGGCTCTTCGGCCGCTTCGTCTACCTCCAGGTGTTCCAGCACGAGCACTTCCAGACGCTGGCCGAATCGAATCGCGTGGCCATCGTGCCCATCGTGCCGAACCGCGGCGTGATCACCGACCGCAACGGCGTCGTGCTTGCGCAGAGCTATTCGGCGTACACGCTCGAGCTCACGCCGGCGAAGATCCGCAACCTCGAGGGCACGATCGACGAGCTGTCGACCATCATCGACATCCAGCCGCGCGACCGCAAGCGGTTCAAGAAGCTGCTCGACGAATCGAAGAACTTCGAGAGCATGCCGCTGCGCACGCGGCTGTCCGACGAGGAGGTGGCGCGCTTCGCGGTCAACCGCTACCGCTTCCCGGGCGTGGAGATCAAGGCGCGCCTGTTCCGCCAGTATCCCTACGGCGAGGTGGCCTCGCACGTGATCGGCTACATCGGGCGCATCACCGACAAGGATCTCGAGCGCATCGCCTCCTGGGACGAGGGCGCCAACTACAAGGGATCCGATTACATCGGGAAGGTCGGGGTCGAGCTCTCCTACGAGCGCGAGCTGCACGGCACGACCGGCTGGGAGGAGGTCGAGGTCGACGCCAACGGGCGTGCGGTGCGTACGCTGTCGCGCTCGCCGCCCACGTCGGGCAACAACCTGCGCCTTGCGATCGACATCAAGCTGCAGCAGGCGGCCGAGGAGGCGTTCGGCGATCGCCGCGGCGCGCTCGTCGCCATCGAGCCGAGCACGGGCGACGTGCTCGCGTTCGTGTCCAAGCCTGGCTTCGATCCGAATCTCTTCGTCGAGGGCATCGATCCTTCGAACTGGGACGCGCTCAACAACTCGCCGGACCATCCGCTTCTGAACCGCCCTCTGCGCGGCGCGTATCCGCCCGGCTCCACGATCAAGCCGTTCCTCGCGCTGGCGGCGCTCACGAGCGGCAAGCGCACGCCGCAGTACACGATCCACGATCCCGGCTTCTTCCAGCTGCCGGGCTCCTCGTACCGCTTCCGCGACGACAAGCCCCAGGGCCACGGCTCGGTGGACATGTACCGCTCGATCGTGGTGTCGTGCGACACCTACTACTACGTGCTCGCGAGCGAGACCGACATCGACGACAACGCGCGCTTCATGTCGCAGCTCGGCTTCGGCAAGAAGACCGACATCGACATCGAGGGCGAGCTGACCGGCACGCTGCCGTCGCGGCAATGGAAGCGCACGCACTTCGCGGGCGAGAAGTACCGCGAGGAGCATCGCAAGTGGTACCTCGGCGACTCGATCTCCGCCGGCATCGGCCAGGGCTACAACGCGTTCACGCCGATGCAGCAGGCGCACGCCATCGCGATCATCGCCAACGACGGGGTGGCCTACCGGCCGCATCTCGTGAAGAGCGTCGTGAACCTGAAGACCGGCGAGGAGCGCTCGGTGGCGCCCGAGCCGACGCACACCCTCGCCGTCAAGCCCGAGCATCTCGCGGTCATCAAGAACGCGCTCGCGGGCGTGCCCAAGGAAGGCACCAGTGCGGCGGCGTTCGTCGGCTCGAAGATCACCTCGGCCGGCAAGACCGGGACGGCGCAGGTGTTCTCGCTCAAGGGCGAGAAGTATTCGGACAAGAAAGTCGACGAGCGGCTGCGCGACCACGCGTGGTACATCGCCTACGCGCCGGTCGACAAGCCGAAGATCGCGCTCTCGGTGCTCGTCGAGAACGGCGGCTTCGGCGCGGCGGCGGCGGCGCCCATCGCGCGCAAGGTGATGGAGTACTACCTCCTCGGCGGCACGGAGCCGGGACCGGCCGCGATCGCGCCGGGGCAGCAGGGCGAAGATGAGAGCGATTGACGCCGGCCGGATGCCGCTGCTCGAGCTCGCGGGGCGCGTGTGGGAGGCGCTGACCCGCCGCGTCGACAACTTCCTCTTCGGATGCGCACTTGCGCTGGTCGGCGTAGGCCTCGTGACGCTGTTCTCGGCCACCGACCAGAGCGCCGCGCGCGTGACGAGCCAGCTGGCTTCGCTCGGGTTCGCGCTCGTCCTCATGTGGGTCGTCGCCAACATCCCGCCGCAGACGCTCGCGCGCGCCGCGGTGCCGCTTTACGTGGTCGGCGTGCTGCTGCTGGTCGGCGTGGCGCTGTTCGGCGTCGTGGTCAACGGCTCGCGGCGCTGGCTGAGCCTGGGGGTCGTGCGCATCCAGCCGTCCGAGCTCATGAAGATCGCGCTG
>DATJXV010000056.1:0-3223 GCA_035499955.1 Casimicrobiaceae bacterium
GCAAACTCCACCACGCCATCGGCCGCGGCGCGCACGCGCGTGCCCGTGGGCGCAGCGTAGTCGACGCCTGTATGCGCACGCCAGGATTTCAGGAAAGGGTGCCGGCGCATGCCGAATCGGGAGCTGATCCGCGTGTACTCGAGCGGCGACCGGAGGAAGGCCTTGCGCAGGTTGCTGCCGTCCGGCGCGTAGTAGCCGGCGCGTCCCCGGGCGGTCTCGTACAGTACGGCGCGCAGCGTGCGGCCCTGGTTCACGAACTCGGCCGCGAGCACGCGCCCGGCATGGACCTCACGGCCGCCCAGGTAAACCTGCTCGTAGACGACCGCGAATCGGTCGCCGCGGCGCAGCTCGCGATGGAAATCGACGTCGCCGGCGAAGATATCGGCAACCTGGATCGCGACGCTATCGGGAACGCCGGCGGCATCGGTGGCGCCGAACAGCGAGCGTTGCACCGCGCCGGCGCCGATGCGCACCTCGACCGTCAGCGGCGCGGCGCCCTCGTGCGCGCGGAAGTCGCCGCCCGCGCGCTCGATCTGCATCTCGGTTTCGCGCGCGGACAGGAAGCTCAAACGTTGCAGGTGCCCGTCGGCGTCGGTCTCGGCGCGCACGACCTGGCCCGTGCGCAGGAACCGCAGCGAAGGCACGCGCACCAGCGCGCGCAAGTCGTCACCGGCCACGCCCAGGCGCGTGAAGAGCGCGGCGAGCGTGTCGCCGCGCTGGAATCGGTCCTCGCGCACATATCGCTCGGGCGCGGGCAGTACCGCGGCCCCGTCGACCGGCAGCGCCTCCAGGACCGGGCGGCGAAGCAGCGTGGCCTCGGCCTCGGGGGAAGGCGCGAGTGTCGCGAATGCCACCACCGCGCCCGAGAGCGCGAGCACGACGATCAGGGCGGCACGCTGCAAGGGCGCGAACTCGCGCATGGGATGGGCTAGAATTCTTTTTTATTCAGATGCCTGCGTCAGTCTAGCCAAGAATCGCGCATGCGGCAAACCCCGTCCGTCCCGGTCGCCGAGGCGCTCGCGCGCATCAAGCGCGGCGCGCAGGAGCTGATCGTCGAGGAAGAGCTCGCGCGCAAGCTCGCGCGCGGGGCGCCCCTGCGCGTGAAGCTCGGCCTCGACCCGACGGCGCCCGACCTTCATCTCGGGCACACCGTCGTCATGAACAAGCTGCGCGACTTTCAGCAGCTGGGGCACCAGGTCCAGTTCCTGATCGGCGACTTCACCGGCATGATCGGCGACCCGACGGGCAAGAACCAGACGCGGCCGCCGCTCTCGCGCGAGCAGATCCTGGAGAACGCGAAGAGCTACCGCGAGCAGGCGTTCAGGATCCTGGACGCCGATCGCACCCAGATCCTGTTCAACTCCGAATGGTCGGACAAGCTCGGCGCGGAAGGCATGATCCGGCTCGCGGCGCGCTACACCGTCGCGCGCCTGCTCGAGCGCGACGACTTCGCCAAGCGCTACCGCGGCGGCCAGCCGATCGCCGTGCACGAGCTGCTCTACCCGCTGATGCAGGGCTACGATTCGGTGGCCATGCAAGCCGACGTCGAGCTCGGCGGCACCGACCAGAAGTTCAACCTGCTGGTGGGCCGCGAGCTGCAGAAGGACTACGGGCAGGAGCCGCAGTGCATCCTGACCACGCCGCTGCTCGAGGGCCTGGACGGCGTGAGCAAGATGTCGAAGTCGCTCGGCAACTACGTCGGCATCGCCGAACCGCCCGGGGAGATCTTCGGCAAGCTCATGTCGATCTCCGACGGGCTCATGTGGCGCTACATCGAGCTGTTGTCGTTCGAGCCCGCGGCGGTGGTGCGCCGGTGGCGGCTCGACGTCGAGGCGGGCGCCAACCCGCGCGACGTCAAGGTGCGCTTCGCGCGCGAGATCGTCGCGCGGTTCCACTCGGCGCAGGCCGCCGATCGCGCGGAAGAGGCGTTCACGCAGCGCTTTCGCCTTGGCCAGACGCCGGAGCAGATGCCGGAGGTCACGCTTCACTGCCCGGAGGGCGGACTCGTGGTGACGCAGGCGCTCAAGCAGGCCGGCCTCGCGCCGAGCGTGTCCGAGGCGGCGCGCAACATCGAGCAGGGCGGCGTGCGGCTCAACGGCGAGCGCCTGACCGACAAGGCGCGACGCCTCGCGCCGGGCGAGGTCGTCGTTGCTCAGGTGGGCAAGCGCAAGTTCGCGCGCATCACGCTGCGATGAGCGAGTACGAGGTCTTCGCCATCAAGTACGCGCACCATGCGCGCACCGCGAGGGAGAACTTCCTCGGCGGCGATCCGCATGACGGGCCGATGCCGATGGACTACTTCGTCTGGCTGGTGCGGGGCGAAGGCCGCGTCGTGGTCGTCGACACCGGATTCAACGCCGCGATCGCGGCCAAGCGCGGTCGGCGCGTGACGCTGCCCGTGGAGGAAGGGCTGCGGCGCATGGGCGTCGAGGCCGGGACGGTTCGCGACGTCGTGATCACGCACCTGCACTACGACCATGTGGGCAATTTCGACCTGTTTCCCCAGGCGACGTTCCACTTGCAGGATCTCGAGATGCAATACGCAACGGGCCGCTGCATGGGCGTCGAGGCGATGCGGCACGCCTACGAGGTGGAAGATGTCGTCGGCATGGTGCGCCGCGTGTACGCCGGGCGCGTGCGGTTCCATAGTGGCGAAGGCGAGGTGGCGCCGGGGCTCACGCTGCACCACGTCGGCGGCCACACGATGGGACTGCAGGTGGGGCGCGTCGCCACGCGCCGCGGCTGGGTGGTGCTCGCCTCCGACGCGAGCCACTACTACGCCAACATGGAGCAGGGCCGGCCGTTCCCGATCGTGTACAACGTGGGAGACATGGTCGAGGGCTGGCGACGGGCCCGCGCGCTGGCCACGTCCGAGGGCCATGTCATCCCGGGCCACGATCCGCTCGTGCTCGAGAGGTATGCGTCGCCGTCGAAGGACCTCGAGGGCACGGTCGCGAGACTCGACTGAGGCCGCCGGGCATGGCCTTCGACTTCGACGAGCCGATCGACCGCGCGGGGACCGACGCGTCGCGCTGGGAGCGCTACGCCGGCCGCGACGTCATCCCGCTCTGGGTCGCCGACACCGATTTCCGCGCGCCGCCGTGCGTGATTGCGGCGCTCGAGGCGCGGGTGCGGCACGGCATCTTCGGCTACACGGCGCCGTCGTCCCGGCTGCGAGAGGAGATCGTCGCCCGCATGGCGCGCCTGTACCGCTGGCGCATCG
>DATJXV010000057.1:0-3904 GCA_035499955.1 Casimicrobiaceae bacterium
ATCTCGGCTTCGAGCTGCGCCTGTGTCTTGGCCTTCGCCATCAGCGCGATCCCCACGTGCGCGCGTCGGCCTCGCACCATTCCTGCGCTGCTTCCAACGATGGATGATAGACGCCGCGGATCACGCCGTAGTCGACATCACCGCGACGATACGAGCGGCCCGAGCACCACTTGCCGTTACGTGCTCGCTCGACCGTGTACCAGGCATCGCCGATCTTGCGATCCCACGTCTCCGGCCACCCGATGTCGGTCTTCACGTGCGTCCAGCCTGGGCGCGCGCCAGAGAGCTCGGTGCTCACCTCGTTCAGCAACCGCTTGTTGCTCTTCGCGGCCATCAGAACACTCCGTTGGTGCGAAGGAACGCCGCGGTCGTGTGCGGGAAGCGCTTGCGGTCATGCGGGCTTTCGAGCCAGTCGGCTGCGCCCTCGAGCCCGGCCGCCTGGATCACGCCCAGCATTCCGGACAGCGTGATCGCATGCTCGACCTGGCCGTTGCGCGCGGGGATCGCGATGGTCGTGCCGACGTAGTCGTCGATCATGCCGCCCGCACGCGCGTGGTCGAACGCGTCGCGCATGTCGGTTTCGAGCGCGGCGAGCTGGACCTCGGCCGATCCCATCACCGCCTTGGGTTCGAAGCCGAGCTCGAGCAGCCGCTCGCGGCGATGCCGGAAGCGCCCGACGTGCCGGCCGGTCGAGAAGCTCGGCGCCTCGCGCTCGACGCGCTCGATGAAGCTCGACCACTCCGCGGGTGCGACGCCGTCGATCGGGATCGAGCGGCCCATCGAGGTCGGATCCGCGCCGCCCGCGGCGGCCGGTTGCTCGGGCGCCGCGGCGGGCACGGGAACTTGCTCGGCGCGCGGGTCGCCGTTCGCGCGGCGGATCATGCGCAGGAGCTCGGCATCGTCGTTGAGCTTGACGCCGTCGATCGGGATCAGATCCGGCGGCACGATCTGCTGCTGCGGTGCTTGCTGCTGCGGCATGGGCATTGGCTGCGGCTGCATGCGCGGCGGCAGCTGCTGCTGGGTCGGCGGCATCGGCACTTCCTGGCCGATGGGGTTGGCGTTGCGCGCCATCGCGAGATCGTGCGCGTACACGACCGGCTCCACGAACGTGCGCACGATGTCCTGCGCGACGTCGAAGCGGCCGATCTGCTCGGCGTGCGCGATCGCGCCCAAGATCACCGGCGGCGGGGGCGGCACGCCCTGGCGAAGATGAGCGCCCAGCACGGCCAGCGGCGGAGGCGGCGAGCCCGCGGGCAACGCGCCGGCGACGTGCGCGGGCGCGTTGCGGCCGCGCGCGATAGCGGCGATGCCGAGAATGATGGCGACGGGGATGAACCACATGGCGTCTTGACAAGTCCTTCGGGGTTACACGCGTTCCATGTACTCGCCGCCCATGCCGAGGATCTTCGACGGATCCTCGATGCGGCCATCGGGGTGACGCACCTCGCAGTGCACGAGCCACACGCCATCGCCGGGCAACATCGCCGACGGGTAGCCGTGGCCGATCATCACCTCGCGCGGCACCCACTGCCACTTGATCACCGGCTCGGCGGCGATGCCGGCGACGCGCAGCTCGGCCGTGCGCCAGGCGGCGAGGTTGTCGCAGTTGTGGACGATCACGTCGGACTCCGGCAACCAGAACCGGCCGGACGATGTCTCGATGTCCGCGCATTCCGCGCTGCCCGCGCTGCGGATGGCGAGCACGGTGGCGCCATGTCGCGCTTCGGCCGTGAGCAGCCGCTGGCCCACGATGACATCCTTCGCGCGTTCTTCGAGGTCGACGATGACGCCGTGCTTGCGCATCTGGACGTCGCTGGCAAAGAACAGCTTGTGCTCGGGCGAGCACCGCACGGTCTTGCCGTTGTCGAGCGTGAACTCGAGCAGCGCCTTGGTCCCGGTCTGGACGTGCGCCTTGACCTCGGCCCACGAGTTGATGCCGTCCGCGACGTGGTCGCCGACGCGCAGGTCCGCGATCGCCACCGAGCGCATATCTTCGCGCCGGATCACGCGCGTCGACAGCGGCACGCAGTCCCCGGCGCCGCGCTCCAAGATCTTGTAGACGTCGCGCCAGTCCTCGTGGCCGGCGTCGTCTTCCTTGTAGCGAACCCCCGAGACGTACAAGGGCGGCAGCGGCTCGCCTTCGCCCTTCTGCGCGCGGCGCAGCGAGCGCGCGATGTGCCACTCGTCGAGCTTGACCATGCCCTCGAGCACGATGAGCAGCGGTGCGAAGTGCGCGGGCTCGTTCTTGTCGGGATCGGGGAGCGTCAGGTGGAACAGCGGCTTGGTCACCAGGCTCCAGCCGTCATTGCCCGGCGTACGCAGGACTTCGGTGACGTCTTCGATGCGGCCATCGGGGTGCTTGACCGCGCAGTGGATGATCCACGCGTACTTCGCGCGCGACAGCGTGCGCGGCGAGTAGCCGCGGCGGATCATCTCGTCGCGCGGCGCCAGGCGCCACTTCAGGACCGGCTCGGCGGCGATGCCGGCGACGCGGAGCTCGGCGACGCGCCACGCGACCAGGCTGCCGTTGTTGACGCGACCGCGCTTGATGGTCGCGAACACGTCGCACCAGTCCTCGCGCGTGATGTCATCATCGCGGCACGACACGCCCGATACGTAGAGCGGCGCGATCGGATCGCCCATGCCCTTCTGCGCCATGCGCAGCGAGCGCGCGATGTGCCACTCGTTGAGCTGGATCATCGCCTCGAGCACGATCAAGAGCGGCGCGAAGTGCGCCGGCTCGTTCTCGCTGGCGTCGGGCAGGGTCAGATGGAAGAGCGGCGAGGTCACGGCTTGCCGTCCTTCGTTGGGGGCCGGACGATCGGCGTGACGTCGTCATCGGAAAGGTCGAAGCGACGCTCGCGCAAGATCTCCAGCGTGCGCTTCGGATCGTCGGTCGTGAGCACGGGGACCGAGATGCCGCGCGCGTCGAAGAACTTGCCCAGCACGGCGACGATGCGCGCGTGCACGTCGCGCAGCGCCTTGAACGCCTGCTGGTCGACCGGCGTGGCATCCAGCATCGAGAACCGGCGATCGCGCGGGCCGCCGCCGAAGCGAAGGCAATAGGCGATGTACAAGTCGACGGCTTCGATCAGCGCGTTGGCCTCGATGCCATCGCGCGGCTTGAGCGCCTCGAACAGCTCGGCGCGCACGCTCGCGCTATCCGGGCGCGCGTCGGTCATCAGTGGCCGAGCGCCTTCTCGACGATGACCGCGGCGATCCCGGTGATCGCGCCCAGGAGCGTGCCGCCCAGCGTGATGATCAGCAGCGCCTTGGCACGAAACCCGTTCAAGATCTGCAGGTCGACCTTCATCGCGTCGTGCTCCTTGCGGTGGCGCTGCCACATGCCGTCGTCTGCATCGACCCCGAACATATTGGCGTCGCGGAGCTCGAGCCGCTGGATGCGCGCGTCGTGAGTCCGGAGCTCGCGGACTGCGGTCGTTTCGCCTTCGAATTCATCGCGAGGGACATCTGGGTTACGTGGGGACATACGTGCGTCATCTTCGCGACCGTCTTCTTCGTCAGCGTCGTTTTCGTGCGCGACCGGCGAATCGAACGCCGGGGAACCACTTCCGCGCGGGCCGCCTGCACAGCGGCCACTACCCATGCCTACTAGACCGCCGCGGTGCCGGTGACGCCGCACGAGAACGGCGCGGCCGGCGTACCTTCGCCGGTGCCCGCGAAGCCCGTGAACGTCACGATCATGACGAAGTCCTGAGCCGTCTGGACCGTCATGAAGTCGACGAAGCTGTCGACCGCGTTGGGCGCGAACATACCGCCCGGGATGTCACCGGACTGCATGTACTGCGAGATGTTCCCGACCTTGACGTCGTTGAGCACCCACGAGCTCGCGTCGTACACGGTCGGCACCGGGGTGGGCGTCGTGCTGTCGATGCCCACGCTC
>DATJXV010000058.1:0-28419 GCA_035499955.1 Casimicrobiaceae bacterium
TTCGCGCTCGCGGCGCGCGACGCGTTCGCGCAGGCGGTGGCGGCGGGGTACGGCGAGCAGGACGATGCGGCGATGTACCGCTTCGGCCGCGTGCGCGCCGGGCTCCCCGAGGACGCGGGCTGAAGGAGGCGGGAGTGGAGATGAAGCGGATGAGCGGCGGCAGCCTGCGCGCCGCGGGCTACGACGATCGCGAGCGCAAGCTCGTGGTGGAGCTCACCGCGGGCACGTTCGAGTATGCCGGCGTCTCGCCGGAAGTGTGGCGGCGATTTTCCACGGCCTCCTCGCCGTGGAGCTACTTCCGCGACAACATCGAGGAAGAGTTCGCCGCAAAGCGGATTCGCTGAAGATGCGGCGCGGGCGCCGCCCGCACCGCATCGCTTGCGCGATCCTTACTGGATCGACAATTTCCTTCCGCTGACCGCCGGCTTCTTGGTGAGCGTGAGCTCGAGCACGCCGCCTTCGTACTTCGCGTTGCTCGCGTTCTCGTCGATCTCCACCGGCAGTACGAAGCTGCGGTACACGGCGCCGTAGTAGCGCTCGCTGCGCAGCACGCGCTCGCCGTCCTTCTTCTCCGATTCGCGCTTGACTTCCGCGGCGATCGTCACCTGGTTGCCTTCGATCGTGACGTGAATGTCGTCCTTGGCGACGCCGGGCACTTCGGCCTTGACGACGAAGGCGTCGTTGCTCTCGACGACGTCGACCTTGATCGGCGCGGCGGCGTCGCGGGTGTCGCGCAGCGGCTTCCAGAAGCTGCGCACGATGTCCTCGAAGTTCGCGTCCGCGAACGGTCCGTAGACTTGCAAAGCAGTCATGAGGTTCTCCACATGGAAATTGGATTCATTTGACCCATACGCTCCGCGGCGGGCGGAAGCGGCGGGCCGATGCACTCAATCTAGGGTCGGGCCGATGGGTTTCAAGATGTTTTTTGCCGCAACGGGCTTGCGTTTCCGCGAGGACCGATGGACGATGACCGGGTGGGGCGCCTGCCGTCCCATGCTCCCCGATGGAGAAACCTACATGACCGCTCCGCTGACCGCGGCCGAACGGGACTCGCTCAAGAGGCAGCTCGAGGCGCGGCGCAAGGTGCTGCGCAGCGAGCTCACCGCCAAGCTCAACGCGCAGGACAACCCGGCGCTTCTGGGCTTGCGCAACCGCATGGAGGAGACCGACGACTGGGCGGTCGCCGACCTCGAGACCGCCCTCGACGTCGCGGAAGTCTCTCGCGACGCCGGCGAGCTGCGCGAGGTCGAAGCCGCGCTTTCCCGCATGAGCGACGGCACGTACGGCGACTGCGTGGAATGCGGCGTTCACATTCCGTATGCGCGCCTTGCCGCCAACCCGTCCGCGCCGCGCTGCATCGCCTGCCAGGAGCGGCTCGAGGCTTCGCAGCGGCGAGGGCCGCCAACCCTGTAGGCGACCGGCGCCGCGAGGCCGCTCACGAAGCCGCCATCGGTTAGAATGACACGGCGTTTGCAACGCGCAGCCGACCGCGCACCCGAGAAGGCCCATGCAGGACCATGAACGCACCCGTTGCCCTCGTGACGGCCGCCAGCAAGGGCATGGGCGCGGCGTGCGCACGCGAGCTCGCGGCGCGAGGCTACCGGGTGTCGTTGCTCGCGCGCTCGCCGGACGTCGAGACGCTGGCGCGGGAGCTGGGCGGTGGCGCGACGCGGGGCAGCGTCGACTCGGCGGAAGACTTGGCGCGCTTCGTGAGCGAGACGCTCGCGGCGCACGGCCGCATCGACGCGGTCGTGAACAACACCGGCAGCCCGCCCAAGGGTCCGTTGCTCGAGCTGCCCGACAGCGCCTGGCACGCGGGACTCGACATGCTGCTGCTCAACGTCGTGCGCATGGCGCGCCTCGTCACACCGGTCATGCGCGCGCAGGGTGGCGGAGCGATCGTCAACATCTCGACCTTCGCGGCGTTCGAGCCCGACCCGCGCTTCCCCGTGTCGTCCGCGTTGCGCGCGGCGCTCGGCAGCTTTTGCAAGCTATACGCGGACCAGGAAGCCGCGCACCGAATCCGCATGAACAACGTGCTGCCCGGATTCATCGACACGCGGCCCGTGAACGAAGCGGTCCGGGCGGCGATTCCCGCGGCGCGCTACGGGCGCAGCGAGGAGATCGCCAAGACCGTGGCGTTCCTGCTGTCGGCCGACGCGGGCTACGTCACCGGCCAGAACCTGCGCGTGGACGGCGGGCTCACCCGCTCCGTCTGACGCTTCCCGCCGACCGAGGCGCATCGTGAATCCCCTCCTGAGCTGGTCGGAAGAGCAGCGCTCGGCGTACTTGTATCGCGCCTGCGCGCAGGCCGAATCGGGCACGGTGCGCGCCGAGCTCTTCCAGCGCCTCGCCGGCGAGGCCGAGGCGCAGTCGGCGATCTGGCGCGCGCAGCTCACCGCGCGAGGCCATCCGCCGCCGCCGCCCTATCAGCCCGATTCGCGCACCCAGCTCGTCGCGCGCCTCGTGAAATGGCTCGGCCCGCGGCGCATGAAGTCGGTGCTCGCGGCCATGAAGGTGCGCGGCATGGCGGTGTACGGCACGTCGCTCGGCGGCGAGTCGGGCCACGCGGTGCCTACCGCCAAAAGCGGTATCGAGCATCGCCACCGCAACCTGGGCGGCGGCGGCAACCTGCGCGCCGCCGTGTTCGGCGTCAACGACGGCCTCGTGTCGAACGCGAGCCTCATTCTGGGCGTGGCGGGCGCGAGCAGCGATCCTCACACGGTCCTGGTCTCCGGTGTCGCGGGGCTCGCCGCCGGCGCCTTCGCGATGGCCGCGGGCGAGTACGTGTCGGTGCGCTCGCAGCGCGAGCTCTTCGAATACCAGATCAGCCTCGAGCGCGACGAGCTGAAGCAATACCCCGAAGCGGAGGCGCAGGAGCTCGCGCTCATCTATGCCGCCAAGGGCCTGCCGCAGAAGGAGGCCACCAAGCTCGCGAAGCAGATCGTCGCCGATCCCGAGCACGCGCTCGACACGCTCGCGCGCGAAGAGCTGGGCCTCAATCCCGCGGAGCTCGGCTCGCCGCTCGGCGCTGCCGCGAGCTCGTTCCTGGCCTTCGCCGCCGGCGCCGCCCTGCCGCTCGCACCGTTCCTGCTCGTCACCGGCAACCGCGCGCTCCTGACTGCGGTCGCGGTCACCGGCGTCGCGCTGTTCGCCATCGGCGCGACGCTGTCGCTCTTCACCGGACGCAGCGCGTGGCTGTCCGGCGCGCGCATGCTGCTGCTCGGAGCGCTCGCGGGCGCCGTGACCTTCGGCATCGGCCACCTGTTCGGTGTCGCGCTCGGCTGATCCGGGCACAGGCCGCGGGCCGCAACTGTATCTTCTGCCCGGCCGAGACCGCTCGCTCGCACTTCGCCATCCCTGGATCTTCTCCGGCGCCGTCGGGCGCCTCGAAGGTGACCCCGGACTCGGCACGACGGTGACCGTGCGCGCCGCCGACGGCCGCGCGCTCGCCTGCGCGGCGTACTCGCCGGCGTCGAAGATCCGGGCGCGCGTGTGGTCGCTCGACCCCGCGACCCGCGTCGACGACGCGTTCATCGCCGGCCGGGTTGCGGGCGCGGCCTCGGCGCGCCAGGCGATGCTCGACGAGCGCCATAGCGCGGCGCGCCTCGTCAACGGGGAGTCCGACGGGCTGCCCGGCGTTGTGGCCGACCGTTACGGCGAAGTGATTGTCGTGCAACTCACGTCGGCGGGCGCCGAGCGGTGGCGCGGCGCGATCGTGGCCGCGCTCGCCGCCATCGACAAGGTGACCTGCGTGTACGAGCGCTCCGACGCCGAAGTGCGCACGCTCGAAGGCTTGCCGCCGCGCGTCGGCGGGGCCTGGGGCACGCTGCCGGCGCAGGTCTCGATCGTGGAAGACGGCCTCACCTACCGCGTCGACCCGGTCGCGGGGCAAAAGACCGGCTTCTACCTCGATCAGCGCGACAACCGCCGCCTCGTGCGCACGCTCGCCGCGGGCCGGCGCGTGCTCAACGCGTTCTGCTACAGCGGCGGCTTCACGCTCGCCGCGCTCGCCGGCGGGGCGAGCAGCGCGCTGTCGATCGACAGCTCCGCGGAAGCCCTCGCGCAGGGCCGCGCCAATCTCGAGGCAAACGCCGCGCTTGCCGCGAACCGCAACGCGTGGATCGAGGCGGATGCCTTCGCGGACCTGCGTCGTCTGCGCAACGAGGGCGCGAGCTTCGACCTCATCGTGCTCGATCCGCCCAAGTTCGCCCCGACGGCGGCGCACGCCCAGCGCGCGGCGCGCGCCTACAAGGACGTGAACCTGCTCGCGCTCAAGCTGCTCGCCGCCGGCGGGCTGCTCGTGACGTTCTCCTGCTCGGGCGGCGTGTCGGCCGACCTGTTCCAGAAGATCCTGGCGGGCGCTGCGGTCGATGCCGGCGCCGAGGTGCAGATCCTGCGCAAGCTCGGCGCGAGCGCCGATCACCCGGTCGCGCTCGATTTTCCCGAGGGCGAATACCTGAAAGGGCTGCTGCTGCGAAAACGCTAGCGCGGGCGGCGCACCGTCCAAAAACAAGGCCGCAGACGGGAGACCCGTTGCGGCCTTGTCAGCCTCGGCCGGATGGACAGGAGGTCACCCGGCCGTGTTCCGCAAACCTCAGCTGCCCTTCATGCACTCGCTCTGCGCCTTGGCGCGCTCGTCGGCCTTCATCCCGGCCGTCTTCTTGTTGCACATCGCCATCTTGCTTTCGGCCTTCGGCGGCTCCGCGGGCTTGGCGGACAGGCAGGTCTTCATGAACGCCTTGCGCTCGTCGCCCTTCTTGTCGCCCGCCTGGTCGTTGCAGGCCTTCATCTTGTCCTGCTGCGAGTTCGACGACGTCGACGCCTTGGACGTGTCGGCCGACTTGGTGTCGGCGGCAAACGTCGGCGTCGCGCACAAGAGCGCTGCCGCCGCCGCGAATGCAAAGAGTATTTTCACCATCCCCTCCAAAAGTTGTGGCAATCGGGCGTACAAGCGACCTAAACCGACCCGAGTCGATCGTCGTGGTGTGGCGTCAGGCGCGATCGTCGAGGGCCAGTCTACGGTATCCGCAACGCGCGAGGCAACGGTTTCGCCGACCCTCTCGTGGCGGTTGTTGCAGGTATGCAATACCGCAATGCAGCAGGGCCTTCCGCGGGCATTGGCCCTACCGGTCGTTCTGCGGTAATATCTTGTTTTGCCTTCGATTTCCTTCCAGGTTCTTCCCCCGTGCCCACTTCGACCGCCCATCGCCACAAGCCTGGCTCGAGCCCCTTCGCGGGCGGCGCCCACCCGATCGACGACACGCGCATCACCGACATCACGGAGCTGTCGCCGCCGGCCCACCTCCTGCGCGAATTTCCGTCGACCGAGCGGCCCGCCGCGACGACGTACGAGGCGCGTCAGGCCATCCACCGCGTCCTGCACGGCGCGGACGACCGCCTCCTGGTCGTCGTCGGGCCCTGCTCGATCCACGACTACGACGCCGCGATCGACTACGCGACGCGCCTCGCCGCGCTCAAGCACGAGCTCGCCGACCGACTCATCATCGTGATGCGCGTCTACTTCGAGAAGCCGCGCACGACCGTCGGCTGGAAGGGACTGATCAACGACCCGCGGCTCGACGACAGCTTCCGCATCAACGAAGGCCTGCGTCTTGCCCGTCGCATCCTGCTCGAGATCAACGAGCTCGACCTTCCTGCGGGCACGGAATACCTCGACATGATCACGCCGCAGTACATCGCGGACCTGATCGCGTGGGGGGCGATCGGCGCGCGCACGACGGAAAGCCAGGTGCACCGCCAGCTCGCGTCCGGTCTGTCGTGCCCGGTCGGATTCAAGAACGGCACCAACGGCGACGTCAAGATCGCGGTGGACGCCATCAAGGCCGCCTCCGCGCCGCATCACTTCTTGTCGGTGACCAAGGGCGGCCACTCGGCGATCGTGCACACGTCGGGCAACGAGGACTGCCACATCATCCTGCGCGGAGGCAAGACGACGAATTACGACGCCGCGAGCGTGGACGCCGTGTGCCGCGAGCTCGCGCACGCAGGTCTCGCCGCCCACGTGATGATCGACTGCTCGCACGCCAACAGCCAGAAGCAGCACGAGCGCCAGGTCGACGTCGCGCGCGACATCGCCGACCAGATCGCGAACGGCGACTCGCGCATCTCCGGGGTGATGATCGAAAGCCACATCAACGCCGGGCGGCAGGATCTCGTGCAGGGCCAGCCGCTCGCCTACGGCGTGTCGATCACCGACGGGTGCATCGGCTGGGACACGACGGTCGACGTGCTCCACACGCTGGCCGACGCCGTGCGCCAACGCCGCCTGCGCCTGACCGACGAGGCCTAAGGCGGAAGACGCGCTCCGCGCGCAATTGCAGTGGCGACCGAGACCGAGCTCAAGCTGCGCATCACGCCCGACGCGGCGGCGGCGCTCGTGCGTCATCCCGCGCTGAAGCCGCTCAAGCGCGCCCGCTCCCGCGCGTCTCGCCTGACGTCGACGTACTACGACACTGCGGACGGCTCGCTTGCCGCCGCGGGTGTGGCGCTGCGCCTGCGCCGTGACGGCCGGCACTGGGTGCAGACCGTCAAGGGACCGGCCGATCCGAACTCCGCGGGCGGCCTGAGCGCGCGCCCGGAATTCGAGTGGCCCGTGAACGGGCCCAGGCTCGATCCGCTGCGCTTCGCGACCACGCCGTACCGCCGCGCGCTCGGCAAGGCGGAGCAGCGCGGCCTCGCGCCGCGATTCACCACCGACATCACGCGAACCGTCATACCGCTCACGTTTCCCGACAGCACGATGGCGCGGCTTTGCATCGACGTGGGCGAGGTGCGCACCGACGACGGCGAACCGACGCTGCGCGCGCCGATGCACGAGATCGAGCTCGAGCTCGAGGCCGGCGATGCACGCCGCCTCTACGAGCTCGCGCAGACGCTCGCCGCCGACCTGCCCCTCGCCGTGCAGACAAGCAGCAAGGCCGAGCGCGGCTATGCGCTGCGCCAGCCGCGCCACGCGGAGCCCGTGCATGCCCACGACGCCGACCTGCCAGGCAAGTGCGCCGCGGGCGAGGCGTTCGCGGCGATCATGCGCAGCTGCCTCGCGCAGATCGAGGGCAACGCGCAGGGCGTCATCGCGTCGGAAGATCCGGAATGGATCCACCAGATGCGCATCGGCGTGCGTCGCCTGCGCGCCTGCCTGTCGCTCGCGCGCGGTGGCATCGCGACCGAGCGCATCGAGCCTCTGCGCGTCGAGCTGCGCTGGCTCGCGCACGCGCTCGGGCCCGCGCGCGATCTCGACGTGTTCGTGTCGTCCACGCTTCCCGCATTCCGCGAAGCCGCCGCGCGGGGCACCGGCGGGACGGCCCTCGCCGCCACGCTCGCGAAGCTCGCCTCGCGCGCGGCCACACGTCGACGCGAAGCTCGCAAACACGCACGCGCCGCGGTCGTGTCGCCCCGCTTCCTGCGCCTCGTGCTCGCCGCCGCCGCGCTCGCGGCATCGCCGGAGGTGAACGTAGACAGTCGCACGCACGACGGCACGCTGGCGCAGCCGGCGCGCGACGTCGCGCGGCCTTTGCTCAAGCGCCGCCACCAGGCGCTGGTCGCGCTGTCGGCGGACCTCGCGAACGCCGCGCCCGAAGCGCGCCACGCCGCACGGCTCGCGGCGAAGAAACTGCGCTACGCCGCGGAGTTCTTCGCGTCGTTGTACTCGCGCAAGAAGACGCGCGCCTATCGCAAGGCGCTCGCCGCCCTGCAGGAAGAGCTCGGCGCCTGGAACGACGCGGCGGTCGCGGCGCGCATCGCCGCCGAGCTGACCGACGCGAGCTCGCCTGCGGCAGCGGCATTCAGCGGCTGGGCGATGGCGCAGGGCGCGGCGCGCGCCGAGGCGCTTGCCGCCGCGTGGGAGCGCTTCACCAAAGCGCGCCCGTTCTGGTCGCGATGAGGGACGGCGGCGCTCACGAGCCCTTTGCGCCGTTTCGCGGCCCGCGCTGGCTGCCCGGCGGCCACGCGCAGACGATCTACCCGTACTTCCTCAAGCGCCCGCGCGTCGCGTACCGCCGCGAGCGCGTGACCACTCACGACGGCGACTTCTGGGACTTCGACTGGCTCGCCGACCAGAACGAGGCCACGCCCGAAGCGCCGCTGGTGGTGCTCTTTCACGGCCTCGAAGGCGGCGCGCAATCGCATTACGCGCTGCTCCTCATGCGCGACGTCGCGGCGCGCGGCTGGCGCGGCGTGGTGCCGCACTTCCGCGGCTGCGGCGGCGAACCCAACCTGCTACCTCGCGCCTACCATTCCGGCGACTACGAGGAGGTGGGCGCGATGCTCGCGCAGTTGCGTCCGCGCTTTCCCGCCGCCACGCCGTTCTTCGCGGTCGGCGTGTCGCTGGGCGGCAGCGCGCTCTTGAACTGGCTCGGCCGCGCGGGGCACGAGGCGCGCAGCTTCCTGTGCGCCGCGGCGACGGTCTCGGTGCCGCTCGACCTCATGGCCGCCGGCATCGCGATCGACCAGGGCCTCAACCGCATCTACACGCATCACTTCCTGGCCACGCTCAAGCCCAAGGCGCTCGGGATGGCCCGGCGCTTCCCGGGTCGCCTCGACGCGTCGCGCATCGCGCACGTGAGGACCATGTGGGACTTCGACGAAGTCGTGACGGCGCCGCTGCACGGATTCGCGGGGGCGAACGATTACTGGACCCGGGCGTCCTGCAAGCCGTGGCTTTCGAAGATCGAAGTCCCGACGCTCGTGCTCAACGCGCGCAACGACCCCTTCGTGCCGGGCCGTTCACTGCCGACCGGCGCCGACGTGGCGCCCGCGGTGACCCTCGAGCAGCCCGCGCACGGCGGCCACTGCGGCTTCATGACCGGGCCCGCGCCGGGCCGCATCGACTGGCTGCCGCGCCGCCTGTTGCGCTTTTTCGACGAGGCGAAAGCGCTTGCCGCGGCCTCCTCGTGAGAAAATGTGGGCGCGATGACCCCTCTCCCGCGCGAAATCTTCAAGGCCTACGACATCCGCGGCGTCGTCGGCAGAACGCTCTCGCCGGAGGTCGTGCGTGCCGTCGGGCAGGCGCTCGGATCGAGCGCGATCGAGCACGGCCGCGACACGTTCGCGATCGGCCGCGACGGCCGTCTCTCGGGCCCCGAGCTCGCGGGCGCGTTGGCGGAGGGCCTGCGCGCCTCGGGCGCGAACGTCGTGGACCTCGGCATGGTGGCCACGCCGATGACCTACTTCGCCGCGCAGCATCTGCGCACCGGCTGCAGCGTCATGGTGACCGGCAGCCACAACCCGCCCGACTACAACGGACTCAAGATGGTCGTCGACGGCACCACGCTTTCCGGCGACGACATCCAGGGCGTGCGCACGCGCATCGAGGAGGGGCGGCTCGGCACGGGAAACGGCACGTACACGCAGCACGACATCGGTCCCGCCTACCTCGAGCGCATCCTCGGCGACGTCAAGCTCACGCGCACGATGAAGATCGCCGTCGACTGCGGCAACGGTGTGGCCGGCGCGTACGCGCCGGGCCTCTATCGGAAGATGGGCTGCAACGTGGTCGAGCTTTTCTGCGACGTCGACGGGCGCTTCCCCAATCATCACCCCGATCCGTCGCAGCCCAAGAACCTGATCGACCTCGTGCAGCGCCTCGGCAGGGGCGACTGCGAGCTGGGCCTCGCCTTCGACGGCGACGGCGACCGCCTGGGTGTCGTCACGCGCGCGGGGCACGTGATCTACCCCGACCGCCAGCTCATGCTGTTCGCGGCCGATCTCCTGACTCGCGCGCCGGGCGCCACGATCATCTACGACGTCAAGTCCACGCGCAACCTGAAGCCCTGGATTACGCGCCACGGCGGCGTGCCGATGCTGTGGAAGACCGGGCACTCCCTCATCAAGGCGCGCATGAAGGAGACGCGCGCCGCGCTCGCCGGCGAGATGAGCGGCCACACCTTCTTCGGCGAGCGCTGGTTCGGCTTCGATGACGGCATGTACGCCGGCGCGCGCCTGCTCGAGATCCTGTCGCGCGAGAAGGATCCCTCCGCCAAGCTCGAGAGCCTTCCCGACGCCGTGTCCACCCCCGAGCTCAACATCCAGTGCGCCGAAGGCGAGCCGCACGCGCTCGTACAGAAGATCGCCGACACCGAGACCTTCCCGGGCGCAACCGAGGTCATCCGCATCGACGGGCTGCGCGTGGAGTACCCCGACGGCTTCGGTCTCGCCCGCGCCTCGAATACGACTCCCGTGATCGTGCTGCGCTTCGAGGCGGACGACGCCGCCGCGCTGGCCCGCATCCAGAACGAGTTTCGCAAGGTCCTGTCGCGCGCGAAGCCCGGCGCCGCCCTGCCGTTCTGACCGCGGCTCGCGCCATGCTCACACTGGCAGACGTCGTCGCCGCGCGCGAGCGCATCAAGGGCGGCATCTACGAGTCTCCCTGTGTCGAGTCGATTCCGCTGTCGCAGCTCACCGGCGCACACATCTACTGCAAGCTCGACTACCTGCAGCGCACCGGCAGCTTCAAGGAGCGCGGCGCGCGCAACGCGCTGTTGCTGCTCACCGACGAGCAGCGCAAGCGCGGCGTGATCGCCGCCTCGGCGGGCAACCACGCGCAGGGTGTCGCGTATCACGGCAGCCTGCTCGGCATCCCGGTCACGGTGGTGATGCCGAAGTTCGCCGCGCTCATCAAGGTGACGAATTGCCGGCACCTGGGCGCCAAGGTGATCCTCCAGGGCGCCGACCTGACGGAGGCGCGCGCGCACGCCGAGATGCTCGCCCAGCGCGACGGCCTTACCTTCATCCACCCGTTCGACAACGCCGACGTGATGGCCGGCCAGGGCACGATGGGCCTCGAGATCGTCGAGCAGGCGCCCGACCTCGATGCCGTCGTCGTGCCTGTCGGCGGCGGCGGGTTGATCGCAGGCGTGGGCACGGTCGTGAAGGCGATCAAGCCCAACGCGAAGGTCGTCGGCGTGGAACCCGTACATGCGGCGTGCTTCACGGCGGCGTTGACCGCGGGTAAGCCGGTGACGGTTGCGCTGTCGCCCACCCTCGCCGACGGCCTCGCCGTGGCGCTGCTCGGCACGCGTCCGTTCGAGATGCTGAAAAAGGTGGTCGACGAGGTCGTCACGGTCGACGAGGCGAGCATCGCGCTCGCCATCCTGCGCCTGATCGAGCTCGAGAAGAGCGTGCTGGAAGGCGCCGGCGCCGCGCCGCTCGCCGCGTTTCTCGCCGGCAAGCTCGGCGGCCTCAAGGGCAAGCGCGTCGTGCTCGCGCTGTGCGGCGGCAACATCGACATCACCATGCTCGACCGCGTGATCGAGGTGGGCCTCGTCGCCGACGGGCGGCTCACGCGATTCTCCGTGTCGATCGCCGATCGGCCGGGCGGCCTCGCGCGCCTCGCCGAGGTCATCGCGTCGACCGGGGCGTCGATCAAGGAGATCGTGCACGACCGCGCGTTCTCGGGCCCGGATCTTTCCGCGGTGCGCGTGGTGTGCGTCGTGGAGACCACGGGCCACGAGCACGTGCGCCGTTTGCACGACGCGCTCGGCAAGGCCGGCATGGCGGTGACGGCGTAACGGGCGTTTACTGCAGCGACAGCGGCGGCGGAAACCGCGAGCTCAGATTCACGGTGACGACGACCGGGTGCAGGCCGTTCTGCCGCACGCTCACCGGCGAGCACCCGGTGTCGTAGAGGATCGAGCGAACCGCTTGCGTGGTCGGCATTCCGATGGCGCCGACGTAGAGCACGATACCCTCCCGCGTCTCCACTTGCGCCGCGCCGCGCGCGCCGGCGAGCGCGGGGCTGTGCACGAAGCCTCCGGCCGTGCAGTCGGCCGAAGTGAAGAGTACGGTACCGCCAGACTGCCACGTGGCGAGGCCCGAGGCGGCTTTGCCGTCCGAGGCGTAGATCGGCCGGATCGACGCAGGCGCCACGACGCCGACCGTGGCGTCGACCAGCGCCACGCTCTCGTTGAGAAGCCTTCCGGCGGCCTTGCCCGCCGAGTCGATCACGACGATCGGTTGCGCGTGGACCTGCGCGCAATACGCAACCAAGGCCGCTACGAGGCATAACATCCTCACGCGCCCCATCATACGCGCGTGGCGGTCAAGCCGCCGCGGGCTCGGCCGCGGCAGCGTGGCGCGCGAGGGACGCCTCGATCCGGCGGTTGACATTGCCCGCGTGCGTCACCGGCCCCATGTGCCCGAGACCCGGCAGGACCTCGTGCCTCGCATGGGGCAGCGCACGGCGCGCGATGGCCGCAAGGCGCTGCGTCACCGTCACCGTGCGCGATCCCATCAGAAACAGCATCGGCATCGCGAGCCGCGCAAGATCCCACGCGCGCAGAGGCTCGTCGAACATCGCAAGAAAGTGCAAGACGATCGACGGCATGCGGGCGGCAATCGCCGCCTGCGCGCCGGCAGCCATCGACTGCCACGCGCCCTCGCCCGACCAGAAATCGACGAAACGCCGTGCGGCTGCTGCGGCCTCGCCGCGCTCGAGGTCGCTGCGGATTGCACCGGCGATTGCGTGCATCGGATTGTCGGCGAGCCAGGCGAAGAAGACGGGCTCGTAGACCGCGACGCTTCGCACGAGGTCCGGGCGCAGCGCGGCCACTTTGAGCGCGACGGCGGCGCCATACGAGTGGCCGACGACGTGTCCGCCGCCGGCCTCGGCGAGTAGCGGTACGACGAGCTTCGCCTCGTCTTCGAGAGCGAGCGGCGTGGGTCCGGGCCAGGGCGGCCGCGCGCCGTGGCCGTACAGATCGACGGCGTGTACGACATGGCGCGGAGCGAGCGTCGCGGCAAGCGCTTGCCACTGCCGCGACGAGCTCGCGCTCGAATGCAGCAGCACGACGGTCGATCTGGAAGATGCATGCATTGCCTACTCCAGCGCAAGCCGGGCGGCGCGCCGCCCGGCGGTTTGCACGATGTGGTCTTACGAGGCGACGTGCGCGGCGATCGGCGCCAGCGCCTTGCCGATGCGCTCCATCTGCGCCGGCGTGACGAGCGAGGACAGCACTTCGACAAAGCGCGGCTCCTGCGCCCCGCTCACGATGTACTGCCAGCGGTAGGCGCGCAGTAGCAGGTCCTGGATCACGGTCGTCTCGACCGCGGTGTACGTGGGCCCCGCGGCGCGCACGAAATACGCCGCGTCGGCGTCGGCCTGCGCCTTGCAAATGCCGTCGACCGCGCCAACGAGCTCGATCAGGTCGTCCACCCCCTGGTCGCGTTGGCGCTCGCCGAGCTTCGCGTGCTCGCGGCGCCACTCGATCTCGTCCATGATCGCGTGCTGCGATTCCTCCTTCCAGTGGAACAGGAACACGTCCTTCCACAGCTCGGAGAGGTTGCCGTCGGGCTCGATGCTCGAGCGGTAGTGCGCCTGAGAGAAGAGCTCGATGTCGAGCGTGAGGCCGAGCACGGCCCACGTCGACTTGGCGAGCACCACTTCGGCGACCGCATTCGGGTCCGGCTGGAAGACGTAGCCCGCCGGCATCCCCGCGGCGGCCATACGCTCCAGGCGCCGGAACAAGAGTTGGTGCTTGATCTCCTCGTCGGCGAAGCGCACGAGCGCTTCGAGCGCGACCTGGTCGTCGAGCGCGTAGCCCTTGCCGATCTCGATCGTCTTGGCGCCGATGTAGCGCTCGACGAGAGCGAACATGTTGGCGTAGGTGCGGCCTTGCACTTGCGACAGGAAGCGCGCCTCCGCGGGGCGCATGAACGAAAGCTCGTCGATCTTCGACAGGCCGTCCGGCATGAACTTCTTGCCGAAGTCGAACTGGCGGCCGCGGATCACGTCGCGGTCGATGTCCCAGCGGATGCGCTTTGACACTTCGATGCACTTGGCGTAGCGCTGGGTGTTGGGGGACGCGGCCGCGACCGCGGGCTCGAGGGTATCGACATGCATGGGGCTTCTCTCCTGGTGGGTGGGCGTGTTGGAACGTCGCTTTGGCAGGGATTGCTTCCCTGCACGGCGTGCACTGTGCGCAAGGGTGCGTTCCGCGCGCGTTCCTCCCGGCGGACCGTCGGGCCGCGCGCTTCGGGCTAGCGTGTGCCGCGCAGGGCGGCGATCAGCGGTCGGTGGCCGATTCCGCTCTCGACGACGATGCGATCGACGAGCTCGGGAAGCTCGATGGAGGGCCACCGCGGCGCCTCGGCATCCGCGGCTGGCAGGCGCGCGAGCTGCGCGCCGATTTCCTCCCGCTGCGGCGCGCTCGTGGACGGGTGCGCCGCGGCGAAGGCGAGCACGGCGCGCGCGACATCGATTTGTCCCTCCGCCGCCAGGATCTCGGCAAAGATGGTGACGCCGGCCATCTGGAACGCCGGTGCGCCCACCGCGACCGCCAGGCCGAGCGACGAGGCGAGATGGCTGCGCGCCGCGGCCGCGTCGGCGCTGCGCAGCGCGAGGCGCGTGAGTTGCAGCAGGAGCCAGGACTCGACGGCGCGGTTGCCGCCCGCGCGCGCGATCTCGAGCGCGCGTTCGGCATAGGTTGCCGCCGTCGCGAGGTCCCCGGCCGCAATCGCGTGCTCGGTGAGGTTGGCGAGGATCAAGCCGCGCGTGCTGACGAGGCCGTGCCGCTCGGTGAGCGCGAGCGCCTCGCGCATGTGCGCGCTCGCCGCCTCGTGCCTGCCGAGGTCGAAATACATGGCGCCCAGGTTGTTGAGGCAAAGGGCGATACCCGCGGCATCGCCAAGGCGGCGATGCGCTGCGAGGGACGCGTGCGACAGGCGGATCGATTCCTCGTAGCGCCCGAGTTCCTTCTCGACGAGCGCCAGGTTGTCGAGCAGCGCCGCCTCGCCGTGGGGATCGAGGCTCGCCGGCGCTTGCGCCAGCGCCTTGCGGTAGAAGCGCTTCGCATCGGCGTGGCGGCCGCGGCGCAGCGCGCACGCGGCGAGGACCTTGAGGCACTGCAACCTCGTGTCGCGGTCGCGCGGCGCGAGTGCCTGCGCTCGCTCGGCGGTCGCCTCCGCCTCCGCGTAGCGGTCGAGCCGATAGGCAAGATGCGAGGTTGCCGCCAGGAGCCGCGCTCCCAACAGTCCGTCCGAGCTCGCGCATGGCGCCCGCGAGCCTTCTTGAAACAGCGCGAGACCTTCCTCGAACCGGCCGCGGTGGTCGTAGAAGAAAAGCAGCGTGCGGATGCTCCTGGCGAGGGTCTGCGCATCGTCCTGCGCGATGGACCATCGAAACGCCGCGCGGCAGTTCTCGAGCTCGCGCTCCATCCACGAGAGCGCGTCGCGGTCGCCGTCCTCGACCGCGCGCCTGCGCTCGGCCATTTCGCGGTGGTGGTAGAGCGCATGCGCGCGTTCCGCGGCGTGGCGCGCCTCGCCTTCGCTGAGCCTGCGCGCCGCGAGCTGGGCGACCAGGGGGTGCAGATGCATTCGCGAGCCCTCCTTGCGCAGCAGCGACTTGTCGGCCAGCGCGGCGAGCACTGGCAGCGAAGCGCCGGTGACGGCGCGCGCGGCCTCGGCGGCAAAGCCGCCGCGGAACATGGACAGCCGCGCGAGCGCCTCGCGCTCTCGCCCGCTCAGGAGATGCCACGACTGGTCGAACACGACTTCGATGCTCGCGTGCCGCGGCGGGCGGGCGGGATCGACGGCGTGCAGGAGCTCGCTGCCCTTCGAAAGCTCGGCGGCGATGGCTTCGCAGGAGAGGACGCGGATCCATGCGGCCGCGATCTCGAGGGCGAGCGGAAGTCCCCCCACCGCGCGGCAGATGTCGACGATGGCGTCGGCCTCCAGCTGCGGGGCGAGCGCCGGCTCAACTCGGCGCGCCGCCTGCACGAACAGCCGCGCGGCGTCGAACGACTCCACGCGGTCACGGTCCTCCGCCTCGGGGCACGGCAGACCGTCGAGAGGTACCAGCCATTCTGCGGCGATGCCCAGGCGCACCCGTGTCGTGACGATCGCCCGGACTCGTGGCGCGGCGGCAAGCAGCGTCTGCACGAGCGGAGCGTGCGCCGCGAGCTGCTCGAAGTTGTCGAGCACGAGCAGCATCTCGCGCTCGCGCAGGAACGCCGCAACCTGCTCGATGGGCGCGGTGCTGCCGGCGAGCTTCACGCCGAACTCGCGCGCGACGCGGCCCGGCAGCTCCCCCGCGGTGGCCACGTCGTCGAGAGGCACGAAGACGGCGCCGTCGGCGAAGCTCGCGGCAAGCTCATTCATGGCGCGTTGCGCAAGCCGCGTCTTCCCCACGCCGCCAGGCCCCAGGAGCGAGACGAGCCTGCACTCGCCCTTCGCGAGCAGATCGACAATCGTGCGAAGCTCCGCGGCGCGACCCACGAACCCCGCGTCGTCCGGACATGCGGCGCGCGGCGTGGCGATCCTCGGCGCACCTTGCTCCGCGATCGCATCGTGCAGGGCGGAAAGCTCGGCGCTCGGCGCAACTCCCAAGTCGTCGGCGAGTCGGGCGGCGAACGCGCGATACGCCTGCCTCGCCAGCGCCCCTTGGCCGCTTCGCGCGAGCCACGACATGTACGCGCGCAGCGCCGCCTCGTCGAGCGGGTCGTCGTCGAGCAAGCGCGCCGACAAGCCGACGCCGACCGCGGGATCGAGGTCATCCGTTAGGTGATCGAGTGCGGCGCCGCGCCAGGCTGCGCGCAGCCGATCGCGCTCGAACGCGAGCCAGCTCGACCAGCCCGTGTTGCCGTCGTCCTCGAAGCCGGCGAGAAGCTCGCCGCGGCGAAACGCGATCGCGTCGGCGAGCCGCCGCTCGCGCAACGCCGCCTCGAAATCGGCCACGTCCGTCGCGACCTCGAATCGCAGGGCGCCGCCCTGCGCGTCGAGCGAGGGCGCCCATGCCGCGGATTGCAGTCGGAACAGCGTCTTGCGCAGGTTGGTGTACGCGAGCTTCGTCTCCTGCTCGGGCCAAAGCAGCGACGCGAGCTCGGCGCGGCCGACCCATGACCGCCTGAGCGCGAGGAAGGCGAGGAGCTGGCTACGCCGCTCGAACGGCAAGGCGGTCGACTGCGCACCGTCGCCGATGATGGAAGGCGCGCCGAAGAGTTCGAGGCGGACGCTCATGAAGGGTTCGAGCATGCCCCCGTTCGCCATCCCGGGGCAAGCCCGGGGAACGCAAGCGGAACGCTCGCGCGCGCAGGCTAAGGGCTCGCGCTCGCACCCGGCGCCCACCGACAAGGAGATTCGCATGACCACCGCCACAATCGCTTCCCCCGACTTCGCCGCCATCAAGGCCCGCCAGCAGGCCACCTGGGCGAGCGGCGACTTCGCGATCATCGGCACCACGCTTTCCATCGTCGGTGAGACGCTCGCCGAGGCCGCGGACGTGTGCGCGGACGAGCGCGTGCTGGACGTCGCCGCCGGCAACGGCAACGCGACACTTGCCGCAGCCCGCCGCTTCGCCCGCGTGACTTCGACCGACTACGTGCCGGCGCTGCTCGAAAAGGGCAAGCACCGAGCGGCCGCGGAAGGGTTCGACGTTCGCTTCGAGCCGGCCGATGCCGAGAATCTGCCCTACGCGGACGGCACCTTCGACGTCGTGCTGTCGACCTTCGGCGCGATGTTCGCACCCGACCACGCGCGCACTGCACGCGAGATGTCGCGCGTCGTGCGCCCGGGCGGCCGCATCGGCATGGCGAACTGGACGCCTGACGGATTCATCGGCCGCCTGTTCAAGGTGATCGGCAGGCACGTACAGCCGCCAGCCGGGCTCAAGTCGCCGGCGCTGTGGGGCGAGGAGTCGTACCTTCGCGCGCTGTTTCCGGACGCCGCGCAGGTGCGTTGCGAGCGGCGCAATTTCAACTTCCGCTACCGGTCGGCGGCGCACTGGCTCCAGGTGTTCCGCGACTACTACGGACCGACGCACAAGGCCATCGCCTCGCTCGATGCGGCGGGCGCGCGGGCACTGGAGGCCGACATCGTCGCGCTGCTCGAGGGCTTGAACGCCGCGGGCACGCGATCGCTGGTCGTACCCGGCGAGTATCTCGAAGTCGTGATCGTGAAGCGCTGAACGCGAGGAGGCTCGTGCCATGAAGCTCACGCCGTGGTTGTACGTCCTGGTGCTTGGCGCCTGCGTCGCCGCGGTGACCGTGCCCGACAACCTGCAACCCGCCGCGGGAGAAGCGATCGTCGCCACGGTGGCCGCGAAGGGTGTGCAGATTTACGAATGCCGCGCGGGCAAGACGGATCCTGGGGCCTACGAGTGGGTGTTCGTCGCGCCCGAGGCGCAGCTGTTCGACGAGCGCGGCGCGCTCGTCGGCACGCACGGTGCCGGTCCGTTCTGGCAGGCCAACGACGGCAGCAAGGTGCTCGGCACGGTCAAGGCGCGCGGCGATGCGCCCGGCGGCAACGCGATTCCGTGGCTTCTGCTTACGACGAAGCCCGAGGGCCCGCCGGGCGCGTGGAGCAAGGTGACGAGCGTGCAGCGCGTGAACACGGCGGGCGGCGTGGCGCCATCGAGCAGGTGCGGACGCGACAGCGCGGGTGCCGCGGCGCGCGTCGCCTACACCGCCGACTACCGGCTCTTCGCGCCGAAATAAACTATTGCAGCACGACGTCGGCGAGCTCGTCCTCGACGCGCCACCTGCCGCCCTCGTTGTGCAGCAGGACCTCGCCTGAAATCTTGGTGTTCATCCTCTCGCCGGTCACGAAGAGCACGGCCGCCTTGCCGTTGCTGTAGCCCTTGCCGATCGAAAGCGAGCGGCTCGGATGGTCTTGAGCGATCTCGTTCATGAAGGCGGTGGCCTGGCCCGCTTTGGTCGCCCGCGCCATCGTGTCGCGCGACTCCTCGGCAAGCAGCGGGGTGAGCGCCTTCGCATCTCGCTTGACGAGCGCAGCGTGGTAGGCGAGATAGGCCCTGCCAGGATCGCCGCCGCCTTCGGGCAGCGGCGCGCCGTGGTCGTCGGGCGCGATCGGCAGGTCGATGCGCACGTCGAACTTGCGGTCGGCCTCGGTCGCCTTCACGGTGCCCACGACTCGGCCGCCGGAAAGCTTGACGGTGGAGTCCACGCCGCCCGCGCAATACCCGCAACCGTTGCCGCGCGCGAAGTAGTACGAAAGCCCCCGGTAAGTGCCGTCGGGCTTGAACTCGAGGAAGACCACGCCCGTGTTGCTGTCCTTGATTCGGCGCTCGAACGTGCGGCGGCGATCGTAGTACTCGGCGAGCAGCGCCGGGTCTATTTCCGCGCTCGTGATCGGCACGACGATCACCTCCTTCTTGTCGAAGACCGACGTACCGCGGAACGCCATCGCGCCCTTGATGTGCATCGACAGGGCCTTGCTCGCGAACGTGCCCGTGGCGACGTCGGCCGCGAAGGCGGGCATTGCAAAAGCGACGGCGAGCGCGACGGCGCACGAGAGTCTCATCGGGGCTTCCTCAGTAGGCGATGCCGAGCTTGCGATACACGTGGGCCAGCAGCCACGCGGGACCGATCAGCAGGAACTTGACGTCCTCGAAGAACGACGGCTTCCTGCCTTCGATCTTGTGCCCGATGAACTGGCCGATCCAGGCGGCGACGAACACGACGATCGCGCTCACGAGAGCGTAGGACCCGATCAGCGTGAGCGGGTAAACGAGCGCGGCGGTGACGCCCAGCATGCCCACCGCGATCACGGGCGACAGCCACGCGTAGAATGCAATCGCGAGCGCGATGAGCACGTAGGCCGCCACTGGCGTCCACGACCACAAGAGCGCGAGCACGCTCCACGTGATGAGCGGCACGCAGATCCAGTGGATGACCTTGTTGGAAGGATTCTGGTGCGACTCGGAGTAGCGCGCGAAGAGCTCGTCGATCCTGCGCATGGCCTTTTCCTCCGTCACGCCGCGGTCCGGACCCGCGACAGTCTTTGCCAAACGATAAGGCCGCCGAAGCCCGCGATGCCGATCCAGTCGGCCAGCGCCGCGGGGTAGATGAGGAGCAGCCCGCTCATGACGAGGATCCAGCGCTCGATCTCGTTGCACGCGCGCAGCAGCCACTTCTGCACGCCCGCCGCCAGCGCTGCAATGCCCACCACGGCGGTGAGCGAGATCCAGCCGACCTGCAGCCAGGAGGCGTCGGGCGGGACCCTGAGCAGGAGTGCGATACCCGCGGGGTCCAGCACGAAGACGAACGGCACGACGAACGCCGGCAGCGTGTACTTCCATGCCTGCATCGTCGTGCGATAGGGGTTGCCGCCGGTGATGGCCGCCGCCGCGAAGGGCGACAGCGCCGTCGGCGGCGACACCTCGGACAGCACGGCGTAGTAGAAGATGAACATGTGCGCCGCGAAGTCCGGCACGCCGAGCTTGGTGAGCGCGGGCGCGGCGATCACGGCGCAGATGATGTAGCTCGCGGTCACCGGCACGGCGAGGCCGATGATCCAGACGATCAGCGCGGTGTAGAGCGCGGTCAGCGGCAGGCTACCGCCGGCGTGGTCGATCACGATCGCGGAGAACTTCAAGCCGAGCCCGGTTTTCGCCACCACGCCGACGATGATGCCCGCGGCAGCGCACGTCGCCGCGATGTTGAGCATCTGGCCGGAGCCGTCCTTGAGCGCGGTGACGAGCTTCGAAAGCCCCATCGCGGTGTCGCGGCGGATGAACGAGGCGAGGTACGTGACCAAGGTCGCGTACATCACCGACAGGATCGGCGAGAAGCCGAGCATCATGAAGACGACGATGGAGACGAGCGAGCCGAAGTGGAACCCGTAGCGGCGCGTGAGCTCGCCCAAGCTCATCTCGACTTCGGCCTTGATATCGCGCATGCCGAACTTGCGCGCGTCGAGCTCGACCATGAGGAGCAGCGACAGGTAGTAGAGGATCGTCGGGATCGTCGCCATCAGGATCACGTCGAGATAGCTGATCTTGAGGAACTCGGCGATGAGGAACGCGGCGGCGCCGAGCACCGGCGGCGAGATGATCGCGCCCAGGCCGCCCGCGGCGAGGAGCCCGCCCGCGGCGTTCTTGCCGTAGCCGGCGCGCTCGAGCATCGGCCAGGCGACGGACCCGATCGTGACGGTCGTGGCCACGCCGGAGCCTGAGGGCCCGCCCAGCAGGAGCGACGCGAGCACGACGGTGCGGCCCGCGCCCGTGCGGCGGCCGCCCATGGCGGCGAAGCTCCAGTCGAGGAAGAACTTGCCGGCGCCCGATTGCGACAGGAACGCCCCGTAGATCGTGAACAGGATGATGAGCGACGACGAGACATCCACCGCCGTCCCGAAGATGCCCTCGAGCGTCTGGTACAGGAATCCCGACATGCTCGAGACGTCGTAGCCGCGGTGCTGCCACGAGCCCGGCAGCCAGGAGCCGACGAACGCGTAGGCGAGGAACAGGCAGATCACGAACAGCATGATGCCGCCCGACGTACGGCGGCACGCCTCCAGCACGAGCAGCACGAAGGCGACGCCGAAGAACACGTCGGAGGAGTTGGGCAGCGTGTTGCGGTCCCAGAAATCGTGGCCGCCGGCGAGCAGGTAGGCGATGGCGGCCACGCCGAGCAGCGCGCACACGACGTCCCACCACATGAGCCGGTTGCGGTAACGGCCCGCGATGGGAAAGAGGAGGTAGACCAGGAGCAGCGTGAAGCCGACGTGCACGGGCCGCAGGACCTGCGCCGGCACGATCTCCACCGCGGCGTAGAGATGGAAGATCGACATCGCCACGAGGAGGATCGTCGTCATGAGCCCGAACCAGCCGCGGTGCCGGCTGACCACGCCTTCTTCCTCCTCGATGTAGGCCTCCGCCTGCGCGAGGCGCGCGTCGTCGATGACGACAGGTGCAGGCCCGGGCGCAGGCGCGGTCATCGCTGCCTCAGAACTTGACGCCCTGTTCCTCGAAGTGCCTCTTGGCGCCGGGGTGGTACGAGAGCGGCGAGCCGATCTTCTGCCACTTGAGGTCGATGTTCTGCGCGTCCTTGTGCACTCCGACGAGCTCGGGCTTCTTCTCCCAGAGCGTCCTCACGATGTCGTACGCCAGCTGGTCGCTCATCCTGTCGCTCGCGACCAGGATGTTCCACACGTCGATGTTGTCGTTCGGCTTGTCCATGCCCCGGTAGGCCGACTGCGTCATGACCGACTTGACGTACGGCGGCCGTACTTCCTGTTCATCGCGTCCACGGCCTCGGCGTGATCGATGAGGCGGATCTTCACGCCGGGCGTCGTGGCGAGATCCGTGACCGCCGCGTTGGGTACGCCGCCCACCCAGAAGAAGGCGTCGATCTTGCGGTCCTTGATCGCGTTGACCGACTCGGCGAGCCGCTCCTGCTTGAGGTCCTTGTGGCCGTCGATGCCTACCGCCTCGAGGATGCGCATGGCCATGATCTCGATGCCGCTGCCCGCGGAGCCGGTGGACACCCGCTTGCCCCTGAGGTCCGCGAGCTTGGTGATGCCCGTTGCGTCGACGGTGACGACGTGCATGCGGTTCGGATAAAGCACCATGAGCGTGCGCGCGTCGACCTTGCCGTCCTTGAATTTGTCCACCCCTTGCTTCGCATCCCACGCCGCGTCCACCATCGTGAAGGCGACTGCCGACCTGCCTGCGCTCAGGAGCTTCGGGTTGTCCACCGAGCCGCCGGTGACCTCCGCCGTCGCCGTGAGGCCGGGGACGTATTTCGACAGGATGTTCGCCATCCCGCCGCCCAGCGGGAAGTACACCCCGCCGGTGCCGCCGGTGGTGATCGAGATTCGAGTCACCTGCCGAGCCGCGGCAGGCTGTGCGAACGCAGGACCGCCGCCACGAAGGCCGCGAACGCCGCGCGAGAAACGGGATGCGTCATGGGATCCTCCGCAGGCCGGCGCCGGCGGCACTTCGCAGTCCGCGCCGCCCGTCACGCCGTGACCGGCGAAGTGTACCGAAATTAGTCAGGCCGCGCCGCGCAGATCGGGCGGCAGCGGCGGCCGCCGCTCGAGCGCCGAGACGCGCACGGGGAAGGCGCCGAGCTTGCGGTCGAGGAAGTAGTTGCGCAGCGTGCGCGTGATCGTGCGAAAAGCCAGTGTCTCCCACGGGATATCGGTCTCGTCGTACAGGCGCACCTCGAGGCTTTCTGCGCCTGGTCCGAAATCGAGATCGTCGAGTGCCGCGCGAAACATCATGTAGACCTGGTTGATCTGCGGCAGGCTGATGACCGTGTAGAGCTCGCCCACGCGGACACGCGCACGCGCCTCCTCGAGCGTCTCGCGCACGGCGCCGGCGACCACGGTCTCGCCGTTCTCGAGAAAGCCCGCCGGAAGCGTCCACAGCCCGTAGCGCGGCTCGATGGCGCGCTTGCACAAGAGCACGCGGCCTTCCCACTCGGGCAGGCAGCCGACCACCACCTTCGGGTTCTGGTAGTGGATCGTGTGGCAGCTGGCGCACACGTAGCGCGGCAGCGTGTCGCCTTCGGGCACCCGCCATTCGAGACGATCGGAGCCGCAGTGGCTGCAGAACTTCATCATCGGCGGATGAAGTGCTCCCGGTAATACGTGAGCTCCTCGATGGACTCGAGCACGTCCGCGAGCGCCTCGTGCTTGCCCTCCTTCGGTATGCCCTTCATGAGGTCGGGCTTCCAGCGCCGCACCAGTTCCTTCAGCGTGGAGACGTCGAGGTTGCGGTAGTGGAAGAAATCCTCGAGCTTCGGCATCCAGCGGGCGAGGAAGCGGCGGTCCTGGCAGATCGAGTTGCCGCACATCGGCGAGGTCTTGGCGGCGACGTGCGGCGCGAGGAACGCGAGCGCCTGCGCCTCGACCTGGGCTTCGTCGAGGGTCGACGCCTTGACCTTGTCGATGAGCCCGCTCTTGCCGTGCGTGCCCTGGTTCCACGAGTCCATGGCGGCGAGCACGGCGTCTTCCTGGTTCACGACCCATACCGGTGCCGTGGCGACGGTGACGAGATTGAAGTCGGTGACGACGAGCGCGACCTCGAGGATGCGGTCGCGTTCCGGCGACAGGCCGGTCATCTCCATGTCGATCCAGATCAAGTGGTTAGGGTCTTGCGGCATGGGCGATGGCGTAGAATGGCCTCCCCCATTTTCGCACGACGCGTCACGGTTCTAGCCGGTTTCAGTGTCCGCCGCTCTCTTCACCTCGGTCTTCGCGCTGACGCTCGCCGTCTCGGTCGCCGTCAGGCTGTGGCTCGCGGTCCGGCAGACGGCGTTCGTGCGCGCGAATCGCGAGACGGTCCCGGCCGCGTTCGCCGAGCGCATCGGGATCGCGGCGCATCGCAAGGCGGCCGACTACACGGTCGCCAAGCAGCGGCTCGCCATGCTGCACGTGGCCGCCGACGCGGCGCTCCTGCTCGCCATGACCCTGGGCGGTGGCCTCGCCGCCATCGTCGCCTGGACCGAGACGCTGCCCGTCGGCCCCCTCTGGCGCGACATCGCGATGTTCGCCGTAGCGGGCATCGTCTACGGCGCGGTCAACCTGCCCTTCGCCTGGTGGCACACGTTCCGCATCGAGGAACGATTCGGGTTCAACAGAATGAGCCTCGGCTTGTGGCTGTCCGACCTCGCGAAAGGGCTCGCCATCGCGATCGCGCTCGGGCTGCCGCTGCTCGTGCTCGTGCTGTGGCTGATGCGAGCGGCCGGCGGCGGGTGGTGGCTTTGGGCATGGGGCGCGTGGATGGCGTTCCAGCTCCTTGTGCTCGTGCTGTACCCGACGCTGATCGCGCCGCTGTTCAACAAGTTCACGCCGATGGGCGAGAGCCCGGCGCGCGAGCGCGTCGAAGCGCTGCTCGCGCGCTGCGGATTCCGTAGTGCGGGCCTCTTCGTCATGGACGGCTCGAAGCGCTCCGGGCACGGCAACGCGTATTTCACCGGTTTCGGCAAGGCCAAGCGCATCGTGTTCTTCGATACGCTTCTCCTGCGCCTCGCGCCCGAGGAGATCGAGGCGGTGCTCGCGCACGAGCTCGGCCACTTCAAGCTGCGCCACGTCGCGAAGCGCATCGTGTGGTCGGCGCTGCTCTCGCTCGGCGTGCTGGCGCTTCTCGCGTGGCTGGCGCAGGCGCGGTGGTTCTACGTGGGACTGGGCATCCCCGACGCGATTCTGCCTGTGGCGCTGTCGCGGCCGGGTGTTGCGCTCGAGCTCTTCCTCCTGGCGTTGCCCGTGTTCACCTTCGCGCTCGAGCCGCTGTCGTCGCTGTACTCGCGGCGTCACGAGTTCGAAGCCGACGCGTTCGCCACGCGCCATGCCTCGCCGGCGGCGCTCACCGTCGCGCTCGTCAAGCTCTACGAGGACAACGCGGCCACCCTCACGCCCGATCCGCTGCATTCTGCGTTCTACGATTCGCACCCGCCGGCGGCCGCGCGCATCGCGCGCATCGAGGCGCTTGCCGTCCGCGAAGCGATGCCGGCCGCGGCATGAATGCGCGGCTCCTGCTGCTGTCGCTGCTGGCTCCGCTGCCCGCGCTCGCGCAGCAGCCGGCGCCGTTCGTCCATGGCGACGCCGACGCGGGACGCGTGCTCGTCGAGCGCGACTGCGTGGTCTGCCACGCGCAGCGCTACGACCCGGCGTCGGCCATGTACACACGCAAGGACCGCCGCGTGACGTCGGCGCCGCGGCTTCTCGCACAGGTGCAGCGCTGCAACGTCGAGCTTGGCGCCGGCTACTTCCCGGAGGAGGAAGAGAACGTGGCGGCTTATCTCAATCGCGCGTACTACAAGTTCGCGCCATGACAAAGGATCGGGCAAGTCCGGACAGCCGCACGCTGGCGCTGGCCGCCATGCGCTGCCGCGCCGGCGCGCCGCGCCTCGGCGCGGACGAGCTCGCCGCGCACGTGGCCTCGCTTCCCGGATGGCAGGTCGCGGGTGCGACGATCGTCAAGGCGTTCGCGTTCGCCAACTATTACGAGACGATGGCCTTCGTGAACGCGCTGGCGTGGATCGCGCACCGCGAGGACCATCATCCCGACCTCACCGTCCACTACGGCAAGTGCGTGGTCACGTTCTCGACGCACGACGCGGGCGGGGTCACGCTCAACGACGCGATCTGCGCGGCGAAAGTGGAGCGCCTTCTAGCTTGACGGGCGGCCTCGTCGTCGCGGCGTACCGGCGGCACTACGACGTCGAGCTCGACGGGGGTGCGCGCGTCGCGTGCGTGCAGAAGGGCCGCTCGCTGCGCATAGCGGTAGGCGACCGCGTGCAGGTGACGCGCACTCGCGAAGGCGACGTGATCACCGCCGTCGAGCCCCGCGCCAACCTCGTGTTCCGCTCCGATGCCCTGAAGGAAAAGCTTCTGGCGGCCAACGTGACGCAGGTGGCGGCGGTCGCCGCGCCCGACGTGGCGCTCGACGAGAACCTGCTCAACCGCTGGATCGTCGCCGCCGAGACGGCGCAGTGCCGCTTCGTCGTGCTCGCCAACAAGGCCGACCTGCCGTCGTTTGCCGCGTTGCGGGCGCGCCTCGCTCCGTACGAGTCGCTCGGCTACGCAGTGGTGCCGCTGTCGGCCAAGCGCGATGCGGGCGCCGCGCGGCCGTGGCTCTCGGGGCAGCACACCGTGCTCGTCGGCCAGTCCGGCATGGGCAAGTCCACGCTCATCAACGCGCTGGTGCCGGGCGCCGCGGCGCGTACGACCATCGTCTCCGAAGCTTTGAAGTCGGGCCGCCACACGACGACGTCGAGCACGCTCTACGCGCTGCCGGACCTCGGCGACGACACGTGGATCGTCGACTCGCCCGGCATGAAGGTGTTCGGGCTCGCCCACGTGGACCTCGACGGTCTCGCGCGGGCGTTCGTCGAGATGCGGCCGTACCTCGGGCATTGCCGCTTTCGCGACTGCCGCCACGATGTGGAGCCCGATTGCGCGCTGACGGCGGCGGTGGCTGCCGGCCGCATCGCGCCGCAGCGGCTGGCGCTACTGCACGCACTGCTCAGTGAGCACAAGGCAGGCGTGCGGTCCCGCTAGGGGGTCGGACGCCCGTTCCGATCAGGAGGCTCACGGTACCAAGTTCGCGATCGTGACGAGCAATATCACGAGCAACCACAGCACGACCGCCCGCCACACGAGCCCGACCGCCGACGGCAGCACGTCGGGCTCTACCGGATCGCCGAGGCCGAGATCGGGGCGCAAGTCCGGATCGCCGGACAGCGTCGGCAGCATGCCGCCGAGCTGAACGCCGAGCGCGCCTCCGCCCGCCGCAAGCAGCACGCCGACCGTAAGCCCTCCGTCCTGTGTCGCCCAGCGCGCGGCCTGCGTGCGCCAGCAGGCGACGGCGTCCTCGAAGTCGCCGACCACCGCGAACGAAAGCGCGGTCAGCCGCACGGGCAGCCAGTCGAGCGCCATCAGGAGCGCTCGCGCCGGCAGGCCGAATTCACTTCGCGACTGCACGACCGGCGAAGGCTCCACGCCGGCCAGCGGGCCCTTCCACTCCTCCGCCAGCAGCGCGGCAGCCCGGTAGAGCACCGCCCCGGCGGGTCCGGGCAGCACGACGAACCAGAAAAGCACGGCGAACACCTGGCGGTAGGCGTCGACCAGCCCGCGCTCGATCGCGAGCCTCGCGACGTCGGCGCTGCCGAGATCGGCCGATGCGCTGCCGCCGCGCCACGCCGCGAGCGCCCGCCGCGCCGCGGGCAGGTCGTTCGCTGCGAGCGCGGCGACGATCGCCGAAAGAGCATGGCTGAAGCGACGGAAGCCCATCAGGAAGTACAGCACGACTACGTTGACGAGGAGGCCGAGCGCGGGATGCACGGCGTCGGCGATCCAGAAAACGCCGGCGCACAGGACGACCGGCGGAGCGACCGCCGCCAGTACGGCGATGACGCCGTGCTGGCGCGTGCCGCCGTTGAACTTGCGCTCCAGCACGCGCGCATAGCGCACGAACGCGCGCTCCACGCCGGCGCGCCAATCGAAGGCATGCCACTGCTCGAGGCCGAGCGCGATCAGGATCGCGATGAGGCTCATCGGAGTAGCGATGTCAACGCAGGAACTCCTGGTGGACGTCGCGGAAGAGCTGCGAGGTGGAATCCTCGAGCCATTCGAAGACGACCATCTCGCGGGTGACGACGCGCACGCCTTCGTCGCGCATGCGCGCGAGCGCCACGTCGCGGTCGTACGGTCGTCGTGAGCCGACCGCGTCGCCCACGACGAACACGTCCTTGCCGTCGGCGACGAGATCGAGCGCGGTCTGCAGCACGCACACGTGCGTTTCCACTCCGGCGATCACGTACTGCACGCGGTCGCCTCCCGGCAGGCCGGGCAGGCACTGCTGCGCCACCGCCGAGAAGTGCTGCTTGCTCGCGACCGCGCCAGCCGGCAGCAGGTCGCGCACTTCGGGAATGAGCGGTCCCAGGCCTTTCGCGTGGTGCTCGACCGCCGCGACCGGCACGCCGATCTTCTGCGCCGCGCGCAGTAGCCAGACCGCGTTGGCGACGACCACGTCGGCGCCGTCGACCGCAGGCAACACCTTCGCCTGCAGATCGACGAGCAGCAGCGTGGAGCGCGAGGCGTCGATCAACATTGGCATCCCGATGCTAGGTCTTGAGCTCCTCGCGATCCCGGTATTGCTCGAGCGCCTCGGGATTGGCGAGGGCCTCGGCGTTCTTCACGTCGCGGCCGTGGACGACGTTG
>DATJXV010000059.1:0-12706 GCA_035499955.1 Casimicrobiaceae bacterium
TCGTAATCGGAGCTGCCCTTGATCGCGTGGTCGAAGATCGTGGGGTTGGAGGTGAGCCCGGTGACCGACATCTCGGCGATGTAGCGGGCGAGCGTGCCGCTCTCCAGCAGGTCGCGCGTGATGTTGTCGAGCCACAGGCTCTGCCCCAGTTCGTGCAGCTTGGCGGTTGCCTTCATCGATCTACCCCAAGGGCTTCGAGGACATTCAGGAAGCCGCCGCGCATTCTTGCGCGGCGGCAGGTGTCGTGGCCGTCGTTCAAAGTGCGCGGCGGCGGAGTTCTATTTCACGTGTTTCCGGCTCAATTGGCAAGGGGCGGCACGTGCCGCATGTCGTTCCAGAACCGGACGACGGGCTCGCTCATGTCGTGTTCGTAGGACAGCGCGCTCAAGCTCGCGGTGCCGAGCAGGAAATAGCGCCCGCCGCCGGGCGGCAGGCCGAGCCACCGCGCCGCGAGCACGCGCAGGATGTGGCCGCTCGAGAAGAGCAGCACGTCGCCCGCGGCGGCGCGCGCCCGGGCGATGACGCGGTCGGCGCGCTCACCCGCGCCGGCGGGCGACTCCCCACGCGGGCAGCCGTCGCGAAAGAGTTGCCAACCTGGTCGGCTCGCGAGGATCTCCGCGGTGCGCTTTCCCTCGTAGTCGCCATAGTTCCATTCGACGAGGTCGGCGTCCTCGGCGGCCGTCGCGCCGAAACCCGCGAGCTCGCAAGTGCGCATCGCGCGCTGCAGCGGGCTCGTCAGCACGAGGGCGAAGCGCATGCCCGCGAGCCTCGCGCCCAGGGCGCGCGCATTCGCCTCGCCGCGCCCGGTCAGCGGCAGGTCGGTGAGTCCGGTGTGCTGCCCGGAGAGGCTCCACGCCGTTTCGCCGTGGCGCGCGAGATAGACGGTCGGCAAGGCGTTGCTCATCGGAACCGCTCGGGTACGCAGGAAGTGCGGATAGTAGAATGAGTCGCCGCGTCCCCGCCACTTCGCCCATCCCATGAACGGTCCCGTATGACTGCCGGTGCGTCTCCTGCGCTCGTCGCCGGTGCGGGCGGCTTGCCTAAGGTCGTCCTCTCGTCCTTCGACGGGGCGCGGATCGAGGTCTACGCGCACGGCGCGCACGTGACCTCGTGGCGGGCGGCCGGGAGCGACGACGAGCGGCTGTTCGTGAGCCCGCTGTCACATTTCGTGGAGGACGGGGCGATCCGCGGCGGCGTGCCGGTCTGCTTCCCCCAGTTCGCCGACCAGGGTCCCCTGCCGATGCACGGCTTCGCGCGCACGCGTGCGTGGGGGCTCGTTTCGGCCGGCCGCGCGGAAGACGGTGCCGCGCACGCGCGGTTGCGGCTCGCCGACGCCGCCGACACGCGCGCGCTGTGGCCGCACGCGTTCGAATGCGTGCTCGACGTTGTCGCGAAGGGGCCGTCGCTCACGATCGAGCTCGCGGTCGTCAATACGGGCGGGCAGCCGTTCGACTTCACGGCCGCATTGCACACCTACCTTCGCACCAGCGACGTGCGCACCGCCGAGGTGCGCGGGCTCGCCGGCGCACCGTACCGCGACAAGGTCCTCAAGCGGGACGACGAGGCGCAGCGCGATGCCGTCCTCGTCGTCGACCGTCCGATCGATCGCGTATACCGCACGGTGCCTTCCGTGCTCGAAGTGCGCGAGCCGCGGCGCGCGCTCGAGGTTCGTGCGCGCGGCACGACGGACACGGTGGTCTGGAACCCGGGCCCGGGCGGGCCTTCCGATCTGGCGCCGGACGGCTACCTGTCGATGCTCTGCGTCGAAGCCGCGGTGGCCAGCACGACGATCGCGCTCGCCCCGGGGCAGGCGTGGCGCGGCGCGCAGACCCTCACGGCGGTGGCATGACCGCCGAAGAAGAACGCCTCGACGCCGCGCGCAACGGCAAGGCGCCGTGGCGCACGTGGGGACCTTACCTGTCCGAGCGGCAGTGGGGCACCGTGCGCGAGGACTACAGCGCCGACGGCACGGCGTGGGAGTACCTGCCGCACGACCACGCGCGCTCGCGCGCCTACCGCTGGGGCGAGGACGGCATCGCCGGCATCTGCGACGACGAGCAGCAGCTCTGCTTCGCGCTCGCGCTGTGGAACGGCGCGGATCCGATCCTCAAGGAGCGCCTCTTCGGGCTCACCGGCAACGAGGGCAACCACGGCGAGGACGTGAAGGAATACTACTTCTATCTCGACAACGTCCCGAGCCACGCGTACATGAAGTACCTGTACAAGTATCCGCAGCGGGCGTTCCCGTACGCGGACCTCGTGCAGGAGAACGCGCGTCGCACGCGGCTCGACCCGGAGTACGAGCTCCTCGACACGGGCATCTTCGAGGACGATCGTTATTTCGACGTGACGGTGGAGTACGCCAAGGCCGGCCCCACCGACATCCAGATCCGCATCAGCGCGACCAACCGCTCGCTGTATCCGGCGCCTCTGCACATCTTGCCGACGCTGTGGTTCAAGAACGACTGGTCGTGGACCGGCGAGCCGGGGAAGCCGCGCATCGCCGTCACGCACGAGGACGACGGCGTCACGGTGTTGCGCGCAGCGCATCGCGTGCTGCCGCCTTACTGGCTGCACTGCGAGCCGCCCGAGGAAGTCCTGCTGACCGAGAACGAGACGAACGCGCAGCGCCTGTTCGGCGCGCCGAACCCTTCCCCGCACGTGAAGGACGCGTTCCACGAGTACCTGATCGGCGGCCGCAAAGACGCGGTCAACCCCGCGCGCGTCGGCTCGAAGGCCGCGCCGCACTACGCCTTCCCGGTCGGCGCCGGCGAGACCGTCGTCGTGCGCTTGCGCTTGTGCTCCGGTGAGGCGATGCCGCGTCCGTTCGGCCCCCCCTTCGACGCGACATTCGACCTGCGCAAGCAGGAGGCCGACGCGTTCTACCAGCGCATCACGCCGTTCGACATTCCCGCCGACATGCGCAACGTGCAGCGGCAGGCGTTCGCGGGGATGCTCTGGAACAAGCAGTACTACCGCTACCTCGTCGAGCGCTGGTTGAAGGGCGATCCCGCGGAGCCGCCGCCGCCCGCGTCGCGCTGGCAAGGACGCAACCACGACTGGTGGCACATGTCCGCGGCCGACGTGCTGTCGATGCCCGACAAGTGGGAGTACCCGTGGTTCGCGGCGTGGGACATGGCGTTCCATACCATTCCGCTCGCGATGATCGATCCCGACTTCGCGAAGGAGCAGCTGATCCTGCTCACGCGCGAATGGTACATGCACCCGAACGGGCAGATCCCGGCGTACGAGTGGGCGTTCTCGGACGTCAACCCGCCCGTGCACGCCTGGGCGGCGATGCGCGTTTACCAGATCGAGGAGAAGTTCTACGGCCGCACCGACCGCGACTTTCTCGAGCGGATTTTCCAGAAGCTGCTCATCAACTTCACGTGGTGGGTGAACCGCAAGGACGCCGAGGGCAACAACATCTTCGAGGGCGGGTTCCTCGGCCTCGATAACATCAGCGTGTTCGACCGCACGGGAGGCCTGCCCGGAGGCAGCGATCTCGAGCAGGCGGACGGCACGAGCTGGATGGCGATGTACTGCCTCAACCTCCTGGGACTCGCGCTCGAGCTCGCCAAGAAGGACCCGGTCTACCAGGACGTCGCCACCAAGTTCTTCGAGCATTTCGTGTACATCGGCGCCGCAATGAACAGCGTCGGCGGGTGCGGACTTTGGAACGAGGAGGACGGCTACTACTACGACGTCCTGCGCCTGCCCGACGGCACGATGCGCCCGATCAGGGCGCAGACCATCGCCGGGCTCATTCCGATCTTCGCCGTGGCGGTGGCCGACCGCGAGGCCATCGGCGGCTTCGGCGATTTCGCGAAGCGCCTACGCTGGTTCGCGAAATACCGCCCCGAGCTCCTGCGCGGCCTGGGCGACATGACGCGCAAGGGCGTGCAGGACCGTGTGCGGCTCGCCATTGTCGACACCGACAAGCTCGCGCGCATCCTGAAGCCGGTGCTCGGCGAGGATGCCCTGCTGAGCCCGCACGGCGTGCGCTCGGTGTCGAAGTACTACCACGAGCACCCGTTCAAGATCACCGTCGGCGCCGACCACTTCCAGCTCGACTACGCGCCCGCGGAATCGACCACGCCGCTATTCGGCGGCAATTCGAACTGGCGCGGCCCCGTGTGGTTCCCCCTCAATTACATTCTCATCGAGGCGCTGCAAAAGCACGACGCCGTGCTCGGCGAGACGTTCAAGATCGAATGCCCCACGGGCTCCGGCCGCGAGATGACGCTGTGGGACGTGACGACGGAGCTGACGCGGCGCCTCATCACGCTTTTCACGCGCGACGCCGACGGACGACGGCCGGTGAACGGCTACCGCGAGAAGTTCCAGAGCGACCCGCACTGGCGGGATCTCGTCATGTTCCACGAGTACTTCCACGGCGACACCGGCGAGGGCCTCGGGGCAAGCCACCAGACCGGCTGGACCGGCGTCGTGGCCAAGCTCATCCACCAGTACGCGGAGTACGCGATGCAATCGCACCCCGGGCTCCCACGCGAGTTCGGCCTCGGCACCTGGGACACGAAGAAGTGACGCCCCCGCTCGCGGGCGCGGGGGCGCTTGAGTGGCTGGAAGCCGACGGAAACGGAGGATTCGCCTCCGGCACCGTCGCGGGCTATCGCACGCGTCGCTATCACGCCCTGCTGCTGGCCGCCACGTCGCCGCCGACGGGCCGCGTGGCGCTGGTCAACGGCGTGGAGGCGTGGCTCGACTCGCCCGCGGGCCCACTGCCCCTGTCGACGCAGCATTACGGACCCGACGTCGTGTACCCGCGCGGCATGGATCACGTCGCGGCCTTTGCCCCGGAGCCGTGGCCGCAGTGGACGTTCCGCTTCGCCGACGGCACGACGATTCAGCACGAGATCTTCGCGGCGCGGGGCGCCGACGGCGTCGTGCTTTCGTGGCGGCGCACGGGGGGCGGCGGCGCGACGCTGCACGTCCGACCGCTCCTATCGGGCCGCGACTACCACGCGCTCATGCGCGAGAACGCCTCGTTCGACTTCACCGCGCGCACGCGGGACGGCAACGTCGCGTGGCGCCCCTACGCGGGCCTGCCCGGCGTGGCGGCGCTTTCGACCGGCGCCTACGCGCACCAGCCCACGTGGTACCGCAACTTCCTCTACGCGAAGGAGGCCGAGCGCGGCCTCGACTGCATCGAGGACCTGGGGGCGCCCGGCGTCTTCACGTTCGATCTCTCGGCCGGCGAGGCCTTCCTCACGCTGCGCGCCGGCGATGCGATCGGCGACGACGCACGCGTGGCCGCCCTGCGGCTGCGCGGCTCCGAGAAGGCGCGGCGCGCCGCGCTGTCGGCGCATGATCGCGCCGCCGAGGCCTTCATCGTGCGCCGCGGGACCGGCCGCACGATCATCGCCGGCTACCCGTGGTTCACCGATTGGGGACGCGACACCTTCGTCGCGATGCGCGGACTCGTGCTCGCGCGCAAGCGCTTCGACGTCGCGGAGCGGATCCTCGTCGACTGGGCGGCGCAAGTCTCGGAAGGCATGCTGCCCAACCGCTTCCCCGATGCCGGCGCCAAGCCTCAATTCAACGCCGTCGACGCATCGCTGTGGTTCGTCGTCGTGGCTTACGAGTTCATGGCGCTGGCGAGTCCGGCGAACAAGGTGCGCGCCGCGCTCGTCGACGCGGCCGCGGCGATCCTCGACGGCTATTCGCGCGGCACGCGTTACGGCATCGCGGCCGACGGCGACGGCCTCTTGGCCTGCGGCGAGCCGGGCACGCAGCTCACGTGGATGGACGCGCGGGTCGGCGACGCATGCATCACGCCGCGCATCGGCAAGCCCGTGGAGGTGCAGGCGCTGTGGATCAACGCGCTGCGCGCGGCGGGCGCACGCTTCGCCACGCAAGCGGATCGAGCGCAAGTCGCGTTCACGAGGCGATTCTGGAATCCGGTGGGGTCATGCCTGTACGACGTGGTCGACGTCGATCACGCGCCGGGGCGCGTCGCGCCGGCGGTTCGTCCCAACCAGATTTTCGCGGTGGGCGGACTGCCGCATGCGCTGCTCGAAGGCGGCAAGGCCGCCGCCGTGGTCGACGCCGTGGAGAAGGACCTCGTCACGCCGACCGGCGTGCGCACGCTCGGGCGCTCCGACGCCGACTACCAGCCGCACTATCAGGGCGGTGTGGCGCAGCGCGACGGTGCGTACCACCAGGGGACGGCCTGGCCGTGGCTCATGGGCGCCTTCGTCGAAGCGTGGCTGCGCGTGCACGGCGACGCGCCGGAGCGCAAAGCCGAGGCGCGCGCGCGCTTCGTGGCGCCGCTCGCCGCGCACGTCGGCGATCCGGGGCTCGGCCACCTGTTCGAGATCGCCGACGGCGACCCGCCGCACACGCCGCGCGGCTGCCCGTTCCAGGCGTGGTCGCTCGGCGAGCTCCTGCGCGCTCAGGCGCTCACGACCTAGCGGCTAGGAGCTCGCGATAAAGCCGGGCGTATTGCTGCGCCGAGTGGCGCCAGCTCACGTCCGCGGTCATCGCGCGCGCCTGCAGACGCCGCCATGTCGCCTGGTCCTTCCACAGCGCAATCGTACGGCCGATCGCGAACGCGAGCTGCTCGCTCGTCACCGGCGAGAACTGCACGCCGGTGGCGACGCCCGAGGCAATCGCCGCGTCGTTGGCATCGACGACGGTGTCGGCAAGGCCGCCGACGTGCGACACCACCGGCAGTGCGCCGTAGCGCAGCGCGCACATCTGGGTGAGACCGCAGGGCTCGAAGCGCGAAGGCACCAGGACGGCATCTGCGCCCGCCTGCAGAAGATGCGCGAGCGCTTCGTCGTAGCCGATGTGCACGGCCGCGCGTCCCGGATAGGCGCCCGCGGCGGCGGAGAGCGCGCTTTCGAGATCGTGATCGCCGGTCCCCACCACCGCGAGCTGGCCGCCACCGTCGACGATGACCGGCAGCGCCGCGAGCACGAGGTCGATGCCCTTCTGCCACGAAAGCCTGCTCACGAGGCCGAACAGCGGCGCGTCGGGCGTGGCGGCGAGCCCCATGCGCACGCGCAGCGCCTCACGATTGGCGGCCCGCGGCGCGCGATGCGCCGCGTCGTAGCGCGCCGCGAGATAGCCGTCGGTCGACGGATTCCACACCGCATCGTCGATGCCGTTCAGGATGCCGGACACCACGGGCGCGCGATGGCGCAGCAATCCGTCGAGGCCCATGCCGCCTTCCGGCGTGCGGATCTCCGCGGCGTACGTCGGCGACACCGTGGTGATGCGGTCGGCGAGCTGCAGCCCCGCCTTGAGGTAGCCGATGCTGCCGTAGGATTCGACGCCGTCGATCGACCACGCGTGCCACGGCAGGCCGAGGTCGTCGCACGTGACGCCTGGAAACAGGCCCTGGAACGCGAGGTTGTGCACCGTCATCACCGTGCCCGGCCTTGCGCCCCCGTCGTAATGCAGGTACGCCGGTGCGAGGCCGGCCTGCCAGTCGTGCGCGTGCACCACGTCCGGCAGGAAATCCGCGATGGCGCCGCGGCCGATGTCCGCCGCGACGCGCGACAGCGCGGCGAAGCGCAGCGCGTTGTCGGCGTGTGCGTACGGATTGCCGGCGCGAAGGTACAGGTGCGGCGCATCGACCACGAGCGCGTCGAGTCCGCCCGCGCGCGCGGCGCGAACCCGCGCGGCGCCGCCGAAGAGCGTCGGGTAGGCATGAACGACGGGCGCATCGCCGATCGCCGCCATCACTTGGGGATAGCCGGGAAGAAGCGTACGCGCGGTTACGCCCTCGGGGGCGAGCGCCGCGGGCAGCGCGCCGACCACGTCGCCCAGGCCGCCCGTCTTGACCAGCGGAAACGCCTCGGATGCGACCGAGAGCACGCGCAGCTCGGCAAAGGGCTCGGGCCCCTTCCTGCGCGACACCCGCGTGGCCATGGCCCGGCAGCCCTGTGCTAGAGGCGGTCGACCATCGACTGCGTGATGAGGCAGATCCCACGCTCCGTGCGGCGAAAGCGCGCCGCGTCGAGCTTCGGATCCTCGCCCACGACCAGCCCCGACGGGATGCGGACGCCCGCGTCGACGACGACGTTGGCGAGCCTCGCGTGGCGACCTATATCGACGAAGGGCAGGAGGATGCCGTGGTCCACGCTCGCCCAGGAGTGCACGTGGACGTGCTCGCACAGAAGCGAGTTGTGGAGCGTCGCGCCCGAGACGATGCAACCGCCGGAAACGAGCGAGCTGATGCCCATGCCGCGGCGGCCTTCCACGTCGTGCACGAACTTGGCGGGCGGGGAGATGCCGGAGTACGTCCAGATCGGCCAGTCCTTGTCGAAGAGGTCGAGCTCCGGCACGACGTCGGTCAGGTCGATGTTGGCTTCGAAGTACGCGTCGAGCGTCCCCACGTCGCGCCAATACGGCGTGGGCTCGTCGGGCGAGCGCACGCACGAGCGCTCGAAGCGATGCGCCACGGCCTTCGCGTTCCTGACGAGCCACGGGATGATGTCGCGACCGAAGTCGCGCGACGACGCGGGGTCCTGCGCGTCGCGGCGCAGCTGCTCGTGCAGGACCTCGCGGCGGAACACGTAAATGCCCATGCTGGCGAGCACACGGCCCGGCTTGTCGGGCAGCTCGGGCGGCTGCGCCGGCTTCTCGACGAACGCCACGATGCGGTCGGAGGCGTCGACCTGCATGACGCCGAGGCCGCGCGCGTCGTCCACCGCCACTTCCATGCATGCGACGGTGACGTCGGCGCCTTCGTTGACGTGCTGCACGAGCATGAGCTCGTAGTCCATCTTGTAGACATGATCGCCGGCCAGCACGACGACGTAATCGGGCGCGTAGCCGTCGATGATGTCGATGTTCTGGAACACGGCGTCGGCGGTGCCCATGTACCACTGGTTCTCCACCACGCGCTGCGACGCGGGCAGGATGTCGAAGCTCTCGTTGCGCATCGGCTGCAGGAAGTTCCAGCCGCGCTGGAGGTGGCGTATCAGGCTGTGCGCCTTGTACTGCGTGGCCACCGCGATGCGGCGGATACCCGAGTTGAGCGCGTTGGAGAGCGCGAAGTCGATGATGCGGTTCTTGCCGCCGAAATACACGGCGGGCTTGGCGCGATTCTCGGTGAGCTCCATGAGCCGCGTGCCGCGGCCGCCGGCGAGCACGTACGCCATCGCCGAGCGGGCGAGCGGTGCGGAGTACGTTGCGCGGTCCATGTCGCTACGAGGCCTCGCTCACTTCAGTCCGGCGTCAGCCACAGCACGGCAAGCGGCGGCAGCGCGAGCGCCGCCGACCACGATTGTCCGCCGGCGGGCGTAGCCTTGGCCACCACCACGCCCTGGTTGCCGACGCCCGAGCCGCCGTAAGCGGCGGCGTCGGTGTTGAGGATCTCGCGCCAGCGGCCTCCGCGCGGCAGTCCGACCCGGTAGTTGGGTCGGATCTCGGGGGTGAAGTTGGCGATCATCGCCACTGGCCGCGCGCCCTCCGCGCCCTTGCGCAGCCAGGCGAACACGGAATGCTCGGCGTCGTCGACCACGAGCCATTCGAAGCCCGCCGAGTCGCAATCGAGCTCGTGCAGCGCGCGCTCGCTTCGATAGAGGCGGTTGCAGTCGCGCACGAGCCGCTGCGCCCCGCGATGCGCGGGATCGTCGAGCAGACTCCAGTCGAGCTCGGCGCGGAAGTCCCATTCCCGCTCTTGCGCGAACTCCTGACCCATGAACAGGAGCTTCTTGCCCGGGTGCGACCACATGAGGCCGTAGAGCGCGCGCAGCGTTGCGAGCTTCTGCCAGCGGTCGCCGGGCATCTTGCCCAAGAGCGAGCCCTTGCCGTGCACGACCTCGTCGTGCGACAGCGCGAGCACGAAGTTCTCGGCGAACGCGTACGTCATGCCGAACGTGATCTGGTTGTGGTGCCACCGCCGGTAAACGGGAGCGTAGCGCAGGTAGGCGAGGGTGTCGTGCATCCAACCCATGTTCCACTTGAAGCCGAAGCCCAGGCCGCCGGCGTACGTGGGCTGCGACACGAGGGGCCACGACGTCGACTCCTCGGCCACCGTGATGGCGCCGATGTCGCGGGCGTACACGGCCTCGTTCAGCTTGCGCAGGAACGCGACAGCCTCGAGGTTCTCGTTGCCTCCGTGAACGTTGGGGCGCCACTGGCCGCTCTTGCGCGAGTAGTCGAGGTAGAGCATCGATGCCACCGCGTCCACGCGCAGGCCGTCGACGTGGTAGCGCTCGAGCCAGAACAGCGCGTTGGCGACGAGGTAGTTCACGACCTCGGGCCGGCCGAAGTCGAAGATCGCGGTGCGCCAGTCCGGATGCTTGGCCATGAGCGGGTCGGCGTGCTCGTAGAGCGGCGTGCCGTCGAACCAGGCGAGCCCGTGCGGGTCCTCCGGAAAGTGCGCCGGGACCCAGTCGAGCAGCACGCCCAAGCCGGCCGCATGACAGCGGTCGACGAAGCGCGCGAATTTCGCCGGCGAGCCGAAGCGCGCGGTCGGCGCGAAGAGCCCGAGCGGCTGATAGCCCCACGAGTCGTCGAGCGGGTGCTCGTTCACGGGCATGAGCTCGACGTGCGTGAAGCCCTGCTCGACGACGTACGGAACCAGCGCGTCGGCGATTTCGTCGTAGCCGAGCCAGCGGCGCCCGGGACCGCGCCGCCACGATCCCAGGTGCACCTCGTACACCGACATCGGCGCGCGCCGCGGATCCGCCCGCGCGCGCGCTGCGAGGAACGCGTCGTCGCCCCACGCAAAATGCTCGGTGTCGCGAACCACGGAGGCGGTTCCCGGACGCAGCTCGGCGCCGAAGCCGATCGGGTCCGCCTTGAGCGCGAGCAGCTTGCCGTCCTTGCCGACGATCTCGTACTTGTACAGCGCGCCTTCGCCCAAGGCCGGCACGAAGATCTCCCAGACGCCTCCGTCGCCGCGCTTGCGCATCACATGGCGGCGCCCATCCCACCCGTTCCAGTCGCCGACGACCGAAACGCGGCGCGCGCTCGGCGCCCACACCGCGAAATGCACGCCGGCCACGCCTTCGTGCTCGATCAGGTGAGCGCCGAGGCGGTCGTAGAGGCGGTCGTGCGTGCCCTCGCCCAGCAGCCACACATCGAGCGAGCCCAAGACCGGACCGTAGGCGTACGCGTCGTCGACCGTCCACTGCGCGTTCTCGTTGCGCGCGCGCAGGAGATAGCCGGTGCGGCGCGGGATCGTGCCTTCGAAGAAGCCCGCCGCGTGCCGCCGCGCGAGCTCGCCGAGCGGCTCGCCGTCGCGCGAGACCGCCTCGACCGCGTCTGCGCCCGGGACGAACGCACGCAGGCACAACGCCCCGTCGCTCTCGTGCACGCCGAGCACCGCGAACGGATCGCGATGCCGTCCCTCCACGACTGCCTCGACAGCAGACCGGGAGAGCGCGCGTGCGACCGCCATGGCGTGCTCAGCGTCGCGCCGCCGACAGGCCCCAGACCTCGCCCGCGTATTCGCGGATCGTGCGGTCTGCGGAGAAGAAGCCGACGTTCGCCGTGTTGGCGATGGCCGAGCGCCACCATGCCGCCTCGTCGCGCCACCGTTCGTCCACGCGACCCTGCGTGTCGCAGTAGCTCTGGAAATCGGCCGTCACCATGAAATAGTCGTGGCGGCGCAGCGTCTCGACGAGATCGCGGTAGCGTCCGGCGTCGTCCGGCGAGAAGAGACCGCCGGCGAGCGCGTCCAACGCCGACGCGAGCGCGGGCGAGGCCGCGATGAGCGCCTGCATGTCGAGGCCTTGCGCGCGCCGCGCGGCCACGTCCGCCGCCGTCAGGCCGAACAGGAAGAAGTTATCCCCGCCTACGCGCTCGCGGATCTCGATGTTGGCGCCGTCGAGCGTGCCAATCGTGACGGCGCCGTTGAGCGCGAGCTTCATGTTGCCCGTGCCCGAGGCCTCCATGCCAGCGGTGGAGATCTGCTCGGACAGGTCGGCCGCGGGAATGATCGCCTCGGCGAGGCTCACGTTGTAGTTCGGCAGGAACACGACCGACAGCAGCCCGCGCACCGACGGGTCGGCGTTGACCACGCGGGCGACGTCGTGGATCAGCTTGATCACGAGCTTGGCCTGGCGATAACCGGCCGCCGCCTTGCCTGCGAACAGCTTCACCCGCGGCACCCAGCCGCGGTTGGGATCGTCGCGCATCGCCAGGTAGAGCGCGACCGTGGACAGCACGTTGAGAAGCTGCCGCTTGTACTCGTGGATGCGCTTGATCTGCACGTCGAACAGCGCCGAGGGGTCGACATCCATCGCGGTCCGGTCCGACACCAGGCGGGCGAGCGCGGCCTTGGCCTGCCGCCGCTGCATTGCGAAGCGCTCACGGAACGCGGCGTCGTCGGCGAGCGCAGCGAGGCCGGGTAGCGCATCCGGGGTGTCGAGCACCTGCGGGCCGAGCGCCTGGGCAAGAAGCGACGTGAGCGGCGGGTTCGCCTCGAACAGCCAGCGGCGGAACGAGATGCCGTTGGTCTTGTTGACGATCTTCGCCGGCTGCAGGGCGTGCAGGTCTCGAAACACCGTCTCGCGCATGAGGCTCGTATGCAGCGCGGAGACGCCGTTCACCTTGTGCGAGCCCAGGAAGGCGAGGTGGCCCATGCGCACGCGGCGGACGCCGGCTTCGTCGATGAGCGACACCGAGGACAGAAGTCCGCCGTCGTCGCGCCCCGCGGCGCGCAGCCCGTCGAGGTGCTTGGCATTGATACGCTCGATGATCTGCATGTGGCGCGGCAGCA
>DATJXV010000060.1:0-3476 GCA_035499955.1 Casimicrobiaceae bacterium
AGCTGCTTCGTGAGCGCGCCCTGCACCGGGTTGCGGCGCTGGCGCTCACCCCACATGAGGCCCGCGAACTGCTCTTCCATCATGCCGCGCATGGACGCGAGCTCGTTCATCACGGTTTCGTTGACGACCTGCTCGATGCGCGCGCGGATCGCTTCGCTCACGGTTTGCGCGGCGCTCGCGGCCTGTGCGGGCCCTTCGATGCCGCCGTGTGCTCTCTGCGCTCCCTGCGCTCCCTGCGCGCCTTGTACGCCCTGCGCGCTCCGGTTGCCGAGCGTGGGCGGCGGCCCTGCGGCGTCCGGGCTGTGGCCGAGGCGCTGCGCTGCCCGGCGCGCGGCGACATGGGCGGCTTCGAGCGCCCAGTCGGGCGTGCTCGCTTCGACGTCGGCGGGTAGCACCGGGTCGGCCACGCTGCCAAGGCCTCTCGCCACGGCGGCCGCGGGCGTCATGCCCGGCTCGCGCACGCCGTTCTGCTGGTTCGCGATGCGGCGGGCGTGGTCGATCAACCACGGGTTCGACTCGGCCATCGTGCGCGGCGCGGAGGCCGCGTCCGGCGCAGGCTGCGCGGCGGCCGGCGTGCCGGAGGCGCTATTCGTCGCGCCGTTGCCCGCCGGATTCGCGACAGGCGCAAACGATGGCGCAAACGACGGCGTGCCGGACGGCTCGGCCATCGTCTGCGATGTCTGCAGCGGCGCATACGGATTCGGCATCGCCTGCTGCGCGGCTTGCATAGCGGCTTGCGTCGCCGTGGGCATCGGCGATTGCGCGCCCTGCTGGCCCGCCGTGGCGCGCGAAGCGGCCGCGCCCTGCGCGCTGTCCTGGCCGAGCGAGACGGCGGCGTCGGTGGCGTGATCGCCGTCCGCGTCGGCGCTCGAGGCGTCGTCCTCGGCGCCCACTTCCGGGCTCGCGCCGAACACCGACGAGAACACGTCCGGCATGCCGCTCGCATAGGGGTTCGCACCCGCGCCGGCGCTCGTGCCCGAGGCAACGCCCGTCAGTGCCGCGCGCGGCGTGCGCGGCATCTGCGTCATCGCGACGGCTTGCTGCGCAAACGGGCCGCCCTGGCTTTGCGCCGCGGCGCCATCGGCGGGTGCGATCGCCGCGAGGTCGCGATCCGCGAGCGCGACGATTTCGACGCTGCCGTCGTCGAGCGTGCGGTTCGACAACACGACGGCATCCGCACCGAGCGCTTCGCGTACGAGACGTAACACGTCGCGGCTCGTGCCACCGATGAATTTGCGAATGTTCAAGCTGAGCCCCTGGTGAGGTTAGCGGCCATTGCCGCCGCCGGACGTCTGTTGCTGGAATGGCGCGGGAGTGCTGCCGGCCGCGCAATGCACGCAAGGCCTTTTCCTATCCTGGAATTATTTCGAAGGCGGGTCCGTCACGATCGATGGATCAAGGCGGAGAAATGTGGGCAATTCGGCGGATAGATACGCGCACTTCAGAAAGCCGACGCTGGGAGCGCCGTCGCGCCGAGGGTGCCGCCGATCAACGAAGCGACCCAAAAAGCGACCAGATGGTCGATCTGCAATTCGACCTGTTCATCACCATCACGGCGCGGCGATGGCACTACGCGCGCGTCGCTTCGAGGACTCCGGGCATGGAAAGCATCCTGGCAAGAGCATCGATCGGTATCAGTGAGTTCAAAGTGAATCCCATGGCGGCAATCGAACAGGCCGAAGACCCCGTCGCGATCCTCAACCGGAACAAGCCGGTTGCCTGTCTGGTCCCCGCCAGTGAGTGGGAGGCGATCTGCGAGCGGCTCGAAGATGTCGAGCTTGCCGAAATCGTCAGATCCCGCGCGGATGACGAAATCGCGAGCGTCGAGCAGGAAGGCACGGCCCCGCCTCACCCGACAGGAACGCAGCGCTTCCTGAACCCACCGAATCACCAGGCGCGCCGCGTTCAGCCCGCCCCGATCACGTTGACCACCTTCACGTTGCGTGTATCGGGCACCTCGGCGTACGAAAGCACCTTGAGCTGCGGGAGGCTGCGGCGCAGGAAGCGCGAGAGCATCGGACGCAGCGCGTGCTGCACGAGCATCACGGGCGCGAGGCCCAGCGCCTGCTGACGCCCCATCGCCTGCTCGGTCTGGGTGAGCAGCGTGTGCGCGAGGCCCGGCTCGAGGCCGGGGTTCGGGCCCGAGGTGAGTGTCTGCGAAAGCACGCGCTCGAGATTCGCGTCGAGGCCCATCACCTGCATGTCGGCGTTGCCGGGGAACCACTGCTGCGTGATCGCGCGGCCAAGCGAAATACGCACGGCCGCCGTGAGATCGTGCGCGTCGGTGATGCGCGGCGTGTGCTCGGCGAGCGATTCCATGATCGTGCGCATGTCGCGAATCGGCACGCCTTCTTCCAGCAGGTTCTGCAGCACCTTTTGCAGCGTCGTGACCGGCAGCACCTTCGGCACGAGATCGTCCACGAGCGAGGGCGTGTCCTTCTGCACGCGCTCGAGCAGCGCCTGCACCTCGCGCCGCCCGAGCAGTTCGGCCGCATGGGTGACGACGAGGTGGTTCAGGTGCGTCGCCACGACCGTGCTCGAATCGACCACCGTGTAGCCGAACACCTGCGCCTGCTCGCGCATGTTCGAATCGATCCAGATGGCGGGCAGGCCGAACGCCGGATCGGTGGTCGGCGTGCCCGGCAGCACCGCGCTCACCTGCCCCGGATTGATCGCGAGCCATTGGCCCGGATAGGCCTCGCCCGTGCCCACTTCCACGCCCTTGAGCGCGATGCGGTAGGCGTTCGGGCGCAGTTCGAGGTTGTCGCGAATATGGATCACGGGCGGCAGGAAGCCGATTTCCTGCGCGAACTTCTTGCGGATGCTCTTGATGCGCTTGAGCAGCTCGCCATCGGTGTTCTTGTCGACGAGCGGGATGATGCGGTAGCCCACTTCGAGACCGAGCGTGTCGATGAGGGCGACGTCGTCCCAGGTCGCCTCGGTGTTCTCGGCCGGGGCGAGCGCGGCCGGCGCGATGTCGGCGATCACGGCGCTCGCGTTCTTCGCTTCGGCGTTCTTCTTCAAGACGCGGCCAAGCTGGATCGCGCCGCCGCCGAGCAGCAGGAAGGCGAAGTGCGGCATGCCCGGAATGAGGCCCATCATCCCCATGATCGTGCCCGTGATCATCAGCACGCGCGGGTTCGTGAAGAGCTGGCCGGTGAGCTGCGTGCCGATGTCCTCGTTGGTCGCCACGCGCGAGACGATCACGCCGGCCGCGGTCGAAATGACGAGCGACGGAATTTGCGCGACGAGGCCGTCACCGATCGTGAGCAGCGTGTAAGTCTCGCCCGCCGCGGCGAACGGCATGCCGTGCTGCACGACGCCCACGATCAGGCCGCCCAAGATGTTGATCACCATGATGAGCAAGCCCGCAATGGCGTCGCCGCGCACGAACTTGCTCGCGCCGTCCATCGAGCCGTAGAACTCGGCCTCCTGGGCGATCTCGGTTCGGCGCTTGCGCGCCTGGTCCTCGTTGA
>DATJXV010000061.1:0-15211 GCA_035499955.1 Casimicrobiaceae bacterium
CGAACCACAGGAGCCATGTGATGCGCTTGACCGGCGGATCGTAGAGGACGAAGTCGCCGTAGCGCGCCACCAGGTACTGCTTGATCTCCGCGTCGCTCTTACCGGAGACCGCGAGCTCGCGCACCTCGCGGCGCAGGTCGGCGGCGAGCGGGGCGCTGGAATCGGCGAGCGACTGGTTCTGGCAGACGAGGCAGCGTAGCTCCTCCTCGAGCTTCTTCAATCGCATGTCGAGCGCAGACTCGACCTGCGCCTGCGCGATCGCGCAGATGGCGACGAGCAGCGCAAGCGCGAGATTTCTCATGCCTTCTGCAGGTCGCGCACCAGTGGCAGTATCTTCTTCTCGAGCGCCTCGACGGTGATCGGCCCGATCTGCTTGTAGCGGATCACACCGTTCTTGTCGACGACGAACGTTTCGGGCACGCCGTACACGCCCCAATCGATGCCCACACGGCCGTCTGCGTCGACGACCGACAAGCGGTACGGATCGCCGTTCTGCGCGAGCCACGCAAGGCCCGCGTCATTGCGGTCCTTGTAGTTCAAGCCGATGACCGGCACTACGTTCGCCTTGGCGAGCTCGACCAGCAGGGGATGCTCCTCGCGGCACGACACGCACCACGACGCCCACACGTTGAGCAGCCACACCTGCCCCTTCATGTCCGCCACGCGGAGCTTCTTGTCCGGCGCCTGCAGCTGCACGAGGTCGAAGGCGGGCGCCGGCTTGTCGATGAGCGGCGACGGGACTTCTCGCGGATCGCGGCCGAGGCCCGCCCACAGGAAGCCGACGATCACGATGAAGACGGCGAGCGGCAGGATGAGGCGCAGCGCTTTCATGACATCCGATCTCCTAAGCCGGCGCGCCGACCGCCGCGGCGATCGTCTGCTTCACGACGAGGCGATAGCGGCGGTCGGTCATCGCGGTGAACCCGCCGAGCGCCATCAGGAAGCAGCCGAACCAGATCCACTCGACGAACGGCTTGATGTACAGGCGCACGGCCCACGCGCCTTCGACGCCCTTGTCCGATACCGGCTCGCCCAGCGAGACGTAACGGTCGCCCAAGAAGCCTTTGTCGATGGCGGCGTCGGTCATGGCCTGCCCGCCCGCGTTGTAGATGCGCTTCTCCGGGTGCAGCGTCGGCAGCGCCACCCCATTGCGCGAGACGTCGATGATCCCCGCCACGCCCGCGTAGTTGGGTCCGTTCACCGGTACCACGCCGCGGAACGTGAAGTCGAAGCCGCCCACCTGTACGGTCTGATTTTTGTCCATCGTGGCGTTTTGCTCGATGCCGTAGCCCTTCACCATCGTCACGCCGGTGATGAAGACCGCCACGCCGAAGTGGGCAAGCACCATGCCGTACCACGCGGCCGGGTTGGCGCGGAGCTTCGCGGCGAAGCCCTGCTGCGGCGCGGGGCGGAATCGCTGCACGATGAGCGAAACGGTGCCGCCCGCGATCCACACCGCGAGGAAGAGCCCGACGAACGCGAGCGGCGTCCAGTTGCCCATCACGAACGGCAGCACGCCTGCGGTGACGAGCGCGACCGCGAGGGCCCAGCGCAGCCGTGTCCACAAATCGGGCAGCTCGGCGCGGCGCCAGCTCGCGATCGGCCCGACCGCGATGAGGAACGCGAGCGGCGCGGTCACGGCGAGGAACACGGCGTCGAAGTAGGGCGGGCCGACCGAGATCTTGCCCACGCCGAGCGCGTCGATCACGAGCGGATAGAGCGTGCCGAGCAGCACGCTGGCGCATGCCACGACCAGCAGGATGTTGTTGGCGAGCAGCAGCGATTCGCGCGACACGGGCGCGAACGACGCCCCGCCGCCGACCGCGGCCGCGCGCGCGGCGTACAGCGTGAGCGAGCCGCCGACCACCAGCGCGAGAAAGACCAGGATGAACACGCCGCGCGCGGGATCGGTGGCGAACGCGTGCACCGAGGTGAGGACCCCCGACCGCACGAGGAACGTGCCGAGCAACGACAGGGAAAATGCGACGATCGCGAGCAGCACCGTCCAGCTCTTGAACGTGCCGCGCTTCTCGCTCACTGCGAGCGAGTGCAGGAGCGCCGTACCGGCGAGCCACGGCATGAACGACGCGTTCTCGACCGGGTCCCAGAACCACCAGCCGCCCCACCCGAGAACGTAGTAGGACCACCAGCTGCCGAGCGCGATGCCGATAGTGAGGAACGACCACGCCGCGGTGGTCCACGGCCGCGACCAGCGCGCCCACGTCGCGTCGAGCTTGCCGGCGAGCAGCGCGGCGATCGAGAACGCGAAGGCGACGGAGAACCCGACGTAGCCCATGTAGAGCATCGGCGGGTGGATGACCATGCCGGGATCCTGCAGGAGCGGGTTGAGGTCGCGTCCTTCGGCGGCGGCGGGGACGAGGCGCAGGAACGGGTTGGAAGTGAAGAGCAGGAAGAGGAGGAAGCCGACGCTTATGAGGCCCATCACGGCGAGCACGCGCGCGAGCAGCGCAGCCGGGAGGTTGCGCGAGCGCAGCGTGACGACCAGCGACCAGCCCGTGAGCATCAGCACCCACAGAAGCAGCGAGCCCTCGTGCGACCCCCACGTCGCGGCGATGCGGTAGCGCATCGGCAACTGCGAGTTCGAGTTCTGCGCGACAAGGTCCACGGAGAAATCGCCGGTGGCGAAGCTCCACATGAGGCAGCCGAAGGCGATCGCGACCAGCACGAACTGCGCGCGCGCCGCGGGCTTGGCGAGCGCCATCAGCGCGGGATCGCGCCGATAGGCCCCCCACAGCGGCAGCGTGCCCTGTGCGATGGCGACGAGGAGCGCGACGATCAGCGCGAAGTGGCCGAGTTCCGGGATCATTTCGCATCCTTCAGCGTGGGCATGCTCATCGTCTTGTGCTTGTGCGCGGCGTCGAGCGCGGCGCCGGCTTCGGGCGGCATGTAGTTCTCGTCGTGCTTGGCGAGCACCTCGGTGGCGTGGAACGTGCCGTCGGGCCCGAGCGAGCCCTGCGCGACGACGCCCTTGCCCTCCTTGAACAGGTCGGGCAGGAGGCCGCTGTAGACGACCGGCACGCGCTGCGCGGTGTCGGTGACCACGAAGCTCACGTCCACCGAATTGGGAATGCGCTTGAGGCTTCCCGACTCGACGAGACCGCCGATGCGGAACGGCCGTCCCTGCGGCGCCTCCTTCGACGCGACCTGCGTAGGCGTGAAGAAGAACACGAGGTTCGATTGGAAGACGTTGAGCACGAGCGCCGCCGCGACACCCAGGACGATCACGCCCAGCCCGATCCACGCAAAACGCCGATGCCTTGCCTTCATCGCTCGTCCCTACCAGCGAGCTTCTCGGCCGCGCGCGCCCGCGCCCGCAGGCTCGCGAGCTCCACCACGATCGCGAGCGCCGTTACGCCGTACGCGCCCCACACGTAGAAGCCATAGCCGCCCATGTTGAGGAAGTCCATCATCACGCCCTCGCAAGCCCCGGCAGCGCGGCGATCCACGCCGAGCCGCGCTCGCGCTCCAGGATGATCGCCCGCACGCGCCACAGCACGACGGCGATCGCGTAGAACCACGCAGCGAACGACATCACGAGCATGCCGGTCAGCATGATCGTGTTCATCTTCGATCCCGTCGGGCTGACCGAGGCGCCCTGGTGCAGCGTGTTCCACCACACTACCGAGAAGTAGATGATCGGGATGTTGACGGCGCCGACGATGCTCAGCACGGCGCACGCCCGGTCCGCGCGGCGCGGATCGTCGAGCGCGTTGCGCAACGCGATCACCCCGAAGTAGAGAAACAGCAGGATGAGCTCCGAGGTCATTCGCGCATCCCACGCCCAATACGTGCCCCAGGTCGGCCGCCCCCAGAAGGCGCCCGTCCACAGGGCGATGAACGTCATCCACGCGCCGGTGGGCGCGAGCGCCTGCGCCATCATCGCCGACAGCCGCGTGTTGAAGGACAGCGCGATCACGCCCCAGAACGCCATCACGATGTAGACGAACATCGACATCCACGCCGCAGGCACGTGGATGAAGATGATGCGGTACGCGTCGCCTTGCTGGAAATCGGTCGGCGCGACGCCGAAGCCGATCCACAAGCCCGTCGCCGCGCAGATCGCCGCAGCCCACGCGAACCACGGCGCCAAGCGCCCCGCGATCGGATAGAACGTGGCTGGCGAGGACAGTTGGTAGAGATTCATCAGTCGAGCGCGATGCGGACGGCCGCCGCGGTGGCGAAGGGTGCGCCCACCAGCGCGATGAGCAGCCCGGCGGCGATGAGCGACAGGTTGGGCGACGCGGACAATCCCGCGCGGACCGCGTCCGCCGATCCCGCGCCGAAGATGAGCACCGGGACGTACAGCGGCAGGATCAGGAGCGCGAGCAGGCTGCCGCCACCGCGGGCGCCGAGCGTCAGCGCCGCGCCGATCGCCCCGAGCAGCGACAGGACCGGCGTGCCGAGGAGTAGCGACAGTACGATCACGTTGAGCACGTAAGGTTCGATGCCGTACTGGAGCGCGAGCACGGGGGCCAGCACGACCATGGGCAAGCCCGTCGTGAGCCAGTGCGCGAGGATCTTGCCGCCGACGAGCGCGGGCAGCGGGTAGGGCGACAGCGCGATCTGCTCGAGCGTGCCGTCGCCGAAATCGCTCGCGAACAGGCGCGACAACGACAGCAGCGACGCGAGCAGCGCGGCGACCCAGAGCACGCCGGGGCCCAGCGCGGCAAGCAGAGCGCGCTCGGGCGAGGAGGCGAGGGGGAACAGGCTCACCACGATCACGTAGAACAGGATCTGTACCGCGAGTTCCGAGCGCGAGCGCAGGGCGAGGCGAAGGTCGCGCGCCACACCCCAGCGGATCGCGGCAAGCGCGCCGTAGTGCGGCGCGTCGTCGAAGGTTGCTACGGCGGTGATCACGGAATGACCTTCGCGCTGCGCGCTCCGGTATTCGCGCTCGGGGCGGCCCTTCACGCTCATGCCATGGCCAGGCTGTCCGTGCGGTCCGCGGGCAGCTCGAGCGGCTGGTGCGTGGCCACGATCACCATCCCGCCCTCGCGCAGGCGCTGCGCGACGAGCTGCGCGAGCAGCCAAAGGCCCGCGGCGTCCAGGGCCGTCGCGGGCTCGTCCAGGAGCCACAACGCGCGAGGCAGCAAGGCAAGGCGCGCGAGGCCCACGCGCCTGCGCTGTCCCGCCGACAGCACACGCGCCGGCAGATCCCGCTGCGCGGTCAGGTCGACGCGCGCAATCGCCTCGCCGAGCAATTGCGGCGACGGCTGCGCACCGGCGAGCTCTGCGAGCGAGCCCAGGTTCTCCTCGACGGTCAGCTCGTCCTTCAACGCGGGCAGGTGACCCGCGAAGACGCACTGGGCGTGCATAGCGTGGCGCGAGACAGGCCCGCCGTCCCACGTCACCCGACCCTCCGCAGGCAAGGTCAAACCGGCCAGGACGCGCAAGAGCGTCGTCTTGCCGCTGCCGTTGCGGCCGGTGACGAGCAACGCGCGCCCGGCGTCCACGCGCAGGCGGAGGCGCTGGAAGAGCAGGACGGCGCCGCGGCGCGCGGCCAGGTCGATCGCTTCGAGCATCGTTGCCTAGTATGTCCCCGGACATTACCATAAGTCTTTGATTTTTGGCATGATCTAGGGCACGACCCGGTCGATCGTCACGCGCAGGTCGCGGGTCCCGGGCAAAACCGGTGCGCTGCTGCCGGTGAGGTCGCCCGCCTGCGGCTTCACTTCGCCGGTCTTGCTCACGCGCACCTCGACGACGACCTTGCCCGCCTTGGAAATCGTGGCCGACGGGTTCATCGCCATCTCGTCGCTCAGCACGAACTCGCGAGGAAGATCGGCGGCGACGAGTTTCATGGCGGCAAGCGGCATGCGCGGGCCGTCGGGATCGCGGGCGAAGATGAACACGGTATCCGTGGGCCCGATGCTCTTGGCAAGCTTGGGATCGACCTCGACGCGACCTTCGACGGTCTTGCCCGTGGTCGCCTTGGGCTCCGACGCGACCTTCGCCGCGGCCGGCTGCGGCGCGCCTGCTGCGGCAAGCGCCGCATCGAGCTGCGTCAGTTGCGGGCTGTCGGGGGGAATCTGCGCGCGCAGCTTCGTCCACGCCGCAACCGCTGCGGCGCGATCGCCGCGCTCCATCGCCGCGGACCCCAGCAACGCGAGCGCCTTCATGTTCGTGGGATCGAGCTTGATCGCCTTTTCCAGAAGATCGGTCGGCTCGCCCTGGAGGCTGCGCCCCTGCGCTTGGGCGACGGATTCGGCCCAATCGGCGTAAAGCGACGCATCCGGCGGCAGCCGCTTGGCCGCCTCGCTGTAGGCGAGCACCGCGGCGTCGTAGCGGCCGAGCGCCCGGTACGAGCGGCCGAGCAGCGCCCAGCCGTCGCCGTCCTCGGGATTGCCCTGCAGGCGCTTGGCCAGCTGGTCGACCATCGCGGCGATCTGCGCGTCGTCGGTGGCGTGATCGCGCGACGCGCTCTTCGGCGCGGCGCTCATGGCCGCGGGATTGCCCAGCGACAAGTACAGCGCGCCGGCGATCACCGGAACGCACGCCGCGAGCGCGATCGCCGCGACCCAGCGCGAGCGCTCGCCGGTGCGCATGGCGCCCGGTTTGGCGTCGGCAAGCTCCCTGCCGAAGCGCTGCGCCAGCTCCGCGAGCGCGGCATCGCGCTCCGGCGCGCTGATCGTGCGCGCCTCGTAGTCGGCGTCGATCTGGCGCTTGTGATCGCGGAACACCGCGGTGGCCGCGGATTCGTCCGCCGGCGCATCGGTCGCGGTGGCGCGGCGCAGGAGCGGTGCGACAAGTACGGCCAGCACGCCCGCGACGAGCGCGAGCGCCAGGATCCAGAACAGGGGCGAGGCGGCCATGACGAAAGCGCTACCAGGGCACTCCCTGCGCGCTGCGAGAAGCGGGGAACCCCGAATTATACCGGGCGGCCTCCGGCCGGGATCGGCCCCGGCGCAGACCTTGGATTATGATGAGCGACCCCACGCGCGACGCGTTCCCTGGACCCTTTCCTCCATGTCGGACAAAGACATTCGCGAAGCCTCGCTCGAATATCACCGGCAGCACCCGCCGGGCAAGATCGCGCTGCTTCCGACCAAGCACCTCACGAACCAGCGCGACTTGGCGCTCGCATACACGCCCGGCGTGGCCGCCGCGTGCGACGAGATCGTGCGCGACCCGCACGAAGCCTCCAAGCTCACGGCGCGCGGCAATCTGGTGGCCGTCGTCACCAACGGGACCGCCGTGCTCGGTCTGGGCGCGATCGGTCCGCTTGCTGCGAAGCCGGTAATGGAAGGCAAGGCGGTGCTCTTCAAGAAGTTCTCCGGTCTCGATTGCTTCGACATCGAGATCAACGAGCGCGATCCGGACAAGCTCGTCGACATGATCGTCGCGCTCGAGCCGACGTTCGGCGGCATCAACCTCGAGGACATCAAGGCGCCCGAATGCTTCGAGATCGAGCGCAAGTGCCGCGAGCGCATGAGAATCCCCGTTTTCCACGACGATCAGCATGGAACGGCGATCATTGTAGGGGCGGCCGTGGTCAACGGGCTGCGCGTGGTCGGCAAGGAGTTGAGCCAGGTCAAGCTTGTGTGCTCGGGGGCGGGGGCGGCGGCGCTCGCCTGCCTCGACCTGCTGCGCGGGCTGGGCATCCGCAGGGAGAACATCTTCGTCGCCGACATCGAGGGTGTCGTCTACGAAGGCCGCACGAAGCTCATGGACGAGCACAAGGTGGTCTACGCGCAAAAGACCTCCGCGCGCACGCTCGCCGACATCCTGCCCGGCGCCGACGTCTTCCTCGGGCTTTCCGCCGCGCGCGTGCTGAAACCCGAGTGGCTCGAGAAGATGGCGGCGAAGCCGCTCATTCTCGCGCTCGCCAATCCCGAGCCCGAGATCATGCCCGACGTCGCCAAGGCCGCGCGGCCGGACGCGGTCATCGCCACGGGGCGCTCCGACTTCCCGAACCAGGTCAACAACGTCCTGTGCTTTCCGTTCATCTTCCGCGGCGCGCTGGACGTCGGCGCCACGACGATCAACGAGGAGATGAAGCTCGCGTGCGTGCGCGCCATTGCCGATCTCGCGATGGCCGAGCAGTCGGACATCGTCGCGAACGCCTACAACGTCGAAAACCTGCGCTTCGGCCCCGAGTACCTCATCCCGAAGCCGTTCGATCCGCGTCTGATCGTCAACATCGCACCGGCCGTGGCGAAGGCGGCGATGGACTCGGGCGTGGCCACGCGCCCCATCGCCGACTTCGACGCCTACCGGCAGGGCCTGACGCAGTTCGTGTACCACTCGGGCCTGCTGATGAAGCCGATCTTCAGCGCGGCGAAGGCGGCGCTCAAGCGGATCGTGTACGCGGAGGGCGAGGACGAGCGCGTCCTGCGCGCCGTGCAGGTCGTGATCGACGAGGGACTCGCCAAGCCGATTCTCGTCGGCCGGCCGGCGGTCATCATGAAGCGCATCGAGCGATTCGGGCTGCGGCTCACGCCGGTGCAGCATTTCGAGATGATCAACCCCGAGCGCGACGACCGCTACAAGGAGTACTGGACCGCATATTACGAGCTCACGCAGCGCAAGGGAATCTCGCAGGCGTACGCCCAGATCGAGATGCGGCGCCGGCTGACGCTCATCGGCGCGATGGCGATCCACCGCGGCGACGCCGACGGCATGCTCTGCGGCACGTACGGAACGCACAGGGAGCACCTGCGCTACATCGACCAGGTAATCGGCATGCGCCGCGGTGTCACGACTTACGCCGCGATGAACGCGGTCATGATGCCGGATCGCGTGCTGTTCATGGCCGACACGTACGTCAACGCCGATCCCACGCCGGCGCAGCTCGCCGAGATCACGCTGCTCTGCGCCGAGGAGATACGCCGCTTCGGCGTCACGCCCAAGGTGGCGCTCCTGTCGCACTCGAGCTTCGGCACTTCGCAGGATCCGCAGGCGCGCAAGATGCAGGCGGCGCTCGCGCTCATCAACGCGATGGACCCCGACCTCGAGGTCGAGGGCGAGATGCACGGCGACGCCGCGCTCGACGAATCGGTGCGCCTCGCGGCGTTCCCGGGCTCGCGTCTGAAGGGCGAGGCGAACCTGCTCATCATGCCGACGGTGGACGCCGCCAACATCGCGTTCAACCTGCTCAAGGTGGCGGCGGGATTCGGCGTGACGCTGGGACCGATCCTGCTCGGCGTCGCGAAGCCCGCGCACGTCCTGACGCCTTCGGCGACGGTGCGGCGCATCGTGAACATGACGGCGCTCACGGCCGTCGACACGATCACGCAGCGGCAGCCGTCGTTGCTGTAAGCCTTCGGGCTGACCGAAGGGCGGGTGAGGTAGCATCGTGCGATGCCCTCGCTCCTCTTCTCCCCGCTGACGCTGCGCGGCGTCACCTTTCGCAACCGCGCCGTCGTCTCGCCGATGTGCCAGTACTCGGCACGCGGCGGCTTCGCCAACGATTGGCATTTGGTCCACCTCGGGCAGTTCGCGATGGGCGGCTTCGGCCTGGTATTCGCCGAGGCGACCGCCGTGCTGGCCGAGGGGCGCATCACGCACGGCGACCTCGGGCTATGGTCGGACGATCAGGTCGCTCCGCTTGCGCGCATCGTCGACTACCTGCACGCGCAGAGTGCGCGCGCCGGCATCCAGCTCGCGCACGCGGGACGCAAGGCGAGCATGCAGCGACCCTGGCACGGCAACGCCGCGCTGGGCCCTGCGGACCGCGCGCGCGGCGACGATCCGTGGCCCATCGTCGGCCCGGTGGGAGTTCCCCACGCCGACGGTTGGCTCGTGCCCGAGGCGCTCACCGAGGGCGGCATAGCGAAGATCGTGTCCGCATTCGGCGCGGCGGCCGCGCGCGCGCAGGCCGCCGGATTCGATGCGGTCGAAGTGCACGGCGCGCACGGCTATCTCACGCACTCGTTCCTGTCGCCCGTATCCAACACGCGCCGTGACGGATATGGCGGCGACCTCGCCGGTCGCATGCGCTTCGCGCTCGAAGTCGCGCGCGCCGTGCGCGCGTCGTGGCCGCTCGACAAGCCGCTGTTCTTCCGCACGTCCAGCGTGGACGGAATCGACGGCGGCTGGTCCCTCGGCGACACCGTCGCGCTCGCCGGGGAGCTGAAGGCCTCCGGGGTGGACGTGATCGACTGCTCGGCGGGCGGGTTTTCGGGCTCCCGTCTCGATCTTCGACCCGGCTATCTCGTGCCGAATGCCGCCGCCGTGCGCAAGCGCGCCGGCATCGCCACTCAGGCGGTCGGCTTCATCGTCGAGGCCGCGCAAGCAGAAGCGGTGCTGCGCGACGGCGCCGCCGATCTCGTCGCGGTCGCGCGCGAGGCGCTGCTCGATCCGCACTGGGCGGGACGCGCGGCACTTGCGCTCGAGGGCGACGCCGGCTGGTCGCAGTGGCCGGCGCAGTACGCGTGGTGGCTCGAGCGGCGCGCCGCGCTGATGCGCAGGTTCAGTGGATGACCTGGTCCGCCTGCACCAGCACGGACTGCGGAATCGTGATGCCGAGCTCTTTCGCGGCCTTCATGTTGACGACGAGCTCGAACTTCTCCGGCTGCTCGATCGGCAGGTCTCCCGGCTTCGCGCCCTTGAGGATCTTGTCGACGTATGTCGCGCATCGGCGGAGCATCTGATCGGCGTTGGGGCCGTACGAGATGAGCCCGCCCGCGTCGACGAACTGCCGGACTTCGTACATCGCGGGCAGCCGCTGCTCCGAGGCGAACTCGACGATGCGCAGGCGCTGGCTCAGGGTAAGCGGATCGGCCAAGAGCAAGAGCGCGTCGGGGTGCTCGCGGTCCAGCGACGCAAGCGCGCGCTCGAGCTCGCGCGAATCGCGCACCTCGACCGAGCGCAGCACGAAGCCGACGCCCGGGGCCGCGCCTTCCGCCTCGCGGTAGCGTGCCTTCATGCCGGTGTAATCGGGGTTCCACAGCACGGCGACCGGCCGTCCCGGCTTCTGGAACACCTCCTTCAGCAACTGCATGCGCCGGCCCATGAGCTCGGGCGTCATCAGCGAAAGACCCGTGATGTTGCCGCCGGGGCGTGCGAGGCTCCTCACGAGACCGTCGCCCACCGGGTCGGAGCTCAGCGGCATCACGATCGGGATGGTCTTCGTCGCTGCCTTGGCCGCCCATACCGAGGGCGATGATACGGCCACGATCACGTCGACCTTGAGGCGAACGAGCTCGGCGGCGAGCGCCGGCATTCGTTCCAGCTTGGCTTCGCCCCAGCGGATCTCGATTTCGAGATTCCGGCCCTCGACGTAACCCAGCTCGCGCATGCCGCCGCGGAAATCCTCGAGGAACTCGGACGTTCCGTTTTGCGGGACGACCGGTTGCAGGAAGCCGACGCGCGCCACGCTGCCCAGCGCAAATCCCATGCGCGATGCGCAGAGAAGGCTGGCGCCCAGCGAGAGAACCACTTGCCGACGAGACGTCATGGCGTACCGCACCGTCGAATGCCCGGCGATCGATCGACTCTAGGCTGTCCCCGCGGGGCGGTCAATCGGAGAAATCCGCTATTCCGGCTTGATCCCGATCTTCTTCACGAGCTCCGCAAAGCGCGGCACGTCGCGCTTCAAGCTCTGGGCCATCGCGTCCGGCGTGCTGCCGTCCGGCACGAGGCCTGCGCTTGCGAGACGCTCGGCCACCGCGGGGTCGGCAAGCGCCGCTTTCATCTCCGTGTTGAGCCTCGCCACGATGGCAGGCGGCGTGCCGGCCGGCGCGAGCAGCGCGAAGTAGGTAGGAATGAGGATGTCGTTGCTCGCACCCGCTTCGCTCATCGTGGGCACGTCGGGCAGCACCGCGAAGCGCTTGTCCGACCCCACGGCGAGCGCCTTCAATCGACCTTCCTTGATGAACCCCTGCACGGCGGGCACCGCCGCAATCGTCACGCCGGTATCACCGGCGACTGTCGCCTGTGCGGCGGGGCCTGCGCCCTTGTACGGGACGTGAACCATATCGGTGCCGAGCGCATGGTTGAACGCCTCGAGGTTGAGCTGCGCCATGCTGCCCACGCCGTAGCTCGCGTAGTTGATCGTGCCGGGCTTCGCTTTGGACAGCGCGACCAGTTCCTTCACCGTGCTCACGCCGAGCTTCGGGTTGGCGACGAGGACGTAGGGCCCATCGGTCACGATGCCGACATAGGCGAAGTCCTTGAGCGGGTCGTACGGCAACTTGATGTACAGGCTCGGGTTCACCGCGAGCGAGCCACGATCGGTGAGCAGCAGCGTGTAACCGTCGGCCGGAGATTTCGCCGCGTAGTCGATGCCGACCACGCCGTTCGCGCCGGCCTTGTTCTCCACGAGGACCGGCTGGCCGAGCAGCTGTCCCATCTTGTCGCCAAGCGTTCGTGCGGTGAGGTCGGCGGCACCGCCGGGCGCGAACGGCACGACGAGGCGGATGGGCCTGGTCGGGTAGCCCTGCGCGAGCGCTTGCGCCGCCGCGAAGAGCAATACGAGGAAGATCGATTTCTTCATGCCTGCTCCTTCGGCGAAAACTTCGCCTTCCACAAGCCCCAGGGGCGCGCCATCACCGAGCGGTTCGAGGCTTCCGACAGCTTCGCTTCTTCCTCGTTGAGGTACGTGACTTCGTCGCCGCCGAGCGCGATGGCGCGCTGCTGGAGGTCGGCGTTGACTTGAGTGTAGTACGCGCGGAAGACGGCCTCCGCGATCGTCGCGCCGACGGCGCAGTAGCCGTGGCCGCGCATCAGGACCACCGCGCCGGTGAGCGTTTCCGCGAGCGCCGCGCCCTGCGCGCTGTTGCGCACGAGCATGTCGGTGTCGCCGAAGCGCTCACGGATCTCGAATACGGGGGCGCCGCTGCGCAGGAAGCTCGACATGTGGAACAGGGGTCGCAGCGGATGCTTCGTGGTGCCGAACGGGACGACGGTGGCGGCGTGGCTGTGCACGACCGACTGGACCTCGGGGCGCTTCGCGTAGATCTCACCGTGGATGAAGCGCTCGAGGTAAGGCGTGCGAGCGTCACCATCTTGCACGTTCGAGGCGAGGTCGTAGGTCTGGAGGTCGTCGCGCGTGACGAGCTCCGGCGCCAGCGAGCGCGAGAGGATGTAGCGATCCGCGCGCTCGGGATGGCGCACGCTGACGTGGCCGAAGCCGTCCAGCACGCCCAATCCGGCGAGAATGCGGTTGGCCGCGACCAGGTCGTCGATCACGGAGTCGAGAGGGGTCATGGAAGGGTGCGCGTGGGACGGGGCGAAAACGCTACCACGATTCCGGCACGTTGAGCGACTTCGGTACCATTGCCATACAGGCCGCCTCGAAAAGCCCGCAAAGAAGGGGAGATCATGCAAGTCCAGAACACCCTGCGAAACGCGCTCGCAGTCCTGCTCGTTGTCTCGTCTGCCTCCCTCGCCCCCCCGGCTGCCGCAGCGGCCGCCGAACCGAGACAGCTCGACCGCCCGTTTCCCGCCGCCAAGCGGCAGGCGATCGATAGTGCGGTCAACCAGGCGTTCGCCGCGACCAAGGCGCCCGGCGTGGTCGTCGGCGTCTGGGTGCAGGGGGAGGGCGCGTACGTCGCCGCCAAGGGCTTCGCCGACATCAAGTCGAAGCAGCCGATGCGCAGCTCGTACTACTTCCGCATCGGAAGCATCACCAAGACGTTCACGGTGACCGTTCTGCTTCAGCTGGCCGACGAGAAGAAGGTCTCGCTCGACGACCCCGTGAACAAGTACGTCGACTTCGTTCCGAACGGCGAGAACATCACGCTGCGCGAGCTCGCCAACATGACGAGCGGCCTGTACAACTACACCGAGGACGACGCGTGGGTGAAGCTCGCCTTCAGCGATTTCGGCAGGCGCTGGAAGCCGCGCGAGCTGGTCGACGTCGGCATTTCGCACCCGCCGTACTTCGCGCCCGGGACCGGATTCCACTACAGCAATACCAACACCGTGCTGCTTGGCATGATCATCGAGAAGGTGACCAACAACTGGATCCACGACGTCTTCGCCGATCGGATCTTCAAGCCGCTGCACCTGCGCCACACCGTGTGGCCGGCGGGCGCGGCGTGGCCGGGGCCACACGCGTCAGGCATCACGGAGCAGACCTTGAGCGGGGCGCGCGCGGACGCCACGAATCGCAATCCGAGCTGGGCGTTCACCGCGGGCGAGCTCATTTCCACGATGGGCGACTTGCGCATCTGGGTCCAGTCGTACACCAACGGCACGCTTGTGTCGCCGGAGATGCAGAAGCAGCGCCTGACGTGGGTGACATTCCCGCCCAACACGTCCGTAAAGCGCTACGGGCTGGGTATCGGCGAGGACCACGGATGGCTCGGGCACACGGGCGAGCTGCCCGGGTACAACACGGCCGCGTACTACCTACCGGAGATGAAGGCGACGATCGTGGTGATGGTGAACTCGGACATCGCGGTCCAGGGGGCCAACCCCGCGCCGACGATCGCGAAGGCGCTGGCGAAGGTGGTGTCGCCCAACAACGTGCCCGAGTAGGGCGGTCGGGTAAAATGCCGCGTCCGGAGAGGTGGATGAGCGGTTTAAGTCACACGCCTGGAAAGCGTGCGTGGGTTAATAGCCCACCGCGGGTTCGAATCCCGCCCTCTCCGCCAAGACTGTTTCCAGCACGATCCAATACGATCCTCGACGCCTCCTGATTTCATAGGGAGCGACGTCCAGAGACCGTCCAGCGGCTGCCAGTTGCAGCCAGGGGTAAATGGGGGTAACTTTGCAGTTGGTTACCCCAATCTCTGCCGGAGTTACCCCCGTGCCACTATCTGACCGCACTATACGGAATCTTGAACCGACCGAGCGCCCCTACAAGCGCGGCGATTCGGGAGGATTGTTTCTGCTCGTTACCCCAGCTGGTGGACGCTGGTGGCGCTTCAAATATCGGTTCGATGGCAAGGCGAAGCTGCTTTCGTTTGGCACTTACCCGGACGTTTCGTTAGCCACTGCTCGCGAGAAGCGCGACGACGCGCGGAGACTGCTGGCGGCTCGCAAGGACCCGTCTGCAGAGCGGAAAGCAGAAAGCCGCGCCAAGGCTCTGCGGGACGCTAATAGCTTCACGGCAGTGGCGCTCGAATGGTTCGAGAAGCAGGCAAAGATCTGGAACCCGCGCCACGCCGACGACGTGCGCCGTCGCTTGGAACGCAACCTCTTCCCTGACCTGGGCGAGCGCGCTATCGCTGAAATAACGGCTCCTGACCTGTTGATGGCTGCGCGCAAAGTGGAAAGCCGTGGCGCACACGACCTCGCGCAT
>DATJXV010000062.1:0-42317 GCA_035499955.1 Casimicrobiaceae bacterium
GTCGTCGACGAGCGCTTCCGGCGCCGAGGCGCCTGCGGTGACACCGACCGCCTCGGCGTCGCAGATCCACGCGGCGTCGAGCTCGTTGGCGTCCGCGATGAGGTAGCTCGGCAGGCCCGCCTCCTCGCCGATCTCGCGCAAGCGGTTCGAGTTCGAGCTGTTGGAGGCGCCCACGACCAGGATCACGTCGGCCACGCGCGCAAGGTCGCGCACGGCCGATTGCCGGTTCTGCGTGGCGTAGCAGATGTCCGCCGTGTCGGGTCCCACGACGTCATCGAAGCGGCGCCCGATGGCGGCGATCACTTCGCGCGTGTCGTCGACGCTGAGCGTGGTTTGCGTGACGTAGGCCACCGGCGTGCCGGCGGGAAGGTCGAGCGCGTCGACGTCGCGCTCGTCCTGCACGAGGCGCGAAGGCCCGGCTATGCGGCCGAGGGTTCCCTCGACCTCGGGATGTCCGGCGTGGCCGATAAGAATCACCACGCGTCCCTGCGAGACGTAGCGTTGGCCCTGCGCGTGCACCTTGGCCACGAGCGGGCACGTCGCGTCGAGCACGCGCAGCCCGCGCTGCTTCGCCTCGTCCTCCACGCAGCGCGCGACACCGTGCGCGCTGAAGATCGCGATCGCGCCGGACGGCACCTCGGACAGCGCCTCGACGAACCGTGCGCCCTTAGCGCGAAGGCCGTCGACCACGTGCCGGTTGTGGACGATCTCGTGCCGCACGTAGACGGGCGGACCGTACTTCTCGAGCGCGCGCTCGACGATATCGATGGCTCGAATCACGCCGGCGCAGAATCCGCGCGGCTGTGCAAGGATCACTCGCACGCCGGGCGCCTCCTTCGCGGCGCGCCCGGGCGGCGGGTATCGCGAGTGCTCACGTTGGCGGGTTGTTATTCAATGTGCCGCAATGATCCGCGATTGCCGGCCGCGCGACAAGGCGTGCGGCCTATACGCGCGTTGCACGTAAGGGTTTTGCAAGGCTGGCGCCCGTGCTGACCCTCGTAATCGCCGGTGCATCGCGCAAACTCGCCGCCCGCAGCGCCCTCGGCGCGCTGCTCGCAGTGCTCACGCTCGCCGTGCTCGCGCTCGTGCCTCCGCCCGCTTGGGCGCATGCGGTCATCGTTGCGGCACGGCCCGCGGCGGGATCCACGGTGGACCCGGGTGTCGTCGACGTGAGGCTCGAATTCAACAGCCGCATCGACGTACGGCGCTCCGCGCTGAGCCTCTTGCGGCCCGACGGGACGCGCCTCGCGCTCACGCCCCTGCGAGACAGCCCGCCCGGCGTCCTCGCCGGCCGCGGCGAGGTGACTGCACCCGGGGCATGGACGCTCGAATGGCAGGCGCTCTCGGTCGACGGTCACATCACGCGGGGCGTCGTGCAATTCTCCGTACGCGGCCCTCCGTGACCACGCTGTTCGACATCTTCGGCTATCTCGTTGTCGTTCTGCATGGCCTCGACCTCGTGGCGCAGACGCTGCTCATCGGTAGCGTGGCGTTCGTCGTGTTCTTCGCCGCCGGCGCCCTGCCGGCGACGCAGAGCGCCCGCGTAGTGCGTTGGGCCGCGGCGGCGACCGTGGCGACGACGGCCGCAGTCACGTCGCTCAACGCGCTGGTTCTCGCAAGCTCGCTCGGGCTCTCGTGGTGGGAGGTTTCAGGCTCGGGATTCGTGATCGCGGGCCTGGCGAAGACGGCCGCCGCGGCCGCGATAGGCATAGCCGCGGCGCGGAACCCGCGCAGCGTCGCGTGGGGGCGCATCGGCGTTGCGGCCGTCATCGTGGTGCTCTGCGCTTCGGTGGCGACGAGCCACGCGGCGGCGCGGCTCGCGGGCGCGGCACCGCTCATGATCGCCACCGGTGCGCACGAGCTGGGCGCGGCGATCTGGCTCGGCGGTCTGCCGTGTCTCTGGCTCGCGCTCGGGCGCGAGGCTTCGACGGCGACGGCCGTTGCCGTCGGACGGCGCTACGCGACGCTCGCGATCACGGGCGTGGCGCTGATCAGCGGCGGCGCGATCGCGTTCGCGGTGGCGTACATGGGGTCGCTCGCGGCGGCGTACGGCACGGCGTACGGGGTGATGGCATCGACCAAGAGCGTCCTCTTCGCCGGGCTGCTGTTGCTCGGCCTCGCGAATTTCCTTACCCTTCGCCGCATCGCTCCTTTGGCCTCGTCCATCGACCGCGTCCGCCGCTTCGTGGTCGTCGAGATGGGGTTCGGGTTCTCCATTCTCATGGCTGCCGCGTCGATCACGTCGCTTCCGCCCGGCGTCGATCTCGTCGACGGCCGTGCCACCCTCTCCGAGATCGCGGCGCGCATGGCGCCGGCGCGGCCCAGGCTCGAGAGCCCCGATCACGCCTCGCTCGCGCTCTCGTTGCTGCAGGCGAAGCTCGACGCGCAAGCCAGGGCCGCCGAGGCCCAAGCGAGGCCGCAGGCCTACGTGCCCGGCAGCGGCAAGGCGCCGCCGAGGAACGCCTCGGACATCGCGTGGTCGGAATACAACCACCACTGGGCCGGCCTGATCGTCGTCGCGATCGGCCTCGCCGCGCTGGCCTACCGCAGCGGGCGCGTGCCGTGGATGCGGCATTGGCCGCTGCTCTTCCTCCTTCTCGCCGTGTTCCTCGCCGTACGCTCGGATCCGGAGGTCTGGCCGATGGGGGACGTGGGATTGCTCGAGAGCCTCAAGGACCCGGAAGTCGCGCAGCACAGGATCTTCGTGGCGCTCGTCGTGGCATTCGCGCTGTTCGAATGGGGCGTGAGCACGGGCCGCATCGCATCGCGCGCGCTCGCGCGCGTGTTCCCCGTGCTGACGGTCGTCGCGGGAACCCTTCTGCTGACGCATTCGCATACGCTCGGCAACGTGAAGGAGGAGCTGCTGATCGAGTACAGCCACATGCCGATCGCCGTGCTGGGCATCGCCGCGGGGTGGTCGCGCTGGCTCGAAGTCGAGGCGCCGCAGGCCGAAGGACGCTGGGCCGGATGGGTATGGCCGGCGTGCTTCGTCGCGATCGGCGTCATGCTCCTCTTCTATCGCGAAGCGTGAGCGGCGAGGCGCTGACCGCGCGGGCGGTCGCGGCATGCGTGCGCCGCCCGTGGGCCGTCGTCGCGCTTGCCGCGGCGCTGTGCGCGGCTGCGTCGTACTACGTCGTCGCGAACTTCGCGATGGACACCGACGCCGTGAAGCTCGTCTCCGAGGATCTGCCGTGGCGTAAGCGGGAGCAGGTCTTCGACGCCGCGTTCCCGCATCGCACCGAGCTCATCGCGGTCGTGATCGACGCGGCGACGCCGGAACAGGCCGAGTACGCCGCCGCCACGCTCGCCGCGCGCCTTGCGAACGACCGCGCGCGCTTTCGCCATGTCTGGCGACCCGACGGCGGCCCGTTCTTCGATCGCGCCGGACTCCTCTTCGACAGCAAGGAGGGCGTTGCGCAGACCACACAGGCATTGATCGTCGCGCAACCCTTGCTCGGCGCGCTCGCCGCCGACCCGAACCTGCGCGGGCTTGCGGACGCGCTCGCGCGTGTCGCCCAGGGCGTCAGTGCCGAGCCGCAAAAGGCGGGCGAGCTCGCCTTGCCGTTGTCGCGGCTCGCCGACGCGTTCGACGGCATCGTCGCCGGGCGCCCTGCGCCGTTCTCCTGGCGCGCGCTGATCGTGCCGCAGGGTCCCGACCCGCGCGAGCTGCGGCGGTTCGTGCTCGTGCAGCCGGTCCTCGACTACACGGCGCTCCAGCCGGGCGCGGCGGCCACCGCCGCGATTCGAGCCGCGGCCCGCGACACCGATGTACGCATTCGCCTGACCGGACCCGTGCCGCTCGCAGATGAAGAGTTCGCCACCCTCGCCGAGGGCGCGGCGCTCGACGCCTTCGCGATGATGACGGCGCTCGTGGCTCTGCTGTGGGCCGCGGTGCGCTCGTGGCGCCTCCTCGTGGCGGTCCTCGCGAATCTCGGCGCCGGATTGATCGCGACCGCGGCGTTCGGCGTCGCCGCGTTCGGCCCGTTCAACCTCATTTCGGTGGCGTTCGCCGTGCTCTTCGTCGGGCTGGGCATCGACTTCGGCATCCAGTTCTGCATGGCCTATCGCGCGCGGCGGCACGCAGGCGAGGAGTTGCGCGCTGCAGTGCGCTCGGCGGCGGGCGACGTCGGGGGCGCTCTCGCGCTCGCGGCCGCCGCGATTGCGGCGGGCTTCTTCGCCTTCGCGCCCACCGAATACCGCGGCGTTGCGCAGCTCGGCGTCGTCGCCGGCGCAGGGATGATCGTCGCCTTCGTCACCACCGTCACGCTGCTGCCCGCGCTCATCGTGGTCATGCGTCCGCCGCGCGAGGACGCGCCGATCGGCTACGCGCGACTCGCGCGCCTCGACCGCGTCGTGAGCCGCCGTCGCCGCTGGGTGCTCGCGGCCGCCTGCATCGCGGCAGCGGCAAGCGTGGCGGTGCTGCCGAGGCTTTCGTTCGACTTCAATCCGCTGCACCTCAAGAGTCCGCGCGCGGAGTCGGTCGCAACACTGCTCGATCTTGCGCGGGATCCGAACACGACGCCCAGCAGCATCGATGTCCTCGCCGCCTCGGAAGCGGAAGCCGCCGCGCTCGCGCGCCGCCTTTCGCAGCTGCCCGAAGTGGATCACGCAACCACGCTCGCGAGCTTCGTTCCGGAGCAGCAGGACGAGAAGCTCGCGCTGATCGAGGATGCGGCGCTGCTCCTCGATCCGGTGCTGAATCCGGAACGAAGTCCCGGACCGCTCTCGGATCGCGATACCGCCGCGGCGCTCGAGCGCGCCGCGAAGGCGATGCGCGGTCTCGCGTCGGCGCAGCCTGCCACGGCGACGAGCGCGGCGGCCGCGAGGCTAGGCGCGTCGCTCGAGGCGCTCGCGAACGGCGATGCCGCGCTTCGGGACCGTGCCGCCGCGGTGATGATGCCCGGCCTCGCAACCACGCTCGCGCAACTGCGCGCTGCGATGCAGGCGCGCCGGATCACGCTCTCCGACGTGCCGCAGGACGTGAAAGGCGACTGGGTGGCGGCGGACGGCCGGGCACGCATCGAAGTGTTTCCGAAGGGAGACTCGAACGACAACGAGACGCTTCGCCGCTTCGTGACCGCGGTGCGCCGCGTCGTGCCGGGCGCGACGGGCGCACCCGTTTCCATCCAGGAGTCGGGCAGCACGATCAGCCGGGCGTTCGTCGAGGCGGGCGCCTGGGCGCTCGTCGCGATCGTCGTCCTGCTCGCCGTCGTGCTGCGCAGCATGCGCGACGTCCTGCTGACCCTCGCGCCCCTCGCGCTGTCCGGGCTCGTCACGCTCGGCTTGTGCGCGGCGCTTGGGGTCGCGCTCAACTTCGAGAACGTCATCGCGCTGCCGCTGCTGGCCGGCATCGGCGTCGCGTTCAACATCTACTTCGTGATGGCTTCGCGAGGCGGCGTGCGCGACCTCCTGCAGTCGAGCCTCGCGCGTGCGGTGATCTACAGCGCGCTCACCACCGGCACGGCGTTCGGGAGCCTCTGGCTTTCGAGCCATCCGGGGACGGCGAGCATGGGGATGCTGCTGTCGCTGTCGCTCGCATGCACGCTCGCGTGCACGCTCATCTTTCTGCCGGCGCTGCTCTGCGCAGCTCGCCCCACTGCCAGGCCGCGAGACCGGGGATGAACACGATGACGTCGCGCAGGCGCCGCGCCGTCGCGAGCGCGAGCGCGGTCGCGCCGTCGATCCCGAGGAGCGCGCCGATCACGACGAAGGCGCCTTCCTGCACGCCGATCGCGCCGGGCACGATGAACGCGGCGCTGCTGACGGCCTGAATCAACGCTTCGATCGCCACGGCATCCAAAAGGCTGCGCGGCTCGCCCAGGAAGCGCAGCGCAAGCCAGATCTCGCCCGCGCCGAGCAGCCAGCCCGCGAGCTGCCATGCGAAACAGGCGCCGACGTCGCCGCGGCGATCGTAGATGCCGCGCAGCGCCTCGTCGAACCGCACCGAGGCGCCGTGCAGGAAGCCCAGCTTGCCCGCGAACAGTCGATCGACGATGCGCGTGAGCGCGCTCAAGGCGCCCGCACGCTGGACGAAGACGAATCCGGCGCCGAGCGGGACGAGGCTCAGCGCGGCGATGGCGACCTGCCCTGCGGAGGCTGCCGTGCGCCCGCCCGCGACCAGCAGCGCGACGCCGGCGAGCGCGAATGCGGCCTGGCTCAAGAGCGAGATCGCCATGTCGGCGGCGAGGCTCGCGGCCGCCTCGCTACCGTCCGTGACGTTGCGCCGCACGATGCGATAGGCGACGACCTCGCCGCCGATGCGCGCCACCGGCAGCAGGCCGTTGACCGACTCGCGCACCCAGGTCGCGAGAACCACGACGCGCACGGGCGGGCGCTGCGATGCCGGCAGGAGGTGTTGCCAGGCGCGCGCGTTGGCGATCATCGGAAACGCATGGAAGAGCGCGGCAAGCACCAGCCCGGGGCCGGCGGCGAGCACGAGCGCCACGATGCTCGCGACGTTCTCGCGCGCGAAGAGCGCCGCGGCGAGCGCAAGCCCTGCGAGCGCGAGCACAAGGGCGACGCGCTTCACGGCGGATGGCGTCCGCTCGCGAAGTCGGAGAAGCCGCCGCGGCGGACAGGCAGGGACTCGACCAGATCGCGCACCGCCTGCGACGTCAGCGCCGACAGCTCGTCCTCGTACAGATACCCGGGCGCCGCACCCGCGAAATCGTCCGTTGTCGCGGGATGGCAATAGATCTCGGTGAGCCCGTCGGGCAGATGCTGCAGGATCGAGGCGAAGCGGGCTTCCGTCATGCGGCCGGACCACGCGAGGCCCAACACGCCATCCGCCGCGACGAGCCCGTCTCGCCTGACACGCTTCTGCAGGCGCGTGACCCATGGCGCGTGGAATCGGCCGGGCGCACGCGGGACGCGAAGCGCGCGCATGCCGTAGCGCGCGCCGACCTCGACGATGCAGTCGCAGACCGTGGGGTGGAGCTGGTAATGATGGTGAGCGTTGACGTGGTCGAGGGCGAGGCCGGTGGCGCGGTACGCCGCGAATTGCGCCTCGATTTCCGCCGCGAGCTGCCGCCGCGCGCTCCGGCGAAGGAACATCGCGATGCCAGCGGTCACGAGATCGCTGCGAAGGCGCCCGCGCGCATCGACGAGGTCGGGAATGCGTTCGGGAGGCAGCACGGGCGCGCCGTCGACCAGCACGAGATGCAGCCCTACGCGCAGCGAAGGCAGCCGGTGCGCCCGCTCGATCGCGTCGCGGGCGGCGGGACCGCCGACCATCAGGCTTGCCGCCGTCAGGATGCCGTTTGCGTGCGCGAGCTCCACACCTTCGTTGACCTCCGGCGCGAGCCCGAAGTCGTCGGCCGTGACGACGAGCTCCTTCAGTGCGCGGCCTCGCGGCGCTCGCGGAGGAAGCGGAAGAACTCGACACCTTCGCGCAGCCGCCGCTTCAGCATCTCCGGGCTTCGCGCCATTTCGCCGACGATCGACGCGATCTTGCCGCTGCGGAAGTAGAAACGCCGGTAGAACGTCTCGACGGAATCGAAGATCTCGGTGTGCGACAGGTGCGGATAGTTGAGCGGCGCGATCTGCTGGCCGTGCGCGTTGACCAGGCCGGCGTTCGATTGATCGAGCCAGCCCTCCTGCAGAGCCTGGCGATAGAGGTACGTGCCCGGATACGGCGCGGCGAGCGACACCTGGATCGTGTGCGGGTTGATCTCCATGGCGAACTTGATGGTCTCCTCGATCGTCTCCTTCGTCTCGCCGGGGAGCCCGAGGATGAACGTGCCATGGATGGCGATGCCGAGCTCGTGGCAATCCTTGGTGAAACGCCGGGCGAACTCCACGCGCATGCCTTTTTTGATGTTGTAGAGGATCTGCTGGTTGCCCGTCTCGTAGCCCACGAGGAAGAGCCGGAGCCCGTTCTCGCGCAGCACCTCGAGGGTGGCGCGCGGCACGTTGGCCTTGGCCGTGCAGGACCACGTGATGCCCAGCTTGCCGAGCTCGCGCGCGATGGCTTCCGCGTGCGGCAGGTCGTCCGTGAACGTGTCGTCGTCGAAGAAGAATTCTTTCACCTGGGGGAACGCCTTGCGAGCCCAGGCGATCTCCTCGATGACGTGGCCCACGCTGCGCGTGCGGTAGCGGTGCCCGCCGACCGTCTGCGGCCACAGGCAGAACGTGCAGCGCGACTTGCACCCGCGCCCCGTGTAGATCGAGATGTACGGATGCTTGAGGTATCCGATGAAGTATTTCTCGATCGTAAGGTCGCGCTTGTACACGGGCGTCACGAACGGCAGCTCGTCCATGCTCTCGAGGATGGCCCGCGGCATGTTGTGCACGATCTTGCCGTCGGGGCTGCGGTAGGAAAGGCCCGCGACGCGGCTCAAATCGCGACCCTCGGCGACCTCCTTGATCGTGAAGTCGAACTCGTTCCCGGTGACGAAATCGATCGCTCTCGATGCGCTCAGGCTGCCTGACGGATCGACCGCGACTTGCGCGCCGATGAAGCCCACCTTGATCGCAGGGTTGACCTCCTTCATGGCCTCGACCACCTTGACGTCGGTGCGAAAAGACGGCGCGGAAGTGTGGACGACGAGCAGATCGTAGTCGCGCGCCATCGGCGCGACGTCGGCCAGATGGAGCCCGTGCGGCGGTGCGTCCACGAGCTTGCTGCCCTCGACCAGCGCGGCCGGCTGCGCGAGCCAGTTCGGATACCAGAAGGAGCGGATCTCGCGCCGTGCCTGGAAGCGCGATCCGGCGCCGCCGTCGAAGCCCTCGAAGGAGGGCGCCTGCAGGAAAAGGGAACGCATCATGGTTCGGCGCTGCTCAAGGTTCCGTCGCGACGAATGCGGTAACGCCGCCGGCCCCATTCGACGACGTCGACGAAATAGCCCGCGACATGGATACAGAAGGACAGAACATCGCGTGCGGGGCCGAGCCACCAGCGGCGGCCCGGAACGCCCAAAGTATGATCAACTTGCGCTTGCAGGACAAGGCGGCTCGTGACGGCCGCCGCGATTGCCCACGCGCCGGGCGCGCCGAGGAGCGCGGCGGCCGCGATGGCGAACGGGAGGGGATGGGTCACGATCGACCCGGCGTAACCTCGCGGGCTGACCGCGCGCACGGTTCGCGCCCATCGAAGCTCATGACGGACCAGGTCGGCCAAGCGCGACTCGTAGCACGCGTGCGCGACGATCATCGACGGCATGGACACCGCGAGCCCCTGCGCGCGCACGGCCTCGCCCACGGCGTAATCGTCGGCGAGGATCTCGCCGAAGGCGCGGAACCCGCCGATCGCCGCGAGCAGCGGCCGGCGCAGCGCGATCGTCGAGCCGAAGCACGGGCGTGCAAGCCGCAACGAGGTTCCCACCACTACGCTTGGCAGGAAGTGGTAGTCGATGCCCATGCTCGCCAAGCGCGACCACAGGTTGCCGCGCGCCACGCCGCGGTAAAGGCACGTGACCGCGCCGGTGCCGGGCGTCTCGAGCGCTGCGATCGTCGTGGCAAGGTAATCGCGCGGCACCGCGATGTCCGCGTCGGACGCGATGACCACGTCGTGGCGCACAAAGCTTTCGAGCCCCGCGAGGTTCGCGATCTTGGGGTTGGCCGCGGGCACCGACGTATGCACGATCAACGAAAGGTCGCGCCCGGGCCGATCCGCGATGAGCCGCTCGACGACGGCCACGGCGGGGTCCGACGGGTCCTGCACGCCGAATACGATCTGCACCGGGCCGCGGTACTCCTGGTCGCAGAGCGAGCGCAGATCGTCGGGAAGGCCCGGCGGCGCGCCCGCGAGCGGCTTCAGCACGCTCACGCCCGGCCACGCGACGGGAACCTGCCCTGCGGGCTTGCGCAGCCTGCGCATCGCCACGGCGGCGCCGAGCGCGTAGAGGCTGCCGATCGCGGCGACGACGAGGCACGCGATGCCGACGGGCACGACGATCGTATCCGCCATCAGGTCAACTCGGCTAAGCTTGAGCTCCAGGACCCGCTCGAAAAGAACAAGCAACTCCACACGTGGACGTCCGCCGCATCTTCAACGCCACGCTCGCCGTCGCGGCGTGCGCGCTTTGCGCGGGCTGCGCGTCGATGGGGGCCGGCCGCACTGCGCCCGACGATCCGTTCGAGCCGCTGAACCGCGCGGTGCTCGACGTCAACACGTCGCTCGACGACGCGATCATCAGGCCGATGGCGGAAGCGTATCGCGAGATCGTTCCGCAGTTCGCGCGCGACCGCATCCGCTCGGTGATCGACAATCTCGTCGAGCCGCGCATCTTCGCCAACGATTTGCTGCAGGGGCGCGGCGAGGCGGCGTGGATCACGTTCCAGCGCTTCGTCATCAACTCGACGGCCGGGCTCGCCGGACTCTTCGATCTTGCCACCGGCGACGGCCTGCCGAAGCAGACGGGCGACTTCGGGCAGACGCTGTACGCGTGGGGCATGGACGACGGCCCTTATCTCATGCTGCTCTTCTTCGGCCCGTCGACCGTGCGCGATACCGTGGGCCTTGGCGTCGATCTCTATACGACACCGCCCGGCGTGTTCTTTCCCGGGCACCCGGGTGTGGTGATCGGCTTCGTCGTCGGCACCGTCGATGGCGTGGACCTGCGATCGCGCAACATCGAGAACCTCGACGCGATCGCGGCCGGCGCGCTCGACTATTACACGCACCTCAAGTCTCTCTGGTGGCAGCGCCGCGAGGCGGAGCTGCGGCAAGGGCGCGGCCTGCCGGCCGAGCCGCAGGAGCTCACCGATCCCGAGTCTGCGCCGGCAAAGTGACCGCGCTCAGCGCTTCGCACCGCTCCCCCCGTCGCGTGCGGGCTGAAGCTGCCTTTCCGCCTGCTGCCGCAGGCTGTCCGCGAGCGCGGCCGGCCCGCCGGCCTTGAGGATCGCCGCGAACTCGGCGCGCCGCGTCGCAAGCTCGCTGATCGTTCCGGTCAGGTAGACGTCGACGATCTTCCATTGGCCGCCGTTGCTTCGCAGGAGGTAGTTGAGCGTCACCGCTTCGCCGCTTGCCGGGACGAGCCTCGTGCGCACGAGGCGGCCCGTGGGCCGCTCATCGCTCGTCGGCTCGACCTCGAAGCGCTCACCTGCGTAGCCGTCGAAACGGTTGGCGTAGGTCGCGATGGTCATGCGCTCGAAGCCGTCGACGAGCTTCGCTTGCTGTTCCGGCGCAATGGAGCTCCATGCCGGCCCGACCGAGATGCGGGTCATCGCAGGCAGGTCGAACGCGGTGCGGATCGGCGCGGCGAGCTTGTCGTAGCGGCCTTCGACGCCGAGCTCGCCGGCCTTTTTCATCACCGACAGCAGCGAGTCGTAGAACGCGCGTACCGTCTGGGCCGGCGGATCGCCGGCTTGAGCGGATGCGGGCGCGGGGGCGAGACTCAGGAGCGCTGCGACTGCGAGGATCACGCGCAGCGGATGCGGTATGTCGAAGTGCATGGGCGGTGGAGCCGCGAGCTTATCAGGTTGGTAACCGTTCCAACGTGCCCCGGCGGCGAGGCGGTTAAACTTGCGATATGCAAATCCCCCAGGCTGCAAGGATCGTGTTCATGCGAAAGATCGAACATGCGGCGCGCTGAAAGCCGCAGGATGCTCGAGCCGCGGCGGCGGCGGCCCGGCTCGCCCGCCGAGCGCGACGATCTCGCCCGCGCGGTCGCCGAGCTGGTCGGAACGCTCACCGCGGCGCGCGACCTCGCCGCAGGCGGTGCGATCGGCGCCGAGCTGACCGACCTCCTCGACCGCGCGCGGCACGAGCTCGACGTCGCCGACGAGAAGCTGCTCGCGCTCGACCGCCACCGCGAGCGAAGCATGTTCCGAAGGGCGACGCGCATCCGCGAGCGCATCGACCGCCTGCAGCACTCGGTGACGCGCCGGGCGAAGTCCCGCTCAGGGGGTTAACGCGTCGCGGTTGAGGCTGTACCATATCGAACGTACGTTCGATATGGCCGACCCGTGACAAGCCTCAATGAGCAGCAGCAGCGCGCCGTCGATTTCGGTGGCGCCCCCGACGATGGCCCCTTGCTCGTGGTTGCGGGGGCCGGAACCGGCAAGACGAACACGATCGCGCATCGCGTCGCGCGCCTCATCGCCGAGGGCGCCGATCCGAGCCGCATCCTTCTCATCACGTTCAGCAGGCGCGCCGCCGCCGAGCTCGAAGCGCGCGCGGCCCGCGTCGTAGCGGCGCGCCTGTCGCGCCGCGGGCACGATGCGCCGGTCGCGCTGCCCTGGGCCGGCACCTTCCATAGCGCGGGCGCGAAGCTCGTTCGCATGCACGCCGAGCGTATCGGGCTCTCCCCGACGTTCACGATCTATGACCGGGGCGACTGCGAAGACTTGATGGGCCTCGTGCGCTCGAATCTTTCGATCGACGTGACCGAGCGACGCTTCCCGTCGGCTGCGGCATGCGCGGCGATCTACTCGCGCGCGGTCAATTCGCAGCAGGCGCTGCCTGAAGTTCTGCGCGAGTCGTTCCCGCGCTGGGCCGAGTGGGAAGCGGAGCTTTTCGCACTGTTCGGTGCCTACGTCGACGCCAAGCAGGCACAGCAGGTCCTCGATTTCGACGACCTCCTCCTGTACTGGTCGGCGATGCTCGCGGACGGCGCGCTCGCCGCCGAAGCCTCGCAGCTGTTCGACCACGTGCTGGTCGACGAATACCAGGACACCAACCGCCTGCAGGGCCTCATCCTCGCGCGCATGAAGCCCGGCGGCCGAGGCGTGACCGTCGTCGGCGATGACGCGCAGGCCATCTACGGATTCCGCGCCGCGGACGTGCGCAACATCCTCGATTTCCCGACACTGTTCACGCCGCCTGCGACCGTGATGACGCTCACCACGAACTATCGCTCGGTGCAGGCGATCCTCGACGCGTCCAATGCCGTGATGGAGCACGCGGCCGAGCGCTATACGAAGCGCCTGTGCGGCGTGCGGGGCGCGGGCGCGCGCCCGACGCTCGTGACCGTCAAGGACGAGGCGGACCAGGCGCGCTACGTCGCGGAGCAGGTGCTCGCGTCGCGCGAGCAGGGGCTCGAGCTCAAGTCGCAGGCGGTGCTGTTCCGCTCGTCGAGCCACAGCGCGCCGCTCGAGCTCGAGCTCGCGCGCCGCAATATCCCGTTCGTGAAGTACGGCGGCCTCAGGTTCCTGGACACCGCGCACGTGAAGGACGTGCTGTGCCTGCTGCGCTGGGCGCACAACGCGCGCGACCGGCTCGCCGCGTTCCGCGCGGTGCGCCTCGTGCCGGGCATCGGCCCCGTCACCGCGACGCGGCTCCTCGACGACGCGGAGCGGGCGAGCGATCCGCATGCCGCCCTGCGCGACGCGGCGTTGCCGGCGGCTGCGGCCGAGCACTGGCCCGCACTCGTCACGATGCTCGACCGCCTGCGGACGCCGTCGAGCCCGTGGCCGGGGGAGATCGACGACGCGATCGCCTGGTATCTCCCGCAGCTTGCGCGCATGCACGAGGACGCGTCCGCGCGCGCGCTCGATCTCGCGGCGCTCGTGCGCATCGCCGCGACCTTCGCATCGCGCGAGCGGTTCCTCACCGAGATCGCGCTCGATCCGCCGTCGGCCGCCGCCGGAACGGCAGAGCCCCCGCACGTCGACGACGACTATCTCGTCCTGTCCACGATCCACTCCGCCAAAGGCCAGGAGTGGAAGAGCGTGCACGTGCTCAACGCGGTCGACGGCTGCATTCCGTCCGACATGGCGGCGGGGCGCCGCGAGGACCTGGAGGAGGAGCGGCGGCTGCTCTACGTCGCGATGACGCGCGCCCGCGACCGGCTCACCGTCGTCGTCCCGCAGCGCTTCTACGTCACCCAGCAGTCGCGCTCGGGCGATCGCCACGTGTACGCGACGCGGAGCCGCTTCCTCACGCCCTCCGTTTGCGAAGCGTTCGAGCAGGTGACGTGGCCGCTCGCGCCCGCTGCGCCCGACGCCGCGCGGCCCGTGCGGGCGCCCATCGATGTCGCGAGGCAGATCCGCAGCGCCTGGAACGCGCGGTAGTCCACTAGATAGGAACGCAGGCGATGACGCCGACGCCCGCACCCTCGGGCGTCCATCCCTGGCTCAGCATCGATGCGAAAATGTCCGGTTCGGTCGTGTAGCGATGGTTCGGCGCGCCGCCCATTCCGTTGTTGTACACGCGGTAGAGCGGCTTCGTTCCGGCCGGGCATGTCGCGTCGGCGTTGGGCAGCACCATCGCGAAGACGACGGCCTCGAACTGCCAGTCCGGGTTCTGCTTGACGGTGGCGCACTCGGACGCGAAAGGCGTGTAGAAGTGCGAGCTCCTCGGCGCGAACGACGTGCTGAAGAAGCGGCAGACGTCCGCCGTATTCGCGGTTCCGGTGACGTACACGTTGAACGTGAGGCCCGTGCGCGCCCAGCCGACGAAGGTGCCGTCGTCGAGCTTCTGGATCTCGACGGGGATCGTCGTGATGAAGTAATGATCCCACTCGGTGTGGTGGTACTCGACGGCCTTGAGGAGCGGGCTGAGCGTGAGCCCGCCCACGCCGGGAGAGCGTATTCCCGAGGCGGCGATGAACAACGCCGAGTCGTAGCGGCCGTCCGAGGTGTCGGCGATCGCGATCTTGACGTGATTGGCGGCCCCGGGCGTCACGGGCGCCACGCAGTCGAGCGGCGTGGTGAGGCCGTCCATCTCGGTGTCGAGCACGCCGGTGTCGTTGTCGACGAAGTAAGCATCGTTGACGCCGGCGTTGATGGTGTTGACGCTCACCGGACGCCCGCCGATGTTCGCGCAGTTGACGCCGTCCACGTAGATCGCCATCACGTCGTTGAACGGCGAGCCCACGTACTCGTTGTACTCCTCGGAGGCGAACACGTAGCGGATCGCGATCGTGCTGCCTGCGGGCGTCACGTCGAACTCGAGCACGGCCGCGTCGAAAGTCTGGTCGCCGACGAGCGCCGTGAGATCGGGATCGCCGGGAAGGCCGAAATCGGTGGTCCAGCCGCTGTCCGAGTTGGGGCCCTGGACGTCGGCAGCGTTGCCGGTCGACAGCACGACGCCGCTGTCGAGCCCCAGGTCGACCTGGCCGCCCCCGAACGTGCCGGCGGCCAGCGGGCTGCCGGTGAACTTCGCGTTGGAGATCGTCACGCCGGGACCCGCGAGCATCGCGGCGAGCTGCGCAGCGCTCGTGAAGGCGGTGATCGCGCCAATCTTCGGCACGATTTTCGGTACGTTCGGCTTTGCGTCGCGGGCAGTGGCGGGCGACGACAGGGCGAGGAGCGCGGCGAGCGCGACGATGAAGCGAAGCACGGACGGCATGGCAAGCTTCCTTTCCGGGGACCCCATTGTCCCCCCGCACAACGGCTATGACAATGGCATTGTAACGGACAAGATGCCGGGGAATCGCCCGCGTTGTCGATAACAGTCGCGCGAGACCATTTTTCGCGGCCTGCCGCCCGTCGAGGCAAGCCTCGGAAAAAGCTACCGAGGGCGCATAATCGCAGCCAACCGGCGGTGGCGAAGCATACGCATGCCGCTCATAAGAACCTAGGGGATCGAGGCAATGCCGCTGGTGGGATTCCGGCCGACCAAAGCGCGGCTCGTCATGGAGAACGGCAAGGAGAGCGTTCTCGTGATGAAGGTGGTGCTCGACGATGACGACGCGGTGGAGCTCGCGGCCGGCGGCTCCCTCGGAGATATGACCGGGGTGCTGCGCATCCGCGAGCGTCGCGGCAACGGCAACGGCAACGGCGCGATCGGGTCGATGGTGTTCGTCGCGGAATCCGGCCGTGACGCGCAGGCGAGCCCGGCCAAGTTCCAGTTGAACGTGAACATGGCCGCCGAGAAGTTCGCGACGCTCCTGCGCGTGGCAAACGCCGGCCGCCTGCCCACCAAGTTCTTCGTCGACGCCGGCGAGCGCAAGGGGCCCGAGGCGAAGGCGCTCGGCTACCGCATGCGATCAGGTGTGCGCGTGAAGGTTTGGGACAATCACGCCTTCCGCGTGCTTCCGATCACGAACTTCGTCATGATCCTGCCGATGGAGGTGCCCGCGGCGGGCGCAGGCGTCGCGCCCGCGACGTTCGAGGCCGGCACACCCGTGGCGCTCGCCACGAACGCCCAGGTGTCCGAGCTCATGGACGACATGCTCGTGTTCCAGAGCGACACGCGCAACACGATGTTCGGACTCGTGTGCGTGCTCGGCATCGTCGCGCTTTCCGCGCTCGCCATCGGCCTCGCGGTGTTCTTCCGCTGAGCGCCCCTCAAGCTTTGCTATCCTCGGGCACATGAACGCGCTCGATTTCGAGGGACGCAGCGCCGTCGTCACCGGCGGGGCGCAGGGCATCGGGTTCGCGGTGGCGCAACGGCTCGCCGCGAGCGGAGCGCGTGTCGCGCTGTGGGACACGCACGAGCACGCGCTCGCGCAAGCCCAGGCGGCGGTGGGCGCCGCACGGACGTTCCGAGTCGACGTCACGAGCGAGGGCGAGGTCGAGCACGCGGCGAGAGCGACGGCGGACGCGCTGGGCGGCATCGACGTGCTCGTATGCTCCGCGGGCATCACCGGGCCGAACGTGCCTCTCGCGGAATATCCGGTCGACGCCTGGAAGCGCGTGTTCGACGTGAACGTCAACGGCGTGTTCCTGTGCAACCGCGCCGTCGTGCCGATCATGCGCGCGAAGGACTACGGCCGCATCGTGAACATCGCCTCGGTCGCCGGCAAGGAAGGCAACCCCAACGCATCCGCCTACAGCGCGTCGAAGGCGGCGGTGATCGGCCTCACGAAGTCGCTCGGCAAGGAGCTCGCCGGCACGGGCATACGGGTCAATTGCGTAACGCCCGCCGCCGTGCGCACCGGCATGTTCGACCAGATGACGCCGCAGCACATCGACTTCATGCTGTCCAAGATCCCGATGGGGCGCTTCGGCAAGGTCGAGGAGATCGCGAGCCTCATCGCCTGGCTCGCCAGCGAGGAATGCAGCTTCTCGACTGGCGCGGCGTTCGATATTTCCGGCGGCCGCGCGACCTACTGACTACCTTTCCCGCACGCCGAGGGCGATCTTCCCGATCAGCGCCCCGGACTCCATGAGCGCGTGCGCCCGTGCGACCTCCGCGAGCGGAAAGGTCTCCGCGATGACGATCCGAAGCTTTCCCTGGGCGAACAGTGGCCACACCTTCTCGCGCAGTTCGCGGGCGAGCGCCACCTTGCGAGCGGCCGGGCTTGCACGCAGCGTGGACCCGGTGACGACCAAGCGCTTCATCATGATCGCGCGCATGTCGAGCTCCACCGTGCTGTCCTTCAGGAACGCGATCTGCGACAGGCGCCCGTCAGGCGCGAGCGAGCGGATGTTGCGCGCGACATAGTCGCCGCCGACCATGTCGAGCACGACGTTCACGCCCTTCTTGCCCGTCAGCTTCCAGACCTCGGCGCTCCAGTCCTGCGTCTTGTAGTTGATCGCGTGGTCGGCGCCCATGCCGCGGCAGAACGCGACCTTGTCGTCCGAGCCCGCGGTCGTGTAGACGATCGCGCCGAAGGCCTTGCAGAGCTGGATCGCGGTGAGACCGATGCCGCTCGTCCCGCCGTGGATGAGCACCGATTCGCCGGGCTCGAAGCGGATGCGCGCGAACAGGTTGTACCAGACCGTGAAGTAGGTTTCGGGAACGCACGCGGCCTCGCGCAGCGAAGGTCCCCGCGGCGGCGGCAGGCAGAAGCCCGCGGGTGTGGTGCAGTACTCGGCGTAGCCGCCCCCCGGCGTGAGCGCGCACACGTCGTCGCCGACCTTCCATTCGGTCACACCCTCCCCGAGCGCCGCGACCCTGCCCGACACCTCGAGTCCGGCGATGGGCGATGCGTCGGGCGGAGGCGGATAGGCGCCCGCCCGCTGCAGGCAGTCCGGGCGGTTGACGCCCGCATACGCGACCTCGATCAGCACCTCGCCGGGCTTCGCCACCGGTAGCGGACCTTGCGCAACCGCCATTACGCTGGGCGGACCCGGCTGCGGGATGTCGATGTAGCGCATCGAAATGGGCAGCGGCATGGGTGCTCCTCAGTAAACGACTTCGACGCTGTCGGGCGTCAACCACTCGCGCAGGCGATCGATCAGCGCGTCGTCGAGATTGACGCGCCAATCGGGCGAGAGCTCGACCTCGCCACCGAAGCGGTCGTTGCGATAAGAGACGGTGATCGGCTTGTCGCCGGGGCGGTACGGCGCGAGGATCTCCGCGAGCGCCGCGGCGGATGCATTGCCGTTGCAGGCGATGCGCAGACCCTTGGCGCGCGTGCGGCGAACCGTGGCGAGGTCGTACACGTTCTCGGCGATGACGCGCAAGCCCTGCGCTTCGCCTTCCTCGGTCATGCGCTGCGCGACCTTGACCTCCGCGATCACGAGCTGGTCCTCGCGCAGCAGGTGACGCACCGAGTCGAACGTCTCGTTGTACACCATGATCTCCGCGGAGCCGTGGCCGTCGTCGAGGGTCACGAACGCCATCTTGCCGCGGCGGCTCGCCTGCACGCGCATCTGGGTGACGATGCCGGCGACCAGCACGCGGTCCTGCCGCGGCGCGAGGGAGGCGATGGTCGTGCGCGTGACCGTCGACAGCTCCGCGGCGTACGCGGCGAACGGATGGCCGGACAGGTAGTAGCCGATGGCGGCCTTCTCGTGCGCCAGGCGCTCGGCTTCCGTCCAGTCGCGGCTGGCGACGAGCGACGTCGCGGGTCCCGCCGTCTCCTCGCCGAACAGCGAGACCTGGGCGGCGCTTGCGTTCGCGCGCTCCGCCGCGTCGAGCGCGACGCCCACCGTGGCGAGCAGCGCGGCGCGCTGCGGCTCGATCGCGTCGAAGCTGCCGGCCCGCACGAGCGCCTCGACCGCGCGCCGGTTCACCATGCGCTTGTCGATGCGGCGGCAGAAATCGAAAAGATCGCGGAACGGGCCGCCCGCCGTACGCGCCGCGACGATCGCCTCGATGGCCGCGGCGCCGGTGCCTTTGACGCCGCCCAGGCCGTAGCGGATGTGCTTCGCGTCGACCGGCTCGAATCGAAAGTTCGACGCGTTGATGTCGGGCGGCAGCACGGTCAGGCCCAACCCGATCGCGTCGTCGCGCAGGCTGCGCACCTTGTCGGTGTCGTCCATCACGAGCGAGAGGTTCGCCGCCATGAACGCGGACGGGTGATGCGCCTTGAAGTACGCGGTCTGGTACGCGACGAGCGCGTACGCCGCCGCGTGCGCCTTGTTGAAGCCGTAGCCGGCGAACTTCTCCATGAGGTCGAAAAGCTGCGAGGCACGGCCCTCCGCCAGGCCGTTCTTCATCGCGCCTTCGACGAAGATGCTGCGGTGCTTCGCCATCTCCTCGGGCAACTTCTTGCCCATGGCCTTGCGCAGCATGTCGGCGCCGCCCAGCGTGTAGCCGCCGATCTCCTGCGCGATCTTCATCACCTGCTCCTGGTACACCATCACGCCGTAGGTGGATGCGAGGATCGGCTCGAGGCGCGAGTCGACGTAGGACGCGCGCTCGCGGCCCGACTTGCGCGCGACGTAGTCGGGGATGAGCTCCATCGGGCCGGGACGATAGAGCGCAACGAGCGCGATGATGTCCTCGAAGCGCGTGACCGGCGCCTGCTTCAGGAGCTCGCGCATGCCGCGCGATTCAAACTGGAACACGGCGGCGGTGTTGCCCGCCTTGAAGATGCCGAAGGCCGCCTGGTCGTCGAGCGGCAGCGTGTCGAGCGACACCGTCGACGACGGGTCGAGCATGCGCACGTAGCGGACGGTCCAGTCGAGGATCGTAAGGGTGGTCAAGCCCAGGAAGTCGAACTTCACGAGGCCCACGGCCTCGACGTCGTCCTTGTCGAACTGCGACAGGATCGCTTCGGCATTGGGTTGCACGTACAGCGGGCAGAAGTCAGTGAGCTTGCCGGGCGCGATCAGCACGCCGCCCGCATGCATGCCGACGTTGCGCGGCAGGCCCTCGAGCTGCTCGGCGAGCGCCAGGAGCTCGCGCACTTCCTCCTCGGCGGCTTCGCGCTCGTTGATGAGCGGCTCGACGTCGCGCGCGTAGATGACGTTGGTCTCGGGCCCGCCCTGCCTGCGCTTGAGCGTGACGAGCTTGCCCGGCTGGAACGGAATGAGCTTCGCGATGCCGTCGACGAACGGGTAGGGCAGGTCGAGCACGCGGCCCACGTCGCGAACCGCGGCCTTCGCCGCGAGCGTGCCGAAGGTCGCGATCTGCGACACCGAGTCGGCGCCGTACTTCTTCTTCACGTAGTCGATGACGCGGTCGCGCCCGTCCTGGCAGAAGTCGATGTCGAAGTCGGGCATCGACACCCGCTCCGGATTGAGGAAGCGCTCGAACAGCAGCGAGTAGCGCAGCGGATCGAGGTCCGTGATGCCGAGCGCGTAGGCGACGAGCGAGCCCGCGCCCGATCCGCGCCCCGGTCCGACCGGCACACTGTTGCGCTTCGCCCAGTTGATGAAGTCGGCGACGATCAGGAAGTAGCCGGCGAATCCCATTTGCACGATGGTGCCGGCCTCGAACGCGAGGCGCGCCTCGTACTCCGCACGCCGCCGCTCGCGCTGCTCGGCATCAGGGTACAGGACCGCGAGGCGGCGCTCCAATCCCGCCGCGGCCTCGTTGCGCAAGTGCTCGTCGATCGAGACCCCGGCGGGCGTGGGGAACTCGGGCAGGTGGTTCTTGCCGAGCGGAATCGTGAGGTTGCAGCGCTGCGCGATCGCCACGCTGTTGGCGAGCGCTTCGGGCAGGTCGGCGAAACGCTCCGACATCTGCGCTTGCGTCGTGAAGTACTGCTCGGCGGTGAAGCGGCGCGGGCGCCGCGTGTCGGCCAGGATGTGCCCTTCGGCGATGCACACGCGTGCTTCGTGCGGGCGGTAGTCCTCGCGCGCGCGGAACTGCACCGGGTGTGTGGCCACCACCGGCAGCGCGAGCTCGCCGGCGATCGCGACCGTGGCCGCGACGAGCGCGTCGTCCTCGGGGAGCCCGGCGCGCTGCACCTCGAGGTAATAGCGCTGCGGAAACCGCGACGCCCACTCGCTCGCCGCGCGCGCGGCGCCCTTCGCGTTGCCCTGCAAAAGCGCCGACCCGACGTCGCCGTGGCGCGCGCCGGACAGCGCGATCAGTCCGTCGGTGCCCTCGTCGAACCATTCGCGGCGAAGCTCGGCGCGGCCGCGATGCTGGTTGGTGCGGTACGCACGAGACAGCCAGTCGCACAGGCGCAGGTAGCCTGCGCGATGGGCGACGAGCAGGATCGCGCGAAACGGGGCGTCGCGCTCGGTGTCGTGGGTGATCCAGACGTCGCAGCCGGCGATGGGCTTGACGCCCGCGGAACGCGCGGCGCGGTAGAACTTGATGAGGCCGAACGCGTTGGAAAGATCGGTGAGCGCGAGCGCCGGCATGCCATCCGCGGCCGCCGCCTCCACCGCCTCGTCGATACGGATCGTGCCGTCGACGACCGAGTATTCGCTGTGCAGGCGAAGGTGGACGAATGCGGGTGCCGGCATCAGTATGAAGCGACGGTCAGGAGCGAAGCGGACGGCGAGCGGCTGCTACAATTCTACTTCGTAAGGCGCGTGGCCGGGAGCGCAACGTTTTGCGATTTTCGCTTTCCATCTTTGTCGGGCCCGTGCGCTCGCGGAGCATGCTCGTTGCGCTTGCGCTCGCCGGATGTGCCACGGCGCCTTCGACCGTGACTCCGCCGGCGACGCCTGCGACAGCTGCGCCGCCGGCATCGCAGGCGCCCTCGCCCTACGTGGAACCGGCGCCGCCGCCCGTGAACCTGCAGGGCTTTCCGCCGTCGTACCGCTTGGGCTTCGGCGACGGATGCGCGACCGCGCGGGGCACCGAGAAGAAGGACCCGGTTCGCTTCGGCAACGACGGCAACTACCGCGTCGGATGGCAGGACGGGGTCGCGCAGTGCAAGACGAAGTGACCCAAGCCGCGCGAAGGTTGGTCCGATGAGCCCGTCGCGGTCGCAGTTCGTCGACGTGCGCGGACTCACCTATCACCTGCGCACATGGGGCCCCGCGTCCGCGCGCAAGCTCCTGCTGCTGCATGGCTGGATGGACGTCTCTGCGTCCTTCCAGTTCCTCGTCGATGCGCTCGATGGCCCGTGGCATGCGCTTGCGCCCGACTGGCGCGGCTTCGGCCTGTCCGAGACGCCGCAGGACGGCTACTGGTTCGCCGACTACGTCGCCGATCTCGACGCGCTCGTGCAAGCGATCTCGCCCGCCGAGCCCGTCGCCGTCGTCGGCCACAGTCTGGGCGCGAACGTCGCGATGATGTGGGCCGGCGTGCGCTCCGAACGCGTATCGCATCTCGTGTCCCTCGACGGCTTCGGCATTCCGTCCGAAGGCCCGGAGCGCGCACCCGGCAAGCTGCGCAAGTGGCTCGACGCGCTGCGCGATCCGCCGTCGTTCAAGCCCTACGCCGATCTGGCCGCCGTGGCCGATCGCCTGCAGAAGAACAACCCGCGGCTTTCGCGCGACAAGGCGGAGTTCTTGGCGCCGCACTGGGCGCAGTCGCTGCCGGGCGGCAGCGCGAACCTGCGCGCCGATCCGAGGCATCGGCTGCCGTTTCCCATCACTTCGCGCATGGACGACGCGTACGCGATCTGGCGCGGCATCAAGGCGCCGGTGCTGTGGATCGCCGCCGCCGACTCCGAGATAGGGCGCTGGCTGGCTGGCGGCGGCGACGCCGCGGCGGAAGTCGCGCGGCGCTTCTCGCACATTCCCGACGGTCGGCTCGAAACCGTCGCCGACGCCGGCCACATGCTGCATCACGACCGGCCCGAGGCGGTGGCCCGCCTCGTCGAGGCGTTCCTCCGCGCCTGATGCACCGCCTTGTTCGCACGCGGCGCGGCGCGTACGCGGCGCTCGTCGTGCTGACGCTCATCTGGGGCCTCAACTGGATCGCGATGAAGCTCGCGCTCTCTCGCGCCGACCCCGTGGTGCTCAACGTGCAGCGCACGTGGCTCGCGGTCGCCGTCCTGTTCACCGTGCTCGCATGGCAGCGGCGGCCGCTGTGGCCCGGCTCGTGGCTTGCCGTCATCGTCACCGGCTTCTTTCAGACCACGCTCAACTTCAGCGCGACCACGATGGCGTTGGCCGGCGGCGGCGCGGGACGCACCTCGGTGCTCGTGTTCACCATGCCCTTCTGGACGCTCGTCATCGCGTGGCCGGTGCTGCACGAGCGCGTGCGCGGGAGCCAGTGGCTCGCGGTGGCTTTCGCGCTCGCGGGCCTTGCGCTCGTGGTGGAGCCGTGGCAGTGGCGCGAAGGCGAGCCGGGGCCGAAGCTGTGGGCCGTGCTGTCGGGATTCGGGTGGGCGGCGGGGACCGTCGCGACCAAGTACTTCCAGCGCGGCCGCGCGCTCGACCCGCTCAACTTCATCGCGTGGCAGATGCTCGCGGGCGTGCTGCCGCTTACCTTGCTGCCGGTCGCGCTCGCGTCCCCGCCCGCGCAGTGGAGCGTGACCTACGCACTCCTTCTGTTCCACATCGGCGCGGTGTCGACCGCGCTCGGGTTCGTGCTCTGGATCGCCGTGCTGCGGGTGCTGCCCGCGGGCACCGCCTCGCTCAACATGTTCGCCGTTCCGGTGGTCGCGCTCGTGAGCTCGATGCTCGTCTTCGGCGAGCGGCTTCGCCCAAGCGAATGGTCGGGCATCGCGTGCATCGCCGCGGGGCTTGCCGTCATAACGATCAACGCGCTGCGCGCGGGGGCGATAACACCCACACCGCTGGACGGCGGGTAGTGGAAATAGGGTCAGACCCCGTTTCAAGCTGTTGCATGGTTACAAATTGAAATGGGGTCTGACCCTATTTCCGGTTCGCGACCCTACGACGGGCCTTCGCCCATCTGCGACTGCAGCCAGTTTTCGAGACCCACCTTGCCAATGAGGCCGAGCTGCGTCTCGAGATAGTCGATGTGCTCCTCCTCGGACTCGAGGATGTCCTCGAAGAGCTCGCGGCTCACGTAGTCGCCGACCGACTCGCAGTGCGCGATCGCGGCCTTGAGCGCCGGATGCGCCGCCATCTCGAAGTCGAGGTCGCACTTGAGCGCCTCGGGCGCGCTCTCGCCGATCAGGAGCTTGTGCAGGTCCTGCAGGTTCGGCAAGCCCTCGAGGAACAGGATGCGCTCGATCAGCTTGTCCGCGTGCTTCATCTCGTCGATCGACTCGCGGTGCTCGTGCTCGGCGAGCTTGCCCAGGCCCCAGTTGCGGAACATGCGCGAGTGCAGGAAGTACTGATTGATCGCGGTCAGCTCGTTCGTGAGCACCGCGTTCAGATGACGGATGACCGCAGGATCGCCGCGCATGTGATCTCCCGGGAATGGCTCAAGTTTATCGCATCCGCCGCGAGGCGATGCGGCCGGAGGAAGGCGAGAGGGGAGGCGCGGTCAGTCGTCGCCGCCGGCGCACGCCGCGGCGGGCGCCAGCGCGTCGGCCAGGACCTTGCGCGCGCAGTCCGTGCAGCGGCGGCAGCAGGTCGCAACGCCGAGGGTGGCCGACAGGTCGTCCAGCGTGCGCGCGCCGAGCTCCGCCGCGCCGCGGATCTCGCGGTCGGTGATGGCGTTGCAGACGCATACGTACATGGGCGGCCTTGTGCTTCCGGAGGTCTTTTCGGGCTTTCGGAACAACGATACACGAAAGCAAGCCTAAACGCAAATCATTCCTATTTACCTTTTTGTGCGTCGGTGCTAGTGTAGAGGCAGGCGACCGTCCCCGACTGGCAGCGGCGCTTCAAGTCGATGAAACGTTGATGAATATCAAATCCGCACGCCCGCTTCGCGTCACCCTTGCCATCGCCGTGGCGGCGCTGGCGCACGCCCCAGCCCAGGCGCTGGAGTACCCCATCGGCAAGCCGCAGGTCCGCGAAGGCATGGAGATCGCGGCAGTCTACCTGCAGCCGATCGCGATGGAGCCGCCCGGGATGATGCGCGACGCCCAGCAGTCGGACATCCACCTGGAGGCCGACATCAAGGCGACGGACAAGAACCGCAACGGCTTTGCCGACGGGACGTGGATTCCGTACCTCGTCGTCAGGTACGAGCTCGTGAAGCAGGGAAGCAACGAGAAGATGACGGGACCGATGATGCCGATGGTGGCGAACGACGGGCCGCACTACGGCGACAACGTGAAGCTCGCGGGTCCGGGCAAGTACAAGCTCACGCTCACGATCGAGCCCCCCGGCAGCGACCCGCACAGCCATTTCGGCCGGCACACCGACAAGGAGACCGGCGTCGGGCCGTGGTTCAAGCCGTTCAGCGTGGACTATGAATTTGCCTTTGCCGGCGTAGGGAAAAAGGGAGGCTACTAGTGATCGGCTTCGTCAGGCGGGCCTCGGCGGTGGTGCTCTTCGCCTCGGCCGGCGCGGTCGCCGCGCAGGATGTCGTCACGGTCAGCCTCGTCGCGAAGGACGGCAAGTTCGATCCGGCCACGATCGAGGTGCCTGCGGGCAAGCGCATCAAGATCGAGGTCAGCAACCAGGGCAAGACGCCCATCGAGTTCGAAAGCAAGGCGCTCAAGTTCGAGAAGGTGCTCGCGCCGGGCGCCAAGTCGTCTGTGGTGATCAATCCGCTGAAGGCCGGCGAGTACGCCTTCTTCGACGAGTTCCATCCGGACGCCAAGGGCAGGATCGTCGCGAAATAGCATGGGCAACGCTCTTTTCATCATCTGGCGCGAGTCCGCGGAAGCGATGCTCGTGGTGGGCATCCTGTACGCCTGGCTCGCGCGCCAGCCCGACCGTAAGGTGGGGCTGCGCTACCTGTGGGGCGGCGTGGCGGCCGGGCTCGGGCTCGCGATCCTGCTCGCGCTCGCAGTGCTCGGCGTGGCGCGCTCGCTGTCCGACGAGGCGCTCGAGTATTTCCAGACCGGCCTCATCCTCGTCGCGTCCGGGCTGATCGTGCAGATGGTGTTCTGGATGCGCCGCCACGGCCGCACGTTCAAGAAGGACCTCGAGATGCGCATGCAGAAGCAGGCGGAAGGCGCGCACTGGTGGGGCATGCTCGTCGTGGTCGCGCTGGCGGTCGGGCGCGAGACCGCGGAGACCGTCGTCTTCCTCTACGGCGTCGGCTTCGAACAGCTCGGGCTTTCGCAATTCGCGCTCGTGCTTGCACTGGGCCTCGCCGCGGCCTACGCGACATTCTGGCTCCTGCAGCGCGGCGGCCGCGCGCTGTCGTGGCGCACCTTCTTCCGCGTGAGCGAGATCCTGCTTCTGCTCCTGGCCGGCGGGCTGCTCGTGTCGGGCGTGGACAAGCTCATCGCCCTCGGCGTACTGCCGCCGCTCGCGGACCAGCTGTGGAACACGAGCGCGCTGCTCGACGACTCCACGCGCTTCGGCGGCTTCGTCGCCTCGATGACCGGCTACCGCGCCCAGCCGTCGCTCCTGACCGTGCTGTGCCTCGCGGCGTTCTGGGTGGCCGTCACGCTCGCGCTACGCGAGCCGCGCGCTTCCCGCTAGACGCCGGTGAGCAGTCCGCTGCCGCTGGCCGGTCCCGCGTTGCGCCCGCCGGGGCCGACGCTGCTCGCCCGCTACGGCGAGTGGCTGCGCACCCACGCGGCCGCCGTGCGCGCGATGCAGTGGGCCGTCGTCGCGGCGTACGCGGCGCTTCTCGTCGTGCCCGCGAGCCTTCCCTTGCCGCCCGACGAGGCGCGCGCGCTCGACAACGTCACCGTCTTCGCGCAGTGGGCGTTCTGGGGGCTGTGGTGGCCCTTGGTCATCCTGTCGATGCTCGTCGCCGGCCGCACGTGGTGCGGCGTGCTGTGCCCCGAGGGCACGCTGACCGAGGCCGCGAGCCGCGTGGGCCTCGGGCGTCCCACGCCGCGCTGGCTCAAGTGGGCCGGCTGGCCGTTCGTCGCGTTCGCGCTCACGACCGTGTACGGCCAGCTCGTGAGCGTCTACCAATATCCCAAGGCGGCACTGCTCGTGCTAGGCGGTTCCACGCTCGCGGCGATCGCCGTCGGCTTCCTCTTCGGCCGCGACAAGCGCGTGTGGTGCCGGCACCTGTGCCCGGTCAACGGGGTGTTCGGCTTGCTGTCCCGCCTGGCGCCCGTTCATTTCCAAGTGGACCGCGCGGCATGGTCGCGCAACGCGGGCCACATGGCGATCCATCCCGTGAACTGCGCGCCGATGGTGCGCATCCGTCGTATGACGGGCAACCCGGAATGCCACATGTGCGGGCGCTGCAGCGGCCACCTCGCCGCGGTGGAGCTCGCCGCTCGCTCGCCGGTCCGCGAGATCCTGTCGATCGAGCCGCAGGCGGCGTCGCGCTGGGACGCGATGCTGATCGTGGTCGGCCTCATCGGAATCTCCATCGGCGCCTTCCAGTGGAGCGCGAGTCCCTGGCTCGTGCAGGCGAAGGTGGCCGCGACCGAATGGATCGTGGCGAACGGCCCGGCGTGGCTGCTCGAAAGCAATGCCCCTTGGTGGCTGCTTACCCACTATCCGGACGCGAACGACGTGTTCACCTGGCTCGACGGCGTTCTCGTTGTGGGATACATCGCCCTGACGGCGACGGTGCTTTCGGCAGGCGTGTTCGCGCTGCTCGCGCTCGCCGTGCGCGTCCTGCCGGCACCGCGCGCGCCGCAGCTGTGGCGCCTTTGCTACGCGCTTGTTCCGCTCGCAGGGCTGGGTGTCTTCCTCGGACTGACCAGCCTCACGGCGACGCTTGCGAAGGCGGAAGGCGCGAGGCTCGCCTGGCTGCCCTTCGCACGCGGCGTCGTGCTCGCGGCCGGCAGTGCGTGGAGCCTCGCGCTCGCGTGGCGGATGCTCGCGCCCGCCGGCACGCGGCCCCGCCGAGCCACCGGCATCGCCTGCGTTGCGCTCGCCATCGCCCTCGTGGCCGCGGCGTGGAGCATGCTGTTCTTCGGCATCTGGCCGCTGGGTTCCACGAGGTGAGAACGGCAGCCATGTAGAATTGCCGCTTCGCGGGCGAACCGCCCCCGCTTCTTGAAGCCGCGAAGCAGCCAATGCAGCAAACGAGCGCGCCCGACCTCGCCAAGCTCAAGATCAACCGGGAGCTGGCGCCGATCCGCTCGCGGCGGCGCCGGCGCTGGATCTGGCTGTCGATCCTCCTCGCCATCCTCGTCGCGGGCGGCGCGTGGTATGCGCTCCAGCCCAAGGTGGTATCCGTCAGCGAGACGCCGATCGTCACCACGTACCCGTCGCAGCAGTTCGTCGTCCTCAACGCGACCGGATACGTCGTCGCGCAGCGCAAGGCCTCGATCTCGTCGAAGGCCACCGGGCGCGTGGAGTGGTTGGGCGTTGCGGAAGGCTCGCGCGTGAAGGAGGGCGACATCATCGCGCGCATCGATGCGCGCGACGTCATCGCCCAGGCGGACAGCGCCGAGGCGAACGTGCGCGCGTCCAAGGCAGCGCTGGTGCAGGCGCAGGCAGAGGAAACCGACGCGGTCGCCCAGCTCAAGCGCAACCAGGATCTGCTGTCCAAGGGCTTCGTCTCTGCCGCGTCGGTCGACACGGCCAAGGCGCGCGCCGACCGCGCGATTGCCGCCGTTGCCAACGCGAAGGAGAACATCAGCGCGGCGCAGGCGCAGGCGCGCAACTCGCAGGTCGCCGTCGACTACACTGTGATTCGCGCGCCGTTCGACGGCGTCATCCTGTCGAAGAGCGCCAACGTCGGCGACCTCGTCACGCCTTTCTCCAACGCGGTGGACTCCAAGGGGTCGGTGGTGACGATGGCCGACATGAGCACCCTGGAGGTCGAGGCCGACGTGTCGGAGTCGAGCCTCGCCAAGGTCAAGGTCGGGCAGCCGGCCGAGATCGTGCTCGACGCGCTGCCCGACTCCCGCTTCCGCGGACGCATCAGCCGCATGGTGCCCACCATCGACCGCGCCAAGGCGACCGTGATGACGAAGGTCAAGTTCGACCAGATCGATCCCCGCATCCTGCCCGAGATGAGCGCGAAGGTGAGCTTTCTCACGCAGGACGTCACACCCGAGCAGCAGAAGCCGCTGCTCGCCGTGAGCGCCGACGCGATCGTGCAGCGCGACGGCCGCGCCGTCGTGTTCGTCGTGCGCGACGGCAAGGCGGTCGCGGTGCCGGTGACGCCGGGGATCAAGATCGGCGACGTGACGTCGATCGCGGGCGCGGTCAAGAGCGGAGAGAAGGCGATTGCCAATCCCCCGCCGTCGCTCGCCAACGACTCGCTCGTCAAGGTGGCGGCCAAGTAGCGGCCGCACGGGGCGCGCGCGCCGCGCCATCTGGCACCCACGATGAACGACGCATCGCAATCCACCGCGCTCGTCGAGTGCCGCGGCCTCACCAAGTTCTACACGCGCGGCGACCAGATCATCCCCGTACTCGAGGACATCAACCTCGAGGTGGCGGCGGGCGATTTCGTGGCGCTCATGGGGCCGTCGGGGTCCGGCAAGTCCACGCTGCTGAACCTCATCGCCGGGATCGACAAGCCGTCGGCCGGCGAGATCTTCGTCGCCGGCATCGACATCGCGCAATTGAGCGAGGGCGAGCTCGCCGCCTGGCGCGCGACGCACGTGGGGTTCATCTTCCAGTTCTACAACCTGATGCCGGTGCTCACCGCGTTCGAGAACGTCGAGCTCCCGCTGCAGCTCACCGGCCTGTCGCGGCGCGAGCGCCACGAGCGGGTCGACAACGCGCTCGCTCTGGTCGGACTCACCGATCGCGCGTCGCACTATCCGAACGAGCTCTCCGGCGGCCAGCAGCAGCGGGTGGCGATCGCGCGCGCGCTGATCGCCGACCCGACGCTCATCGTCGCCGACGAGCCGACGGGCGACCTGGACCGCGTCACCGCCGGGGAGATCCTGAGCCTGCTCGACGGACTGAACCGCGAGATCGGCAAGACGATCATCATGGTCACGCATGACCCGAAGGCCGCCTCGCGCGCGGCGCGCATGATCCACCTCGAGAAGGGCGTGCTGGTCGACTAGCCCGGAAGCCGTGTTCGTCATCTCGCTCATCCTGCGCAACGCGTTCCGCCACAAGCTGCGCACCGCGCTCACGATGGTCGGCATCGTGGTGGCGATCGTCGCCTTCGGCCTCCTTCGCACGGTCATCGACGCGTGGTACGCGGGTGTCGAGGCGAGCGCGTCCACGAGGCTCATCACGCGCAGCTCCATCTCGCTCGCCTTCTTCCTGCCCCTCAACTACGAGCAGAAGCTGCGCCAGATTCCCGGCGTGACGTCCGTGGCCGGCGCGAGCTGGTTTGGCGGGGTCTACATCACCGAGAGCAACTTCTTCCCGCAGTTCGCCGTCCAGGCCGAGCCGTTCCTCGACATGTACCCCGAGTTCAAGCTCTCGGAGGACCAGCGCAAGGCGTTCATGCACGATCGCCAGGGCGCCATCGTCGGGCGCAAGATTGCCGACAAGTACGGCTGGAAGATCGGCGATCAGGTCCCGCTGCGCGGCACGATCTTCAGCGGGACGTGGACGTTCAACGTGCGCGGCATCTACGAGGGAGCCGACGCACACGTCGACGAGACTCAGTTCTTCTTCCACTACGAGCTGCTCAACGAGACGATCAAGGCGCGCTTTCCGCGGCGCGGCGATGCCGTCGGCTGGTACGTGGTCGAGATCCGCGACCCGAACCAGGCGGCCGAGGTGTCGCAACGCATCGACGCCACGTTCAAGAACTCGCTCGCCGAGACACTGACCGAGACCGAGAAGGCCTTCCAGCTCGGCTTCGTGTCGATGACCGAGGCGATCCTGATCGCGATCCAGGCAGTGTCGTTCGTCATCGTCGTGATCATCATGGCGGTGATGGCCAACACCATGGCGATGACCGCGCGCGAGCGCTATTCCGAGTACGCCACCATGAAGGCGATCGGCTTCGGCAATGCGTTCGTCGCATTCCTGATCTTCGCCGAGTCGGTGGGCATCGCGCTCGTCGGCGGGGCCCTCGGCATCGCGCTCACGTTCCCGGTGGCGGGCTGGTTCGCCGCGGTGATGGGCACCTTCTTCCCGGTGTTCATCGTATCCGACGAGACGGTGGCGATGCAGATCGGCGCCGCGCTCCTGGTCGGTGTCGTCGCCGCCCTGATTCCGGCGTGGCGCGCCGCGCGCGTGCGCATCGTCGACGGCCTGCGCGCCGTCGCTTAAGGCCCGGACGCGATGGCGGCGATCCCGTTCTCCTACATCGCGCGCAACCTCTTCGCGCGCAAGCTCACCACGGCGCTCACCGCGGGCGGCATGGCGCTCGTCGTGTACGTGTTCGCCACCGTGCTGATGCTGGCCGCGGGCCTCAAGGAGACGCTCGTCGCCACGGGGCAGCCCGACAACGTCATCGTGATCCGCCGCGGATCGCAGACGGAGGTGCAAAGCGGGATCGATCGCCCTTCGGCGTCGATCGTCGAGTCGCTGCCGGGCATCGCCACCGGCGAGGACGGCAGCAAGCTCGTGTCCAAGGAGCCGGTGGTGCTGATCAGCCTGCCCAAGCGCGACAGCGGCAACCCGTCCAACGTGATCATCCGCGGCGTGACGCCGCAGGGTCTCGCGCTGCGGCCGCAGGTGAAGATCGTGGAGGGGCGCACGTTCCGCCCCGGCACATCCGAGATCATCGCCGGCCATGCGATCGCGCAAGGATTCCGCGGCGCGGGTCTTGGCGAGACCTTGCACTTCGCCCAGCGCGACTGGACGGTGGTCGGCGTCTTCGACGCCGGCCGCACGGGGTTCAATTCGGAGATATGGGGCGACGCCGAGCAGCTCCTGCAGTCGTTCCGCCGGTTCGGCTTCTCCGCGATCGTGTTCCGCCTGAGCGACCCCCGCGGCTTCGACAAGATGAAGCGCGCCATCGACGGCGACCCGCGTCTGACGCTCGACATCAAGCCGGAGACGCAGTTTTACGCCGACCAGTCGGAGGGGCTCGCGAAGTTCATCTACTACCTCGGCAGCACGATCTCGGTGATTTTCTCGATCGGCGCGATCATCGGCGCCATGATCACGATGTACGCGAGTGTCGCGTCGCGCACCGCCGAGATCGGCACGCTGCGCGCGCTCGGCTTCTCGCGCATGGCGATCCTCACCGCGTTCCTCGTCGAGGCGCTCCTGCTCGGATTGGTCGGCGGCATGCTCGGTCTCGTGGCGGCCTCTTTCATGCAGACGGTGCCCATCTCGACCACCAACTTCCAGACGTTCTCCGAGATCGCCTTCACCTTCACGCTCACGCCCTACATCGTGCTGGCCTCCCTCGCCTTCGCGCTCGTGATGGGATTCATCGGCGGCTTCCTGCCGGCAGCGCGCGCCGCGCGCCTGTCGATCGTCGACGCGCTGCGCGCCGCCTGATCGGAATGGGCCGCTGGACCCTGCGCGCCTTGCGCGCGCACGCGGTGGGGCGATCCCTTCGCCCCGCCGCATCGCTGCCCGAGGCCATCGCGGCGATGCGCTTCGTCCAGATCGACCCGATCCGCGCGCCGGCGCGAGCGGCGGACCTGATCCTGCGCCAGCGTGTCGCGGGCTATCGCGCCGGGGACCTCGACGCCGCGTATGCCGGGCTCGGCATCGCGGAAGGCCACTTGCACGTCTACGGCGTCATGCCCGAGGCCACCCGTGCGCTCCTGCATCCGCGCGTGGGCGCTTACCGCTTTCGCGTCGAGCGCGAGCATCCGCGCCTCGCGTCCCGGGTGCTCGCGCACGTTGCCGAGAACGGCGATACCCACCCGCGCGACCTCGGCTCGATAGGCCGCGCGCGCACGGTCAACGGCTGGGGCAGCCAATCGGCGGCGACCACGCGCATCCTGGAAGCGCTGCATTTCCGCGGCCGCCTGCGCGTGGCGCGGCGCGAGAACGGCATCAAGGTGTACGCGCTTGCGCCGCCGCCGGCGAGCCCGCCGGCGGCCGCTTCGCGCGCGCGGTCGATTCTTCTTCTCCTGCTCGACATCTACGCGCCGCTTCCCGAGGCGAGCTTTCGCGAGCTCGCGCGGATGGTCGCGGACAGCTCGCTGCCGTCACTGCGCGGGCGGGCCTTCGAGGCCCTTCTCGCCGAGCCGGCGCTGGAGCGCATCGCAATCGAGGGCGTGCGGTGGCTGCTTCCCGCGCGCGAAGCGCCCGTCGAGCCCGACCGGCGCGTGCGCTTCCTCGCGCCCTTCGACCCGGTGGTGTGGGACCGCCGCCGCTTCGAGGCGCTGTGGGGATGGGAGTACCGGCTCGAGGCGTACACGCCGCCGCCGCGTCGCAAGTTCGGATACTACGCGCTGCCGCTGCTGTGGGGCGACGGCGCGATCGGCTGGGTCAACGCGAAGGCTGCGAACGGGACGCTGGCGATCGCGATCGACTACGTGCGAGCGGCGCCTCGCGGCGCGGCGTTCCGGCGCGAGCTTGCCGCCGAAGCGGAGACGTTGCGCGCATGCCTCGGCGCGGCGCGCGTCGAGCTGCGCTGATGCACCTGTCGAACGGCGCGCTCTTCGTCGATCGCGAGCGACATCCGGGCTCGACGCGGCTCGCGATCAGCTTCCAGCTCGGCGTCGTGGCGGCGGAGCTCTCCTTCGCGTATCGCTTTCGCCCACCGCGCGGGAGCGTGACCGGGTTCCGGCTACTCGAAGCTCAGCTTCGCCTCGACGATCAATTTCTTCCAGTGCGCGAGATCCGTCGCAATGATCGAGCCCAGGCGATTTGGCGGGCCCGGAATGGGCTCCGCGCCCTCGCGCTCCAGGCGCTCGCGCACGTCGGGTTGCGCCAGCACCTTCAGCATCTCGGCGTTGAGGCGCGCGACGATCGCCCGCGGCGTGCCGGCGGGCGCGACGATGCCCCAGTAGTTGATCACGCTCGCGTCGGGAACGCCTTCCTCCTCCCAGCTCGGCACGTCGGGCATCTGCTTGATGCGCTTGGGGCCGGTCACCGCGAGCACCTTGACGCGCTTGTCCGCGGCGAGCGGGAGCGTGGCCGGAATCGACGCCGTCATCGCCTGGATCGAGCCGCCGAGGAGGTCCTTCGTCGCATCCGCGATGCCGCGGTACGGCACATGGACGACGACGACGCCGGCGCGCACGTTCATGAGCTCGAGCGCGAGGTGATTCACGCTGCCCGCGCCGGCGGAGCCGTAGTTGAGCTTGCCCGGCATGGTGCGCGCGAGCGCGAGGAACTCGCGCATCGTGTTCGCCGGGACATCCTTGCCTATCACGAAGGCGAGCGGCCCGGACGCGATCGGGGCGACCGGGACGAACTGCTTCACGGGATCGTAGCCCGGGTTCTTCGCCGCCGCCGCGACGGTGGTGAACGGCGACGCCACGAACAGCAGCGTGTGGCCGTCGGGGGCGGCGTTGGCGACCTCCGCCGCGCCGATCGCGCCGCCTGCGCCCGCGCGGTTCTCGACCACGATCGTCGCCTTCATCGTCTCGGAGAGCTTCTGCGCGATGAGTCGCGCGACGTTGTCCGTGCCGGCGCCCGGCGTAAAGGGCACGATGATGCGGATCGGCCGCGCCGGATACGCGCCCTGTGCGATCGCTTCCTGCCCGAGCGCGAGCACGGCGAGTGCGGCGAGGAACGAGCCGAGGAGCTTCGTCATGATCGTCATGCCTGTCCGAGATTGAAGAACTCGCGGCGGGCGCGCATGCCGCCGACACGCGAAAGCAGCATCTTCAGATGCGCCGGATTGTCCACGAAATTGAGCCGCTCGCTGTTGACGATGAGCAGGGGCGCCTCGTCGTACTGGTAGAAGAAGCGCGCGTAGGCGTCGGCGAGGCGCGCCAGGTACTCGTCGGGGATCGCCTGCTCGAAGCTCACGCCGCGCATCTTCACCCGGGCGAGCAGCGTGTCGACCGGAGCTTGCAGGTAGATGACGAGGTCCGGCGTGGCCGTCTGCGGCTTCAGGTGCCGGAACACTTTCTCGTACAGCGCGTATTCGTCGTCGGAGAGGTTGAGCCGCGCGAACAGCGGGTCCTTGTCGAGCAGGAAGTCGGACACCGTCGGCTGCCGGAACATGTCGAGCTGGGCGAGTTGGCGCAGCTGGTCCGCGCGCTGGAACAGGAACGTGAGCTGTGTGGGCAGGGCGAAGCGCGCCATGTCGTCGTAGAAGCGCGGCAGGAACGGGTTGTCCTCCGGCTGCTCGAGCAGCATGTCGGCGTCCAGGTGCTCGGCGAGGTGCCGGGCGAGGCTCGTCTTGCCCGCGCCGATCGGCCCTTCGACGACGACGTAGCGGCAATGCGTTAGATCCATCGAGAGGCCCAGGCGATGTGATGCGTGCGAGTCCGCGCGATGCGCTGTCCGCGCACGGCTTGCCAATGACGGCGGGCGAGCCCGCGTCCGGGGATGGTGACCGCCGGCGCGACATCGCGCAGCGGGGCGAGCACGAAGGCCCGCTCGTGCATGCGCGGGTGCGGCACCGTCAGGTGCGGCACGTCGATCCGGCGGTGCCCGTATAGTAGCAAATCGAGGTCGAGCGTCCGCGGCGCGTTGCGCACGCCGCGTCGGCGCCGCTGCCGGCGCTCGACGACGTTCAGGCGTGCCAGCAGCGCTCGGGGCGCGAGCGAGGTCGACAGCGCGGCGACCGCGTTGACGTAATCCGGCTGCGCATCGGGCACGCCGACCGGCGCCGTGACGTAGTTGGGCGACAGGGCGAGTAGATGCGTGCGCGGCAAGCGCGCCAGCGCGCGGGCGGCGCGCGCGATCTGCCGCCGCGGGTGCGCGAGGTTGCTGCCGAGTCCGACGTACGCGAGCGCCATCGGGCGCGCGTCACTCCGCCTCACGCGGCGGCGTAGCGGGGTCGGCGGCGTCCTCGCGCCGCTTGCGGCCCCGGCCGCGCGAGCGCCGCGACTTCTTCGGGGCCTCCTCGGGACGCAGCATCGCTTCGCGCTCGGCATTCGACGCGTCCTGGAAGCGCGTCCACCATTCGACCAGCGCGTGCGGCGCTTCGCCCGACTCGCCGCGCAGGCTCAGGAAATCGTACGCGGCGCGGAAGCGCTCGTGCTCGAGCAGGCGGTAGGGCCGCTGCCCGGCACGCTGCTCGAAGCGCGGCTGCAGCGCCCAGATCTCCTTGATCGTCGCCTCGAACCGGCGCGGGATCGAGATGCGGGTCGCCTGTGCCTCGAGCACGCGGTCCATCGCGTCGTACAGCGCCGGGATCGTCTTGTCGCCGCGCGACCGGGCGGCATTCCACTGCACGAGCACTTCGTGCCAAAGCAGCGTCGCGAAGAGAAACGCCGGCGACACCGTCTTGCCCTCGCGTACGCGGGCGTCGGTGCTCGCGAGCGCGACTTCGATGAAGCGCGTGCCGAGCGGCTGCTCGAGGATCATGTCGAGCAGCGGCAGGAGCCCGTGTGAGAGACCGTGCGCGCGCAGGCTCGCGAGCGTCTCCGCGGCGTGGCCGGACAGCAGAAGCTTCTGCATCTCGTCGAACAGGCGCGCCGGCGGCACGTTCGAGACGAGGCTCGCGAGCTTCGAGATCGGCGCCGCGGTCTTGGGATCGATGGCAAGGCCGCCCTTCGCCGCGAGCCGGACGGCGCGCAGCATGCGCACGGGGTCTTCGCGGAAGCGCGTGACCGGCGGCCCGATCAGCTTCAAGCGCCGCGCGCGGATGTCGACCACGCCGCCCACGTAATCCCAGATCTCTTCCGAAGACGGATCGAAATAAAGCGCGTTGATGGTGAAGTCGCGGCGCGCGGCGTCCTCGGCCTGCGTGCCGTACACGTTGTCCGACAGCAGACGCCCGTGCTCGTCGGTCGAGTCCTCCGCATTCTGCGGCGCGCGGAACGTCGACACCTCGAGCACCTCGGCGCCGGCGTGCACGTGCACGAGGCGAAAGCGGCGGCCGATCACGTAGGCGCGGCGGAACAGCGGCTTCACCTGCTCCGGGGTGGCGTCGGTGGCGATGTCGAAGTCCTTCGGGGTCATGCCGAGCAGGAGGTCGCGCACGGCGCCGCCGACGACGAAGGCGCGGAAGCCCGCTTCGTGGAGCTTGTCGATGACCATGCGCGCGCCGCGCGGGACCTGCTCGCGCCGCACCGGATGCTCGCCGGCACGGTAGATGCGGGGTTCGCGTGCCGGCCGGCCGGGGATCAGGCGGGCGAGCAGGCGGCGGATCATTGCGCGGAAGGGAAGCCCAGCGTGCGGGGCGGGCGGAGAGTGGGCCGGAAACGGCGGGCGATCATAGCACGCGCGCGAAGCGGGACTGCCCGGGCGCGAGCCCGTCGAGCGTCCACGGTCCGATCGACCAGCGGACGAGGCGAAGCGTCGGCAGCCCGACCGCGGCGGTCATCCTGCGCACCTGCCGGTTGCGGCCCTCGGCCAGCGTGACCGCGAGCCACGCGGCCGGGATCGCGGCCCGCTTGCGGATCGGCGGGTCCCGCGACCAGAGCGCGGGCGGCTGCGGCATCGCCTGCGCGTCGATCGCACGCGCCGGCCCGTCGCGCAGCGCCACACCCGCCACGAGCGCGCGCAGCTGCGCCGGATCCGGCACGCCTTCGACCTGCACCCAGTAGGTCTTGTGCATCTTGTAGCGCGGCTGCGCGATGCGCGCGATCAGGGCGCCGTCGGCACAGAGCACGACCAGGCCTTCGCTGTCCCTATCGAGGCGCCCGGCCGGATAGACGTCGCGCTCGGCAACCAGACCGGCCAGCGTGGGCCGCGCGTCGGCGGACGTGAACTGGCAAAGCACTCCGCAGGGCTTGTTGAGCAGGACGACGGCGCGCCCGGCGCGCAGTTCGCGCCGTGCGTCCTCCGTGGCAGTCCCATCCAAAATTGCGGATAATCAACAGTTTTGCCGTCGGGACCGCGCACAATCCAAGCGACGGTCGCCGTGATGAGTCGTCGCGGGTCCGGCTGCAAACCCACCGCAGGAGCATCCATGGCCAACTACCAGCACGTCAAGGTGCCGACGTCCGGCACGAAGATCACCGTCAAGCCCGACGGCAGCCTTAACGTTCCCGACCAGCCGATCGTCCCGTACATCGAAGGCGACGGCACGGGCGTCGACATCACGCCGGTGATGCTGAAGGTGGTCGACGCCGCGGTCGCCAAGGCGTACGCAGGCAAGCGCAGGATCCACTGGATGGAGGTGTACGCCGGCGAGAAGTCGACCAAGCTGTACGGCCCCGACGTCTGGCTGCCCGAGGAGACGCTCGCGGTCGTCAAGGACTATGTCGTCTCGATCAAGGGACCGCTGACGACGCCGGTGGGCGGGGGCATCCGCTCCCTCAACGTCGCGCTGCGGCAGGAGCTCGACTTGTACGTGTGCCTGCGCCCCGTGCGCTACTTCCGCGGCGTGCCATCGCCTCTGCGCGAGCCCGAGAAAACCAACATGGTGATCTTCCGCGAGAACTCGGAGGACATCTACGCAGGCATCGAGTGGCAGGCCGAGTCCGCAGGGGCTACGAAGGTCATCGACTTCCTGATCAAGGAGATGGCGGTCAAGAAGATCCGCTTCCCGGGCACCTCGGCGATCGGCATCAAGCCGGTCTCGCGCGAGGGCACCGAGCGGCTCGTGCGCAAGGCCATGCAGTACGCGATCGACAACGACAGGAAGTCCGTCACCCTCGTGCACAAGGGCAACATCATGAAGTTCACGGAGGGCGGCTTCCGCGACTGGGGCTACGGGCTCGCGCAGAAGGAGTTCGGCGCGCAACCCCTCGGCGGCGGTCCCTGGATGGAGTTCGAGAATCCGAAGACGGGGCGCAAGATCGTGATGAAGGACGTGATCGCCGACGCGTTCCTGCAGCAGATCCTGCTGCGTCCGGCCGAGTACGACGTCATCGCGACACTCAATTTGAACGGCGACTACATCTCGGACGCGCTCGCGGCGCAGGTCGGCGGCATCGGCATCGCGCCGGGCGCCAACCTGTCCGATTCGGTGGCGATGTTCGAGGCCACGCACGGGACGGCGCCCAAGTACGCCGGCAAGGACTACGTGAACCCGGGCTCGGAGATTCTGTCCGCGCAGATGATGCTGGTCCACATGGGCTGGAAGGAGGCGGCCGACTTGATCGAGAAGAGCCTCGAGAAGGCGATCCAGGACAAGGTTGTCACCTACGACTTCGCCCGTCTGATGGAAGGCGCCACCCAGGTGTCGTGCTCCGGCTTCGGCCAGGCCATGATCGAGCGGATGTAGGCCCTCGGCCGGACAGCCGTTCGTCGGCTCGGGATCGGCAAAAGGCCCGTCGCCGGTGGGCCCTTTGCGCCTGATCCCGATTCCGGATCCCGGAAACAAAGAGGCCCGCTTTTGGCGGGCCCTTGCGAAGTTCGTCGACGGCTTCGTGAAAAAGCCGTCGGCAACGGGGACGTTCAGGCAACGGCCTGGATGTTGCTCGCCTGCTTGCCCTTGGGGCCTTGGGTCACGTCGAAGGAGACCTTCTGGCCTTCCTTGAGCGTCTTGAAGCCCTGCATGTTGATCGCCGAGAAATGCGCGAACAGGTCTTCGCCGCCGCCGTCCGGCGTGATGAAGCCGAAGCCCTTTGCATCGTTGAACCACTTGACGGTACCAGTTGCCATACTGCCTATTCCTTTAGGTTTGAACGGGGTGTCTGGCGGGCGCTTTGCGGGGTGCCCTTTGGGTCCGTCTTGCGGGGCGGGCCCGGGTCCGGCCGGTGCCGGAAAGGCGGACCGAAGGTACGCCAAACATGCGCTTTCTACGCGCAATGCTCCCGCAGCGTCAAGCAGTAGGCCTCGTCCCGGCGGTAGTATTGTAAAAACTGTTGCAATCATCAAACATTGACCCCAAATCGTTCCGGAGTATCGTAAGAGGACATGCGAAACCAGGAGCAGCGCGGGACCGTCCTGGAGGCCGAAAAGGCCAAGGTCAAGCCGCCGCCTCTATATAAGGTGATGTTGCTGAACGACGACTACACACCGATGGACTTCGTCGTCGTGGTCCTGCAAACTGTATTCGCGATGAGTCGCGAGAAGGCGACGCAAGTGATGCTGCAGGTACATCGCGAGGGCATGGGCGTCTGCGGCACCTACACGCGCGAGGTGGCGTCGGCGAAGGTGGAACAGGTGATAAGCATTGCGCGCAAGCACCAGCATCCGCTTCAGTGCACGATGGAGGAGACTTGAGCGTTGTAGTCGTCGGCAGGGTTCAGGAGCCCGCCGACGTAGAAAAGGCAAAGGAAGTCCGATGATTGCGCAGGAACTGGAAGTCTCTCTCCACATGGCCTTCGTCGAGGCCAGGCAGAAGCAGCACGAGTTCATCACCGTGGAGCATCTGCTGTTGGCGATGCTCGACAACCCGTCGGCCGCCGAAGTGCTCAAGGCCTGCGGTGTGGACCTCGACGAGCTGCGCGGCGTGCTGTCCGACTTCATCCAGGAGCACACGCCGCGCCTTGCGCCGCACTCGGATGCGGACACGCAGCCCACGCAGGGCTTCCAGCGCGTCATCCAGCGCGCAATCCTGCACGTGCAGTCGTCGGGCAAGAAGGAGGTCACCGGAGCCAACGTGCTCGTCGCCATCTTCGGCGAGAAGGAATCGCACGCGGTCTACTTTCTCAACCAGCGCGGCGTCACGCGCCTCGACGTCGTCAACTACATCGCGCACGGCATCACCAAGACGCCGCAGCAGAAGCAGGACAAGCAGGAGCAGAAGGGCGAGGACGACAACGGCAGCGAGTCGCAGGGCGCGCTCGACGCCTACACGCTCAACCTCAACGCGCTCGCCAAGGCCGGAAAGATCGATCCCCTGATCGGGCGCGAGCACGAATTGGAGCGCGTGATCCAGGTGCTGTGCCGCCGGCGCAAGAACAACCCGCTGCTGGTCGGCGAGGCCGGTGTCGGCAAGACGGCCATTGCGGAGGGGCTCGCGCGCCGGATCAACGAGGGCGAGATACCCGATCTGCTGCGCGAGTACCAGGTCTATTCGCTCGACATGGGCGCGCTGCTCGCGGGCACCAAGTATCGCGGCGACTTCGAGCAGCGGCTGAAGGCCGTGCTGAAGCAGCTCGCGGAGAGCCCGAAGTCGATTCTCTTCATCGACGAGATCCACACGATCATCGGCGCCGGCGCGGCGTCGGGGGGCACGCTCGACGCGTCCAACCTGCTCAAGCCCGCGCTGTCGACGGGCGCCTTGAAATGCATCGGCGCGACCACGTACAACGAGTTCCGGCAGATCTTCGAGAAGGACCACGCGCTGTCGCGGCGCTTCCAGAAGGTGGACGTGCCCGAACCGTCGATCCAGGAGACCATCGAGATCCTCAAGGGCCTCAAGACGCGATTCGAGCAGCACCACGGCGTCAAGTACGCGCCGGCGGCGCTCACCAGCGCCGCCGAGCTCGCCGCTCGCTTCATCAACGACCGCCACCTGCCCGACAAGGCGATCGACGTGATCGACGAAGCCGGCGCGGCGCAAAAGATCCTGCCCAAGTCGCGCCAGAAGAAGGTGATCGGCAAGGGCGAGGTCGAGGAGATCGTCGCCAAGATCGCGCGCATCCCCGCGAAGAACGTGAGCTCCGACGACCGCAACGCGCTGAAGACGCTCGACCGCGACCTGAAGAACGTCGTGTTCGGTCAGAACAAGGCGATCGATGCGCTCGTGTCCGCCATCCGCATGGCGCGCTCGGGCTTGGGCAATCCGCGCAAGCCGATCGGCAACTTCCTGTTCAGCGGTCCGACGGGCGTCGGCAAGACCGAAGTGGCGCGCCAGCTCGCCTACTGCCTCGGTGTGGAACTCATCCGCTTCGACATGTCCGAGTACATGGAGCGGCACGCGGTGTCGCGCCTGATCGGCGCGCCGCCGGGCTACGTCGGCTTCGACCAGGGTGGTCAGCTCACGGAGGCGGTAACCAAGCATCCGTACAGCGTCGTGCTGATGGACGAGATCGAGAAGGCGCACCCGGACATCTTCAACATCCTGCTCCAGGTGATGGACCACGGGACGCTCACCGACAACAACGGGCGCAAGGCCGACTTCCGCAACGTGATCATCATCATGACCACCAACGCGGGCGCGACCGAGCTCTCGAGGACGACGATGGGCTTCACGCAGACCAAGGCGGCCGGCGACGAGATGGGCGAGATCAAGCGCATGTTCACGCCGGAATTCCGCAACCGGCTCGACGCGACGATCTCGTTCTCCTCGCTCGACCACGACGTCATCCTGCGCGTGGTCGACAAGTTCCTGCTCGAGCTCGAGAACCAGCTGCACGAGAAGAAGGTCGAGGCCTCCTTCACGCCGGCGCTCAAGGAGTACCTCGCGAAGAAGGGCTTCGATCCGCAGATGGGCGCGCGCCCGATGGCGCGGCTCATCCAGGACCTGATCCGCAAGGCGCTGGCCGACGAGCTTCTGTTCGGACGTCTTGCCGGCGGCGGTCGCGTGACGATCGACCTCGACGACGACAACAAGGCCAAGCTCACCTTCGACGAGGCGCCGGCGGAAGCGGAGCCTGCGTAGGCGCCGGCAGAGAGACACGCGGCAACATTGCGACGGCCACTGCAGGAAATTGCGGTGGCCGTTCGCTTTCGTGGCAGCTGCCGAGCGTGCGCGGAACGCGGGTCCG